>JAZUQF010000135.1:0-13709 GCA_045605545.1 Lysinibacillus sp.
AGAGAGGCCTGTTCGAACGGCTTCGGATTTGTGGACAGCGCGGTTTATGATTTGGGAGAATGAAGGATGGAAGAATCCACTGCAAGAAAGGGGAAGCCAGATGAACGAACAGTATTTTGAAAAGCTTTTGAATATCAGTACAGCAGGCTATCAAATGGGCTATCCGAAATCCTCGCACTACCACCGCTATGAACCGACCCCATACGAGGCGCTGGAGCAACTGTTTGAAAATTACGAGCTTCCGGAGAAAGCGACGGTGGTGGACTTCGGATGCGGAAAGGGGCGGGTCCCCATTTATCTGCACCATACCTTCCAAGTGCCTGTCGTCGGAATTGAAATGGATGATAAATTCTTCCTCGAGGCGATGAACAACAGGACGACGTATCTCCAGAAGGCGAGGAAGCGGCTGATTCCCATCACGTTTCTACACATGCTGGCAGAAGAGTATGAGGTGACGGCGCAGGACAATGTGTTCTTTTTCTTCAATCCATTTTCCGTCCAGATTTTCCGCACGGTGCTCATGAATATCCTCTGGTCATTTGAGCAGCATCCCCGTGACATCCATCTCCTGCTGTATTATCCGGCACCGGACTACCTGCAGTACCTCCAGTATGAAACGAACTTCGATCTGCTGGCGGAGGTGCGGCTGCGCGGCCATCGGAATGAAAATGAGCGCATCTGCGTATTCAGGCTGGAATGGTAGGGGGAACCGGCATGAAACGGGTTGGCTACACGCTTTTTGCCGGTACGGCAGCAGGAGTTGCACTGGGGCTCCTGCTGAAGCTGGGGCAGTATGCAACAGGGCATAAGGTATATACACTGCTGCTGAACATCGATTACATCCCGGTGCTTGGCTCCCTGCACCTGACAGAGTTCAGGGAGTTCGTCCTTCATTTAATCGTAGCAGTGTCGCTTGCATTTCTATTGATGGCAATAGCAAGACGCCACCGGTTGACCGGCAAGGCATTTATGGCATTATGCATAGGCGTCAATATCGGTATAGCGATTTGTTATTATCCGTTGACCGGTTTATCGGAGAGGACGCCGCCCATCACTTCCGCCCCCGCGTTCTCCATCTGGATAGGAGCCCATGCCATCTATGGCCTGCTGTTATGGTTCCTATTGAGAAAGAGCTTCTTCAAGGGATGAAAAATGGAAAATTATTCTAGACGAATACCACCCTACCCATTACAATACAAAAGTCTCAATTATCAAAAATATTAGTATAGATAATTAATTTAGAATATTCATATAAGTTATTGTGAATGGTATTTTCTTCATGTATAATTATCAGAAATATCTAATATTTGAATTTTATTTCAATGGGGGAGAATGGATATGAAACATTCGAAAATGAGAAAGTTCTCGTCAATCTTTTTGGCATCGACAGTCCTTGCCGGGGTGTTGGCAGGCTGTGGTGACACAGGGGAAGGCGGTTCATCAAACGGGGGAAGCGGTTCATCAGGCGATACAATTAAAATAGGGGCGAACCTGGAGCTTTCAGGCGCTGTAGCATCATATGGCTCCTCTATCAACGATGGCGCCAAATTGGCCATTGATGAGATCAATGCGGATGGCGGCATCAACGGCAAAAAAATCGAGTACGTGGCAGTGGATAATAAATCGGACAACGCCGAGGCTGTAACGGCGGCCATCCGTCTTGCAGAGCAGGAAAAGGTAGTGGCGATGCTCGGTCCTGCCACTTCCGGCAATGCGACGGCGATTGTGCAGACGGCCGGCCAATTCAAGGTTCCGATGGTCACTGCATCGGGCACGGCCGAGACGGTGACGGTCAACGATGATGGCAAGGTGAACGACTACGCCTTCCGTACGTGCTTCATCGACCCGTTCCAGGGAATCGTAGCGGCGAACTTTGCATCGGAGGAGCTCGAGGCTAAAAACGTAGCCATCTATATGGACTCCACATCGGACTATGCAAAAGGGCTGGCGGCCTCCTTCAAAAAGCAGATTGAGGAAAACGGCGGCAAGGTAGTAAAAGAGGAGGCGTATGTAACGGATGATGTGGATTTCAAATCCACACTGACAAATATCAAATCGGCGAATCCTGACTTCGTCTTCATCCCGGGATACTACGAAGAGGTCGGCTTGATCGTCAAGCAGGCCCGTGAACTGGGAATCGATGTTCCGCTGATGGGCGCCGATGGTTGGGACTCTCCGACGCTGGTGGAACTGGCCGGGGCGGATTCGCTGAACAACACATATATTACAAACCACTATTCTTCCGGGGATCCAGACACGAAGATCCAGGAATTCGTAGCAGCATTCGAGGAGGAGTACAGCGAGCAGCCGAACGCCTTCCATGCGCTTGGCTATGATACGGTGTACTACCTGAAGGATGCAATCGAGCGCGCGGGCGATGAAGTAACGGGCGAAGCAATCCAAAAGGCGCTGGCAGAGACGAAGGACTTGAGCTTGATTACAGGAACATTCACGGTAGACGAAAAGCATAACCCAGTTAAATCGGCGACAGTTCTGGAGTTCGTAGACGGCAGTCAAGTATTCAAGTCAAAAGTGAATCCTTAATGCGATATTCGAAGGGGGGCTGAGGATGCCTCCCTTTTTTCCCCTTTTTTAGAGGGGCTTTTACACGCTAGTCGAACATAGTGATGGATAAAGGAGTGAATCGAAATGGAATGGATACAACAGCTGGTGAACGGGGTTTCACTTGGCAGTATCTACGCGTTGATCGCCCTCGGCTATACGATGGTCTACGGCATCATCAAGCTGATCAACTTCGCCCACGGGGATGTCTTCATGCTTGGCGCCTTCATCGGCTTTTACGCGATTGCGCGCTGGGAGATGCATTTCATCCTGGCATTGGTCCTGGCAATGATTCTCTGTGCGGTCATCGGGGTCATCATAGAACGTGTCGCCTATAAACGGCTGCGCAATGCCACAAGGATTGCGGCGCTCATTACGGCAATCGGTGTGTCGCTGCTGATCGAGTATACGGTCATCTTCTTCCGCGGTGCGTCACCGGAGGCCTATCCTACGGTCATTGGAAATGCAAAAATTGAAATTTTCGGTGCACAGATCAGCGTGCAGGCAATCGTCATTCTCGTCATTTCCCTAGTGCTGATGCTGATGCTGCAATTCATCGTCCATCAGACGAAAATCGGGAAAGCGATGCGTGCGGTATCCCACGATGCAGATGCAGCGCGCCTGATGGGCATCAACGTCGACAATACGATTTCCGCCACGTTTGCCATTGGCTCTGCACTGGCCGGTGCGGCAGGGGTCATCTTCGGCATCTACTACACACGCATTGAACCGCTGATGGGTGTATTGCCGGGCTTGAAGGCCTTCGTCGCAGCCGTGCTGGGCGGAATCGGCAGCATTCCCGGTGCCATGGTCGGCGGCCTTTTGCTCGGTGTGGTGGAAACGGTGGTCAGTGCGTTGGGCTATTCATTGTGGCGTGATGCAGCGGCCTTCGTTATTTTGATTCTGATTTTAATTTTACGACCTGCGGGCATTTTCGGTAAAAATGCGCGCGAGAAAGTGTAGGTGGGGAGCGTATGAAAAAGTCGAAAATTTTCTGGGGCTACGTAGTCCTCGCGCTAGTAATCTATGCAGTCGTACAAGTGCTGATTAATAACGGCGTGGTAACCTTCTATCATCAAAACATGTTGATAACAATGTGCATCAACATCATGCTTGCGGTCAGCCTACATATCATTTTAGGGATCACCGGCCAGTTTTCAATCGGCCATGCGGGCTTCATGGCGGTGGGGGCATACGTTTCAGCCATCTGTACCATGCAGCTGGACCTGCCGTTTATAACGGGCATCCTGCTGGGCGCCATTGTGGCAGCGCTTGCAGGGTTGCTGGTCGGCATCCCGACGCTTCGTCTGAAGGGCGACTACTTGGCGATTGCCACGCTCGGCTTTGCGGAAATCATCCGGATCATCTTCTTGAACATCGAGTATGTAGGTGGTGCGGCCGGCATGCAGATTACACACCAGACGAACTGGACATATGCGTTCTTCGGTGTATTCATCACAATCCTGGTCATCTCGAATTTCACCAATTCCCGCCACGGCCGCGCATGCATTTCCATCAGGGAAGACGAGATTGCGGCGGATGCGATGGGCATCAATACAACCTACTATAAGGTCGTGGCATTCGCAATTGGTTCGTTCTTTGCAGGGGTTGCCGGAGCCGTCTATGCGCACAATTTCTATATCATCCAGCCGACGACGTTCGGATTCCTGAAATCCTTCGATATTTTGATCTTCGTAGTGCTGGGTGGACTGGGCAGTCTTTCGGGGTCGGTGATCGCCGCAATCTTCCTGACATTCGTGACGACATACCTGCAGGGATTCCCGGAGACGCGGATGATCATCTATTCGCTCGTACTGATTCTGGTCATGCTCTACCGTCCATCGGGGCTGCTCGGTACAAAAGAAGTGACGGATCTATTCAAGTTTGGTAGAAGAGGAGGGTCCAAGGCATGATTGAGGCTCTTTTAAAGGTAGATAATTTGGGCATTACGTTCGGAGGTCTGAAGGCTGTCCAGAAGGTGGATATGTATATGGCCCCGGGCGAGCTGATCGGTCTGATCGGTCCTAACGGTGCAGGGAAGACGACGACATTCAATATGCTGACGGGCGTCTATACACCGACGGAAGGAAGCATCACGTTCGAAGGCAAGTCGATTGCCGGCCTGGACCCCTACAAGGTGACGAGGGGCGGCATCAGCCGGACGTTCCAGAACATCCGGCTCTTCAAGGAGCTGTCTGTTCTGGACAATGTAAAGGTGGCGAACCACGGCCTCGCCAAGCATAATCTGCTGTCGAGCGTCTTCCGCCTGCCGAGCCATTTCAAGGGAGAGGCGAAGATGGAGGAGGAGTCGCTCGCCTTCCTGAAAATCTTCGGGCTGGACGTCTACAAGGATGAGCTGGCGAAGAACCTGCCGTATGGGATGCAGCGGCGCCTCGAAATCGCCCGTGCCCTTGCAGCCGGACCGAAGCTTTTGTTGCTGGATGAGCCTGCAGCAGGCATGAATCCCCAGGAGACGCATGATCTGATGGAGCTCATTTCATTCATCCGCAAGGAATTCAATTTGACGATTCTATTGATCGAGCACGACATGCACCTCGTCATGGGCATCTGCGAACGGATTTATGTGCTGGACCATGGGCAGCTGATTGCAGAAGGGTCTCCTGCAGAAATCCGTTCAAATCCAAAGGTAATCGAGGCGTACTTGGGTGAGGAGGTGACAGCATAATGCTGAAGATCAACGAAATCGATGTCTACTACGGCAATATTCAAGCATTGCGGGGCGTCTCCCTAGAGGTGAACGAGGGCGAGATTGTGACATTGATCGGTGCGAACGGTGCGGGGAAGAGCACATTGCTGAAAACCATTTCCGGCCTGCTGAAGCCCAAAAAAGGTTCGATTGAATATCTGGGTTCCAACATCGACGGAAAGCCCGCCCAGGCGATTGTAAAAGCCGGCATCTCCCATGTACCGGAAGGGCGCCGGGTTTTCTCCAACATGACGGTGGAGGAGAATCTGGAGCTGGGGGCCTATCTACGGAAGGACCGCGATGGCATCAAGAAGGACATGGAGCATGTATATGAGCTGTTCCCGCGCCTCTTGGAACGCCGCAAGCAATTGTCCGGTACGCTGTCGGGAGGTGAGCAGCAAATGCTTGCCATGGGGCGTGCACTCATGTCGAAGCCGAAGCTCATCATCTTGGATGAGCCATCGATGGGGCTTGCACCGCTGATGGTCAAAAATATCTTCAATATCATCGAGATGGTCAATAAGGAGGGCGTAACGGTGCTGTTAGTGGAACAGAATGCCAATATGGCGTTATCCGTCGCGCACCGTGCCTATGTACTGGAAACGGGCGGCATCGTCCTTTCGGGTACAGCGAAGGAACTGCAGGAAAGCGAAGAGGTAAAGGCTGCCTATCTGGGCGGGCTATAAAAAAAGGTGGATTCCGATTTCGGGAATCCGCCTTTTTTGCTATAGTAGGCCGTAAAGGAGTGATTGATGTGACAGTTGAGGCGGATTATTATATTCGGAAACTGCAACTGCAGCCGCATGCCGAGGGAGGATTCTATGCCCCCACCTATACAGCAGGAGGGCATGTACCCACACCGTCCGGCGAACGCCCGGGCTATACGAGCATCTATTTTTTGCTGCGCTCCACCGACATTTCCCACCTCCACCGCCTGCAGTCGGATGAACTTTGGTATTATCATGCAGGCAGCCCGCTCACGATCCATATGATCCATGCGGATGGAACGTACGAGGCAAGGAAGCTGGGCCTGAACGCAGCAGACGGGGAAGCGCCGCAGGTATTGGTGCCGAAATATACGATTTTCGGCTCCTCGGTCGATGAAGTCGGTTCTTTCAGCCTGGTGGGGTGCATGGTATCGCCGGGCTTCGACTATGCGGACTTTGAATTGTTCACCCAAGGGGAACTGATGGAGAAGTATCCTCAGCATGAGGCGGTTATACGCAGAATGGCGTATGAAAGATTGGACTAGGTGAAAGTGACGACACGGCGGACAGCGCGCCTACAGCAAAAAAAGCATTGCATCTGAAGTGACCCCTAAAAGTTAGACACGATTATTTCGTTTAGGCAGCTTTTATAAACTGAGTTCGGTATTGTACCGGACTCAGTTTTAATTTTGCCTTTAAACGTTTCGTGTTGTAATACGTTATATAATTTTCAAGTTCCAATTTAAAATGCTCCACACTTTCAAACTCTTTGAAGTAGAGGAACTCCGATTTCATGATGCCGAAAAAATTCTCCATCACTGAGTTGTCATAACAGTTTCCTTTACGCGACATGCTTTGCACAATGCTTCTTGATTCAAGGGCGTGGCGATATTGTTTCATTTGATAATGCCAACCTTGATCGGAATGCATTAGTAATTGGTGTTCCTCTGGTAACTTCTCTAATGCCTTCTCCAACATTTCTGAAACAAGCGAATACGTTGGTCGATGACCAATTGTGTAGGTGATAATTTCTCCGTTAAATAAGTCTAAAACAGGAGATAAATAGAGCTTCTCACCGAATAATTTAAATTCTGTAATATCCGTTACCCACTTCTCATTTGGGACTTCAGCTGCAAAATTACGGTCTAAAATATTCGGTGCGATTTTACCGACTGTACCTTTATAAGACTTATACTTTTTCATACGCACTAAGCACTTTAAACCAAGTTCTTTCATGATGCGTTGAACCTTTTTATGGTTCACTTTTTGCCCGCGATTCGCCAGTTCATCTCGAATGCGACGATAGCCATAACGACCTTCATGTTCGTTATAAATTGCTTGAATTTCAGCCTTTAACCCGGCATCTGGATCTGGTCGACTCAACTTCTTTACTAAATCGTAGTACGTGCTACGTGGAATATCTGCGAATGCCACAAGCGCCTTCACCGAGTATTTACGCCTTAATTCATAGATGATCTTTACTTTGTCTTCTTTGGTGATTTTTCCTTGGCTTGAACTAAGGCGTTCAACTTTTTTAAATACTCGTTTTCCATACGTAGACGGTCGATTTCTGTTCGAAGTGCTTCAGGTGAGCCTTCTACGGGTGCTTGTTTTGATTGATTGTTCGTTTCTTTTTTCATGGATGGATGCCCCTTTGATCTTGGTTCAAGGGCATCTATACCACCATTCTCCATTTGCTTTTGCCAACTATACACTATTGTGTAGCTAGAAATTTTAAAAAGAGCTGCTGTATCCATTAGTGACGCACCAGTTTGAACCATGTAGTTAAGTACATTTAGTTTAAAGGGTACGGGATAATTTGTATAGGAATTGTTAAATCCATCTTCGCCATGTAAATCATATAATTTTAACCAAAATTGAAATTGGGCTCTAGTAACACCCATCTTTTGCGAATATTCTAATTGTGAAATCAGAGCTGGATTAAAACCTTGTACGATAGCTAACTTTATTTCTTTAGTGAATTTAGTCATAAAAAAACTACACCTCCAATTGTTAGATGTGTCTAACAATTGGGGTGCAGTTCAGGATGCAATGCTTTTTCTGTTGTTGTCCCAGCCTCATTTTCAAAAAGGCCGGTCCAATCCCAAGTCATAGGGCCGGCCATTTACCAGACGATTGGTTCGGGGTATTTGATCGACAGGTCGAGCTCATGGACCGAATGCTTCGTTCTGCTGGCGGTAGTCATGAGCTGTTCCTTCAATGCCATATAGCGATCATCTTCCATCAATAGTCTTAAAGCATAGGCTGATAGAGTGCTCTTCCGCTCTTCAAGGGGCAGGTGGAGATACTCGAGGTTCAACACATCCACATATTGGGTTGCATAGCGGAAATAGAATGGCTGCTTGGCATGCAGCATCTGGAGGAAGGTGTGGTAGTGCTCCTCTTCCAATAATTCCTCCAATGCCGCAGCCACCGTCGCCTGAAATTTGCGGATTGTGGCGACATGGATATTCCACATGGAAGGGTCGATCATTTCCTGGTGGAGACGGATGAAGTCATTGAGGGCAATCGCCGTGAAAATGAGCTCGGGCATCAGAATCTCCACGGAAAAATAGACGTTTTTCCTCGGAGCGAGAATCTCTTTTTCCTTTTCAAGCCCTTTGTGGATGCCGTTTGACACAAATTCAATGTTGCGTTCGCCCTTTGTCGCCCTGCGGAGCTCCAGGCACACGCGTAGGATGCGGTTGCGGGCCCCCTGGAAGTCAAAGTAGCGGTTCTCGTCGCCTGTCACCTCGTAAATGGCCGCCAGTAATGAATCGATGTCCCAATAGTCCCCGCTGATACGGAAGCCGGCAAGCATTTCCGTTGGTTGAATCGTCAGCATACATCGCCATCTCCTTTGCTACGTAAATCATTGTTTATAGTTCAGCAGCTTAAATAGCTCTTTTTGTTCCTTCTCCGTCAAGTCGCGCCATTGTCCGACTTTCAGGTTGCCTAGGTGGATGTTCATGATGCGGATGCGCTGCAGGCGCCTTACCGAATAGCCGAGCGCCGAACACATGCGGCGGATTTGGCGGTTCAGGCCTTGTTCCAGAATGATTTTGAATACATGGCTTGATACTTTTTCGACCTTGCAGGGAAGCGTCTTCGTATCCAGGATCTCCACGCCGCTTGCCATCTTCTTTAGGAACTGGTCCGTCAGGGGTTTGTCCACCTGGACCACATATTCCTTTTCGTGATGGTTTTCAGCCCGCAGGATTTCATTTACGATGTCCCCGTCGTTTGTCAGAAGAAGCAGGCCTTCCGAGTCCTTATCAAGACGCCCGATATGGAAGATGCGGAGGGGGTGGTTGACGAAGTCGACGACATTTCCCTCGATATGCCGTTCGGTCGTGCTTGTGATGCCGACGGGCTTGTTCAGGGCAATATAGACAAGCTTTTCTTCCCTCTGCACCGGTTTGCCGTCCACGCATACGGAATCGCCGTCTTCCACCTTGCTTCCGACGGTCGCCAATTCCCCGTTGATTGTGACGCGGCCTTCCTCAATCCACTTATCTGCCCCGCGCCTTGATGTGATGCCTGTTTCTGCCAGAAATTTATTGATACGCATATTTTTCACCTACTATCAGAATAGTCTCAGTATACAGTACCCGAACCTTTTTATCATCATCAAGCGGCAGGGTCCTTTTTGAAGTTTACGAAATGGATGGGGGTGGGTAGGTCAAGTAGGGAGGGGCATTCAGCCAATGAAAATATACTGCTATAATATTATCAGTAAATTTTGAAAATTGGTGCTTCAAAATTGAATTAACCTGCCCTTTCTGACAATATAGTAAGTAGAAATGCCTTTTGTAGTTACATAGAATTGGCAAGCATGGACATGCGGGCGACAAAGGGTCATTCAAAGAATCATTTCGGCAAAGGGGAGAGGTTTCAATGGTTTATGCATTTCCGAACACAGATGGAGCATTAGTGAATTTCAAGGAGCGCTACGATAATTACATCGGCGGCAAATGGACGCCGCCAGTGAAGGGCCAGTACTTTGACAACATCACACCGGTGACGGGGAAGGTCTTCACACAGGCGGCCCGCTCGACGGAGGAGGATGTCGAACTGGCATTGGATGCAGCCCATGAAGCAAAAGAGGCGTGGGGGAAGACATCGGCGACAGAACGCAGCAACATCCTATTGAAGATTGCCGACCGCATTGAACAGAACCTCGAAATGCTGGCAGTTGCAGAGACATGGGACAACGGAAAGGCTGTGCGTGAAACACTGAACGCCGACCTTCCGCTGGCAATCGACCATTTCCGCTATTTTGCAGGTGCCATCCGTGCACAGGAAGGCACACTCAGCCAAATTGACGACGATACGGTCGCCTACCACTTCCATGAACCGATCGGGGTGGTCGGGCAGATTATACCTTGGAACTTCCCGCTGCTGATGGCAGTATGGAAGCTTGCCCCGGCCCTTGCGGCAGGAAACTGCGTCGTATTGAAGCCGGCGGAGCAGACGCCGGTCTCCATCATGGTACTGATGGAGTTGATTGAAGACCTGTTGCCTCCGGGCGTCGTCAACATCGTCAACGGCTTCGGCCTGGAAGCAGGGAAGCCGCTTGCGCAGAACCCCCGCATCGGCAAGATCGCCTTTACAGGGGAAACGACGACAGGCCGTCTGATCATGCAATATGCATCCCAGAACCTGATTCCTGTCACGCTCGAGCTGGGAGGAAAGTCGCCGAACATCTTCTTTGAAGATATCATGGCGCACGATGATGATTTCCTGGATAAGGCCGTGGAAGGCTTCGTATTATTTGCCCTCAACCAGGGGGAGGTATGTACATGCCCGTCACGCGCACTCATTCAGGAATCAATCTATGAAAAATTCATGGAGCGTGTGCTGCAGCGTGTGGAAGCCATCCAGACGGGCAACCCGCTGGACCCAAGTACAATGATGGGTGCCCAGGCATCGAGCGAACAGATGGAGAAAATCCTGTCCTACCTGGACATCGGCAAGCAGGAAGGCGCAGAATGCCTGATCGGCGGGGAGCGGAATAATCTTGAAGGCGATCTGGCGGGCGGCTACTACATCAAGCCGACAGTCTTCAAAGGGCATAACAAGATGCGCATCTTCCAGGAGGAAATCTTCGGTCCAGTCGTATCGGTCACGACATTCAAGACGCAGGAAGAGGCGCTTGAGATGGCAAACGATACATTATACGGACTGGGTTCGGGCATCTGGACGCGCGACATGAATACTGCCTACCGCTTCGGCCGTGGAATCGAGGCCGGGCGTGTATGGACGAACTGTTACCACCAATATCCGGCCCACGCTGCATTCGGCGGCTACAAAATGTCCGGTGTCGGCCGCGAAAACCATAAAATGATGCTGAGCCACTACCAGCAGACGAAAAACCTGCTGGTGAGCTACAACCCGAACAAATTAGGATTCTTCTAAAAGAAGGAGGTGCGCGTGTGACGGAGCGAGTCATTGCGACGGACGCTGCACTTGAGCTGATTGAACTGTTGAAGGAGCGCCATGGCCACATCATGTTCCATCAATCGGGCGGATGCTGTGACGGTTCTTCCCCGATGTGCTATCCGGAGGGGGACCTGATCCTCGGCAGCCAGGATGTCCTGCTTGGTGAAATCGGCGGAAGCCCCTTCTACATGCACAAAAACCAATTCGATTATTGGCGGCATACCCAGCTCATCATTGATGTAGTGGAAGGGCGGGGCGGCATGTTTTCTTTGGAGGGCGTGGAAGGGAAGCGGTTCTTGACAAGGTCCCGCGCCTTCACCCCCGCTGAGCTGAAGGAGCTTGCGGATTGATGGAAATCGGTCGGAAAGGCGCTTTGGCATGCGGCTGCTACGATGCATGCCGTCATAGATTGATATAGCCGGTACCATGAAAATGGGACGGGGCTGTCCGGCTTTTTCGGGCGGCCTCTTTTTTGGGTGCAGGCAGGGAGGGCAAGTGGCAGCATGCGCCTGCAGCCGGGCGTTTGATTTTACGAATCTGGAAGGAAAAGGCGTATAATGGAGCCATGGGGTGAAGAGGATGCATGCACAGTTCATACAAATGCTGGAGAGTAATTACACAAAGGTTTTCAATTATACAGGCGGGCAGCCGAACATGCGGCTCATCGCTTCCTTGGCAGCCCGGTATACATTTGCCGGGCGGGTGTACAGCGGGGTGGAGCATCAGGCGGTGCTGGACCGAATGGAATCCAAAGACCCGCTGTTCCGTGTCTTCCTGCCGTGCCGTAAGAACATCGCGCTGCATTATAAAGCAGCGACCCATCTGGCATTGCATGGGAACATGGAAGCGTGCGCGCTGAAGGTGGAGGCAAAAGATGCCCTCCTCGGGGAGCACGGTTTTGCCCGCTCCCCGTATCGTGTCATCAGCGCCTTCTTTTTGGAAGACAAGGCACATGCCGGCCGGGCCAAGGGGCTGTATGAAGAAATGCATAAGCTCCAGCCCTTTTTGACGAGGAAGAGCGATATCCCCCTGGCTGTACTTGTAACGGCACACAGCGATGGGGACATGCCCCGGCAGGCACGGACGATGCACAGCTATTTCGAAGCGCTGCGTAAGAGGGGATTCAAGGCGGGGGATGCGCTTCAGGCGCTTGCGCAGATTTTGACCATCTACGACATCCATTTTCATATGGAGCTTGCCGAATACGCCGCACAGCTTAAAATAGAACTGGAGAAACAGGGTATACATATGAAGAGGGTCCATTATCCGTTCATCGGCATCCTCGCGCTGGCCGCCGCCGATCTACAGGCGGTCGAAGAGGTCGTCCTGCTCGAAGGCCTCCTCCGCGAGACAAAGGCGCTGCGGCGGATGAAGGAGCTGGCGTTGATCGTAGCCATTCAAAAGCTTGTGCGGGATTATGCGGATATGCAGGACATCGTCGGTGCGACAGGCAATATATCTTGGGAGGATGTATTTGAGGCGGGTGAGTTCCTCCTCTCCTTCCCGCCAGGCATTCCAGAAGGCCTGACGGAGTTATTAGGAATCGATTTGAATTTTTGATGGAGGTGTCTTTCATGCAGGAGACAAAATTATGGATTAATGGCCAGTGGGGGTCGGCAGAAAGAACGTATGACCTGACTTCACCATATAGCGGGGAAGTAATCGCCAAGGTGGCGAAGGCGAGCGTGCAGGATGTAGAGCGCGCCATCGAGGGGGCGCAAAAGGCGTTCCAGGCGTTCAAGAAGATGACAGCCTATGACCGCGCGGAGATCCTCTATAATGTCGTGGCCATCATGCGTGCACGTAAACAGGAACTGGTGGAGATTCTGGCGAAGGAAGCGGCAAAGCCGATATCGGCCGGTCTTGTGGAGATTGAACGTACAATCGCCACATACCAATTTTCAGCGGAGGCGACGAAGCAGTCCACGGGTGAGACCGTGCCGATGGATGCAGCACCCGGTGTGACGGACCGCCTGGGCTATACGAAACGTGTGCCTCTGGGCGTCGTCAGTGCCATCACTCCGTTCAACTTTCCGTTCAATCTGGTTGCCCATAAGGTCGGCCCTGCCATTGCGGCGGGCAATACGGTCGTGCTGAAGCCGGCCACGCAAACACCGCTCAGTTCCCTTGTGATGGCGGAAATTTTCAAGGAGGCCGGTCTTCCTGATGGTTGTTTGCAGATTGTCACAGGTTCGGGCGGCGAACTTGGCGATATTTTGACGACACACCCGCTTGTAAAGAAGGTGACGTTTACCGGAAGCGGCGCCGTTAAGTCGGAGGCCAAGCGGTCT
>JAZUQF010000136.1:0-2518 GCA_045605545.1 Lysinibacillus sp.
CAACGACCCGAAGGAGCTGATGCAGTCGACACACAATTTCATTTCATAGGCATCACATAATGCCTGCAGTTCCTTCAGCGGATTCAATGTGCCGGTCGATGTCTCACCGTGGACGAATGCAAGCCAGCGGATGTTTTGCTCCTTGATGGTCTTCTCGATTTCATCAAGGTTGAATGGCTGCCCCCATTTATGCCGTTGTTCCATGTAGGCAAGCCCCCAATTGGCAGCCTGGCGCATCAAACGTTCCCCAAACTCCCCGTTACTTAGCATCAGTCCTTGCTGATTCCCAAAGCGAGTTTTCACGGCACCGAGCATAATGTCATTGGCCAATGTACCGGTTCCAACAACGGTGGCCACGTGCCGGGTAACGGCTAGAGATTTCACCCTGTTTTTAACATCATTATACAATTTGGCAGCATCGATACTACGATGGGACATGTTTGTATGCAGGAGTTCGCCCTCTTGTTTGACCGGCCCTGGGTAAAACACCTTTGCATCCTTCATCATGCGCAGACGGAACTGGTCAATGGATGTTCTTGTCAGCACCATCGGAAGGTACTGGGCATCCTTCGTACCAACAGCCGGAGCGAATTGTTCAAAGCCGATTCGCTTATACATCTTCTCTTCACGGGACGTTCCCGAAATGACGCAGGCCGAAAAGTCCTGCTCATAGAAGTAGGCGTATAATGCCTTGAACAACCGTAGCATCGACCGGCCGTTCCTGTGCTCCTTCTTAATGGCAAGCAGCCGGAGCTCGCAAAGGTTACGGCACAGCTCCTCGTCAAGGTGCTCCTCCATCGGGCCGATTTTTTCGTCAAGTGAAAAAGGACGAACGGCACGAAAGGCAATCATCCCCGCAATGTCATGTTCCTTGTATACGAGCATATATGTATTTTCATGATGGAAGCGATCGACGAGACGTCGTTCCTTATTTTGTTGATGCTGTGGGATTTCCTCGACGAATGTTTCATAATTGAGTGCGGCGATTTCATCAAATTCCTTTTCTGTCGCTGCAATTTTGCACCAGTACACTTCACTTCACCCTTTCTGATATATTTTGCCGATGTTCAATCGTCAGCAGAATGAGCATAGCAATAAGAACAGTCAGCTCCCAGCGGCCCATCAGGACAATCGCCAGACTGTAGGTGAAAAAGCCGGCGACCATACTGATGGTCATGCTTTTCGTGAATGGCAATGCAAGAAGGAAGCCAGCCAGTAGCGCGAGAATCAGTGGTGGAGAAAATGCAAGCAGTGCGCCGATGCCTGTAGCGACTCCCTTTCCCCCTTTGAACCGGAGCCAAAATGGATAAAGGTGGCCAAGGACCACGGACAAGACGCCTAAAGTAATCCAGAAGTCGGTAAAGCCTAGGTATCGTCCAATTAGTACGACGGCGATTCCTTTTCCACCGTCTCCCAGCACCGTCAAAAAGAATGCTGCCTTCCCCAGAGTCCTGCCTGCATTGCGGGCACCGAGGTTCCCTGTGTTTTGCCGTTGCAGGTCAACACCCTTCCATTTGCCGACAAAATAGGCGGTCATACATGTACCAAGGAGATAACTGAATAGCAGATAAAAACTGTGCACGCCTTCTCTCCTTTCCCATCTTATTATCAATACGGCTTTGTTATTAAATAGGCTGGTTGTTTTCCCAGCCTTTCCTCTTCATGATATCATCCGAGATGCCTTCTATTATATAGGCAGTAGGTTTTGTTCTTCGCCGACCATAACAGGATTACACCTTGCACGTGAAGAATTGTATAATATACTTATTGGGCTATTTAGCGGGCATGAGGGAGGAAAAGAATGTATCAGCATATTTTACTCGCTGCTGACGGATCGGAAAACGCCATCCGTGCGGCGAAGGAAGCAATCAAACTGGCGAGCCTTGTGGAGGGTTCATTGATTGATATTGTATATGTCGCGGATTTTGAAAAGGCGAAGCGCGACGTCCTCCATGCGACGTCACCAGAAAGCCTGGAGCTCGAGCGCCGACGCAAGGTCGCGCCAATTGAGCAGCTCGTGAAGGAAGCGGGCATTTCAGTCAAGGTCACAATCCTAAAGGGAGCACCTGGCCCCGAAATCGTGCGCTATGCCAATGAGGCGAACGTTGACATTGTTATCATCGGCAGCCGCGGCCTGAACTCATTGCAGGAAATGGTGCTCGGAAGCGTAAGCCATAAGGTCATGAAGCGGGTGAACTGTCCGGCATTGATTGTAAAATGAAAAGCAGCCGCACGAAAACGATTCGTGCGGCTTATCCCCCCTATCTCTTCAACAGCTCCTTACTCCAGGGAGGATGGACCGTTCCTGAAGTTCAATTTCTCCTCCATCCGTTCAAGAAGGCTTGTTTGCGCCTTCAGATTCTTCACCACGGTAATCATGAACCAGATGACGAAAATCATCATCCCCAGGTAAAACAAAAGGAAAAATATCGAAAACATCAGCCCAAACGCTTCTGCGCCTTCCACCTTTCTATCCCTCCAACTACGTAGTGTCCTGTACACTATTTGATATTCAAAC
>JAZUQF010000137.1:0-32136 GCA_045605545.1 Lysinibacillus sp.
GATGCCGCGACTTTCGGGAATCACCGCTACGCATTAATAACGACCGCAGAAGGTGTCAATCATTTTGCCCATTTCCTGAAAGACGAGAATGGCTACGTGCTATGGGATGAAAAATGGGGGAAGGAAGACGTCATGATGGCTCCGCAGTCTCAGTGGGGGCGTCAGGTCATCGCCATCCATGAAGGGCATGCAATCGCCAGAATTGACGTGGTGGGGGACGATGAAAGCGAAGGTGTGGTCATTCCTGTTGAATTGGAGGAGGGACGGCCGGCAATTCGTGCCATCGTAAAACCAGAGGGCTTCAAATCATTCCATTATGAATACTACAATGCGGATGGAGAAACATTATATTAATATAAAGGAGCAGCTTGGCACTAAGGGCAAGCCGCCTTTTCAATATGGTGGGGACTAGCAGCCGGCACCTGCACTCATACCTGCAATGCGTCCGGTCACAAGCGCGGATGTAATGTTATAGCCGCCCGTATAGCCGTGGATGTCCAGAATCTCTCCGCAGAAGTAGAGGCCTTCCTTCATTTTCGAGCCCATCGTCTTCGGGTCGATCTCCTTCACGGAAACGCCCCCGCCCGTCACGAATGCCTTTTCGAGCGACTGCGTACCATGCACGTCCATTGTAAAGCCGACAAGCTCCCGCGCGAATGCACGAAGCTTTTCCTGGGACAGCTCGACGCCCGTCAAAGAGGCATCGATGCCCGCACGCTCCAAGAGGAACAGAAGCCAGCGTTCAGGCACAAGCGACTTCCAGAGGTTCTTCACCGCTTTTTTCGGTTCCGCCTTGATGGTCTTGTTCAGCATCTGCAGGCATGTCTCCTCGTTATGGTCGACGAGCGACTGGATGCGCACCTGTACAGGCGCCCCGCCATTTTTCTTTCTTTCCTTCACGATGAACTGGCTGCAGCGCAGGATGGCGGGGCCGCTCAAGCCGAAATGCGTAAAGAGCATGTCCATCTGATGCGTCACGACAGGCTTTCCTTTTTTGTTCAGCACGGATACGGCAACGTCGCGCAATGCGAGGCCCTGCAGTTCACGGGACTGGATGAACGGCTCCTTCGAAGTGACGGGCACCTCGGTAGGATATAAGTCGGTGACGGTGTGGCCGGCCCGTTCAGCCCATGGATAGCCGTCCCCTGTGGAGCCGGTCTGCGGGACCGCTTTGCCGCCGACTGCGACGACGACTGCCTTTGCCCTTATTTCCGAACCATCTTCTAAACGAACACCATAGATTTTCTCATCATCCATCAATAATTTGCTGACCGGGGTATGCAGGCGCACCTCTACCTTTAGGCGCTTCATTTCCTGGATCAATGCGTCGACGACATCCTGTGCGCGGTTTGACACCGGGAACATACGGCCATGGTCCTCCTCCTTCAGCTTCACCCCGAGGCCCTCGAAGAAGGCGATGATGTCCTCGTTGTTGTAGATGGTGAACGGACTGTATAGAACACGCCCGTTACCCGGGATGTGCTTGACGATTTCCTCAACGGGCAGACGGTTTGTGACATTGCATCTGCCCCCGCCTGAAATGGCCAGCTTTTTGCCAACCTTTCCTCCCTTTTCTAAAAGCATTACTTTTTTATTCTGTTCTGCGGCGGCTATGGCGGCCATCAAGCCGGATGGACCCCCGCCGATTACAATTACGTCTATCATAAGTAGGACTCACTTTCTCTGTCGATTTGTGTAATGATTATTATACACGAATAGAAGAAATGAATTGAGTAAATGTGTTTAGACATGTAAACTAACAGATGGATTGTTTTTTAAAACAAATGGTAACTCCATATAGATTGGAAGGGTGTTATGTCCTCATTGATGAAAGGCACGGCGATTTTAACGATCGGCCTATTTTTGTCCAAAGTACTGGGCCTTATTTATGTTTTCCCCTTTTACGCGATTGTAGGGGAAGAAAATATAGGGCTGTACCAATATGCTTACATCCCATATAACATTATGCTGTCGATTGCCATTTCGGGCCTGCCGATTGCAGTGTCGAAGTTCGTTTCGAAGTACAATGCCCTGGGTGATTACGAGACGGGAAGAAGGCTCCTCCGCTCGAGCACCAAGCTGATGATCATAAGTGGTATCGGCGGGTTCCTGATATTGAACCTCTTGTCCACGCCGATTGCCCATATCGTCATCGAGGATGATGATCAGATCTACAGCGTTGCAGAAGTGGCGGACGTCATCCAATGGGTCAGCTTTGCATTGCTTGTCGTCCCGTTCATGAGTCTGGTCCGTGGTTTCTTCCAGGGGTACGGGCATTATCTGCCTACCTCCGTATCGCAGCTCGTCGAACAGATTGCCCGCATCATCGTCCTGCTGGGGGGCGCATTCGTCGTCATCGTCCTCATGGATGGCACGCCTGCCACAGCAATCAACTTCGCGGTATTTGCAGCCTTCATCGGGGCGCTTGCCGGTTTGGCCGTGCTGTTCCGGTTCTGGAGGAAGCATAAGCCGGAATTTGACGAAAAGCTTGCCGAAAGCACCGCACCATCGGAAAAAGTGCCTCTTTCAAGCTTGTATAAAGAACTGCTGAAATACTCCATCCCTGTCGTCTTTGTCGGTCTTGCCAATTCCCTCTTCCAGCTGGTGGACCTACTTACGTTCAACAGCACAATGGCTTCGATCGGCCTAGCCAAGGTGACGGATACATACTTCACGATGCTGAACTTTTTGACGCACAAGATCGTGATCATCCCCGTCATGCTGGCGACAGGCTTTTCGATGGCGTTGATTCCGACCATTACGGAATATTATACGCTCGGGAAGTTCGGCTCTTTGCGCAGTGCCATGGATAAGACGTACCAGGTGCTGCTCTTCATCACTGTACCGGCGACGGTCGGCATCATGGTCCTTGCGCCGCACATCTACCATCTCCTGTATGAACAGAGCGAAATGGGGACAATGGTATTGCTGCACTATGCACCGCTTGCCATTCTATTCGCCCTCTTTTCAGTGACGGCTGCACTTCTGCAGGGAATCGATTATCAAAAATGGATTGTCTTCAGTTTGCTGACGGGTGTTCTAGTGAAGCTCGTCAGTAATATACCGTTGATTAAATGGCTGGAGGTGGACGGTGCCATCCTGGCGACGGCGCTCGGCTACGGGACGACGATCGCCATCAACATTGTCGTCATCAACAAGGCGCTGAACTACAAGTCGAGAATGGTGCAGCGCCGGATTCTGCTCATCTTCATTTTATCGGGCATCATGGCAGCCGGTGTTGCAGGGGCCATAGCGCTGCTGAATACCTTCCTGTCGCCTGATACGAAAATGATGGCTCTTGTCTACTGCATGGTAGGAGCTGTCGTTGGAGTGGCCGTCTATGCGTTCATATCGCTTCGACTCGGCCTTGCGCAGAAATTGCTCGGTGCCAAGGCGGCGAAGATTGCAAATAAACTAGGGTTCAAATAGGAGGAGCACGGTATGCGTCTAGATAAATTATTGGCTAATATGGGCTATGGTTCGCGGAAGGAAGTCAAACAGCTGCTGAAGGAGAAGGCCGTAACAGTGGACGGCGTCGCGGTAAAGGATGCCGCCATGAAGGTGGATCCGGAAACACAGGACGTATCGGTCTACGGCGAACGGGTCGTCTATACGGAATTCATCTATCTGATGATGAACAAGCCGCCGGGTGTCATTTCGGCAACGGAGGACCGCTATGATGAAACGGTCATCGATCTTTTGGACCCGCTGGCGCAGCATTTCAAGCCGTTTCCCGTCGGACGGCTGGATAAGGATACGGAAGGGCTACTGCTCATCACGAATGACGGCAGCCTGTCCCACAACCTCCTGTCCCCGAAAAAGCACGTACCGAAGACGTACTATGCAACGATAGACGGTGTCGTGACGGAAGCGGACATCGAAGCGTTCCGAAAGGGCGTGGAACTGGACGACGGCTATGTCACGAAGCCGGGGGAACTGGTCATTTTAAAATCGGGCGATGTCTCTGAAATCGAACTGACGATCCAGGAAGGGAAGTTCCATCAGGTGAAAAGGATGTTTGAGGCTGTCGGTAAAAAGGTAACCTATTTGAAGCGTCTTTCCATGGGGCCGCTTGTACTCGATGAGACGCTTGAGCTTGGGGACTACCGGGAATTGACGGAAGAAGAACTGGCTGCATTGACAGCACATAAAGGATGATAGCAAAAAGAATGCTCCCCGACGAAAGGAGCATTCTTTTTTTATACCATTCTTCATTGTTGTATTTTTCTATGAAGTTAGCTTTACTTTTTTATTCGTCGTTGTCCATTTGCCTCGACTCGGGCTCATTACCAAGTCATTAAAGGCTAACACATTCAAATCTCTTTGAATGGTGCGAGGAGTGATGTTGAACTCTTCGACTAAATCCTGTGTAGATACTTCTCCTTTGGTAAGAATAAACATGTACACGTCTTTAATACGATTAAGCATTCTGTCAGTAGTTGGTTTCATAATTAATGAACCACTCCTTCGATCTTAATTCTCATGGCAAAGACTAGCGGACGACAAGTTGCGTGTGGGTACACAAAGGCTTTAGGTAGCTGCCTTGGACATCCCCTTTTCATATGAATTTTGTCAGAACAAATATTCTGATATCAATATTATATCGAAAAATCGTTAAAATATCTATATATAGTGTATAAATAGTGAGAAAATTCGTCTGATAGCACAAGGCTACGTATCTATATTGTACAGGTCGGCTTGTGTAAATATGAGGGCATGAAGGTTGTAATTTCTCCAAATAGGAGTAAAATAGCCATAATAATAAATGAGGTGTTAAGGATGGACTGGTATAAATTAGCGAAAGAACGTGAAGAAGAGCTGATGGCAGAGCTACGCGAACTGCTACGGATCGAGAGCATCCTCGATGAAGAGAAGGCGACGGCAGAGGCGCCGTTTGGACCTGGTCCCCTGGAGGCGCTGAAGTTCATGCTGGAAAAGGGCCGGGAGCAGGGCATGGCCGTGAAAAATGTCGATAATATGGCCGGCCATATTGAGATGGGACAGGGGGAAGAGCTGCTTGGCATCCTGTGCCATGTCGATGTGGTGCCTGCCGGAGACCTGGCAACGTGGACGCATCCACCGTTCGAGGGGGAAGTGGTAGATGGGAAATTGTATGCGCGCGGAGCAATCGATGACAAGGGGCCGACAATGGCTGCGTGGCTTGCGATGAAGCTGGTGAAGGACGCGGGCATCGAGCTGAACAGACGCGTAAGACTGATTGTCGGCTCCGATGAGGAGAGCGGCTTCCGCTGTGTGGACCGCTACTTCGAAAAGGAGGAGATGCCGACGCTCGGATTTGCTCCGGATGCGGATTTTCCGCTCATCAATGCGGAGAAAGGGATTGCCCACCTGGTCTTCAGCCAAGATACGAATGGCAAGGAAGAAAAAAAATTACTTTCCTTTGAAGCTGGAAAACGCATCAATATGGTGCCTGAAACAGCGACAGCCATACTTGAACGAGCATCGGATAAAATGGATGAGAAACTTCAGAAATTTTTGTTGGAAAATAACGCGGAAGGTACTTTAAATTGGGAAGGCGACCGCTATATAATAACTGTTAAAGGAAAATCGGCACATGCGATGGAGCCGGAAAAGGGGCGCAACGCAGCCGTGCTTCTTGCCAAGTTTTTAACAACAGAACTGGACGATGGGGCGGGTGCACAGTTTGTCCGCTTCGTCACGGATGTTTTTGACGGCGACCATACGGGAAGGGCGCTTGGATTCGACTACAAGGATGACATGTCCGGTGAAACGACGTTGAATCCAGGGCTCGTATCGTTTGGGGAAAAGGGAGGCGTCATTGAAGTGAGCATGCGCTACTCGGTGACGTATCCATTCGAGGAGAAGATGACAGCCGTACAGGAGCGTATGGCGGCAACTCCGTTCACGATGGATGTGGCGGGCGATTCCAAGCCGCATTATGTGCCGGAGGAAGATGAGCTTGTGCAGGCGCTGCTTTCCGTGTACCAGAAGCATACGAACGATTTTTCGAAAGTTTTATCGACAGGCGGCGGCACCTACGCCCGGGTAATGAAAAAAGGCGTAGCATTCGGCATGCTGTATCCTGGGGAGCCGGATGTCGCTCACCAGGCAGATGAATATGTTGTCGTAGAGAATTTAGTAAAAGCGGCTGCAATTTATGCGGAAGCGATTGTTACATTAGCTGGCAAATAAATTTAGAAGAGAAAAGGATGAGTATAGGTGGGCTATAGTTTATGGAATGACCGCATCGTAGCGGATGAAGAGGTTGTAGTAGACAAAGAGGACCGCGGCTATCAGTTTGGCGACGGTGTTTATGAAGTTGTAAAAGTATACAACGGCCAGTTATTTACAATGGAAGAGCATGTAGAGCGCTTTTATGCGAGTGCAGAAAAAATCAAAATCACGATTCCGTATACGAAGGATAAATTATATACACTGCTTCACCAACTGGTGGAGGCCAATGAAATCGAGACGGGGCATATCTATTTCCAAATTACACGAGGCGCCTGCCCGCGCAATCACATCTTCCCTGGGGAGGATGTGAAGCCGGTATTGACAGGTAATGCAAAGGAAAACCCACGTCCGGCGGCCAACCTTGAAAATGGCGTAAAGGCGACGTTTGCGGAGGATATCCGCTGGCTTCGCTGCGACATTAAGTCACTTAATCTATTAGGTGCAGTGCTCGCAAAACAAGAGGCGCATGAAAAAGGCTGCTATGAGGCGATCCTGCACCGTGGCGAAACGGTGACGGAAGGCTCGTCTTCAAACATCTACGGCGTGAAGGATGGCGTCCTTTATACGCATCCGGCCGACAACCTGATTCTGAACGGCATCACACGCCAGGTAATCCTGAAATGTGCGGAGGAAATCGGCATGCCGGTGAAGGAAGAAGCGTTCACAAAGGAACAGCTGCTTGCCATGGATGAAGTCATCGTCTCTTCGACTTCTTCGGAAGTGACACCAATCATCGACATCGACGGCCAAGAAATCAGCGGAGGCAAGCCGGGCGAATGGACGCGCAAGCTACAGGCGCAGTTCGATACAAAAATCCCACAACCAATCAATGTGTAATGAATAGGGGCGGCTTGGCTGGCTGCCCCTATTTTTTTCTGCGATTTTTTAGGAAGGTAGTAGATTTATCATGTCTGTTGATTAGCCAAATATTAGTTGATAAAATAAGAGATTTTAGGTAAATTTCTTTTAAAAAAGACACACCAGTGGATTGTAGTGGAAATCCACTTCCTGTAAGATTCTACTGAACAATAAAAGGTAAAACAATACTCGTAGATACTACTCGGGTGCCTGGACTAAAATGATTTAACACGGATTCACTTTCTTTTCTTAAATCGCTTATGAAATGAAAAGAAGCAGGAGGAATGGTGTTAATGCTACATCTACTGGAAGATAACAAATGCTCTTGCTGTCCCTTTCAGCCTGCTTTTCAGCGCAACAATGCTAGCTGTCTTTAGGTAGAGAAAAGCACATGGAATGAAGGGTGGCGACTCCAGCGGGACAAGCGAGACAGCCGAGACCCCGCAGGAGCGTAGCGACGAGGAGGCTTGGCCTCGCCCGCGGAAAGCGTCCACCCGTAGTGGAATGTGCAGTCCAACCATAAACTTTTTTATTGAGGCTGAGTAGTTACCGCTAGTGGTGAATTATAAAAGCAAGTACAGCTTGATCCACATTATTTCCGTGCGGGCTTTGCTTTTCTAATGTACAATAAAACACAATAACAACTAGAAAAAAATGGAGAGTGTGTACATGGCTCAATTAGTGAAGCTGCAGGATTATATTTCACGCTATCAAATTGACTTGGCCCGGTATCCGACCCAATTCGTCCGGTTGAAGAAGAATCAATGGCAACGTGTGAAGCGGCAATGGGAGACCGGGGAAGAAATACAGAGATGGGAGCATATCGAAGCTGAGGTGGCGGAGGAAACAATCGGCAAGCCACGCTTTTCCTTTTTGAAAAGGCTATTTCCAAATCAGCGCCGACAGGAAGAGGAGCAGGATGTCGAATCCGTGGACGTGACGAATGAGCTGGATGAGGACTACATACAGGAAGAAGAGACGACGCTGCATTTTGAACCGAATATCGTCTACAATCCGCAGACGTTGGATGAATTGAAGCGCATGTTCTTCGACCAGTTCTTCCATTTCCAATTAAAGTGGGCCAGCTCCACACTCCGGGAGAAATCGTATATCGACCCCAAGTTCATGAGGGACTCCCTGCTGCGTACTTTGCTGCAGGGGCTGCCGGATAGCTATCTTGTCTTCTATCTACCGATTTTACGCATAAAAAAGGCACCGATTGAGCTCGACATCCTCATTTTGACACCGACTGACTGCTATATTATAAAAGTGCTAGAAGAAGAAAACCTTGCCGTGTATGTAGGGAGCGGTGAACGCTTCTGGACGAAAAAGGTTGGGAAGAGCGAGAAGAAGACGCTCAGTCCCATGATTGACCTGCTGCGGACGGAATCGGTCGTTTCGCAGCTGTTTCAGCAGGAAGGCATCGAGGTGCCCATACGGAAGGTGGTTTTATCCCGCAACGGCTATATCGATTATCCAGGCTCCGTATACGGCGTACAATTCGTCGATAAGCGCAAATTCCCGGAATGGATGCAGCAGCTGAAACGGTCTGTTTCCCCGATGAAGCATATCCAGATCCGTGCAGCCCAGGCCATCTTGAAAACGACGGAGACGACCTCGTTCAACCGTGATATCTGGAATGTGGAGGAATCAAAAGAAACGTGAGACTGGTGTTCATCATTAATGAGTTTGCAGGCAATGGAAGAGGACGACGGGTGTGGCAGGAGATGAAGAACGGACTGACCTTGCCATATGACATGCATGTAACCGGCTATCCCGAACACGCATACCGGCTGTCATGCGAGCTGGCCGAGCAGGCGGAGAAAGAACAGCAACCCATTTTGCTCATTGTCATAGGCGGTGACGGGACAGTCCATGAAGTCGTCAACGGCTGTGCGGGCAGTGACTACATCGTGCTTGGGAATGTCCCGGCCGGGTCCGGCAATGATTTTGCACGCGGATTCCATGCGTTCCATCAGGCATCGGAAATCGAGGCGTATATGCAAAACGCCCCTATAAAGCGTGTAGATTTAGGGAAAGCTGACTATACAGGACAGCATTTCTTCATCAATAACTGTGGGGTGGGCTTTGATGCATTCGTTGGGCTGGAGGCGAACCGTTCGGAAATGAAAAAGCGGTTCAATCAGATAGGGA
Source organism: Lysinibacillus sp. (assembly GCA_045605545.1). Lineage (GTDB taxonomy): Bacteria > Bacillota > Bacilli > Bacillales_A > Planococcaceae > Lysinibacillus_B. Next base: position 9,229 of record JAZUQF010000137.1, read on the forward strand.
GCGGAAAGCTTGCCTATGTCTACTATGTCATCTTAGGTTTGGCAAGGTTCAAGCCATTCTCCTTATCTGTTAGCTGCGATGAAAAAACCTATCTTTTCAAGCGGGTGTGGTTCGCCACGGTCAGCAACCAGCCCTATTTCGGAGGCGGCATGAAAATATCGCCTAATTCCTCCGTAAATGATGGAAAGCTGGAAATAACAATCGTACATAGCCTATCCAGAATAAAATTCCTATCCATGTTCATGAGTGTATTTTTCGCCGCGCATACTAGAATCAAGGGAGTCGAGCAGATGCGGGGGGAGTGCTTTGCGCTCTGCTATGACCGTCCTTTGCCGTGCCATGCAGATGGGGAGGATTTATATAACCGAAGCATGCAGCTGAATGTGGGAGTGCAAAAGGCGGCATTGAAAATAGCAAAAATAATGTCATCCTGAAGCGAAATCGAGAGAATTGCGCTATAATGGCGTATAGAATGTATTTTATAGAAATGAGGAACATGAAGTGAGATTAAGAAATAAACCTTGGGCAGCGGAATATATCGAGGCACATCCGGATGTCATCATTCCGAACCCTGAGGATTATAAAGGCAAGTGGCATGAAGTTTTTGGCAATGAGAATCCTATCCATATTGAAGTCGGTACAGGAAAGGGCCAGTTCGTATTAGGCATGGCCAAGCAGAATCCCGATATCAATTATATCGGAATCGAACTGTTCGACAGTGTCATCGTATGCGCATTGGAAAAAGTTGTAGAGGCGGAAAAGCCGGCAAACTTACGCCTGTTGAAAGTGAATGGGGCGAAGTTACAGGAGTATTTTGCAAAGGGCGATGTAAGTCGCGTATATTTGAATTTCTCGGATCCTTGGCCGAAAAAACGGCATGCAAAACGCCGTTTGACGCATGAAGGTTTCCTGAAATTATATGAGTCGATTTTGATCGATAATGGAGAAATCCATTTCAAGACAGATAACCGTGGGCTTTTCGAGTATTCGCTGGTGAGCATGAACCAATATGGCATGCGCCTGAACTATGTATCATTGGATTTGCATGCGGAGATGCCGGAAGACAATATCATGACGGAATATGAAGAGAAGTTTTCTGCGAAGGGGCAGCCGATCTACCGGCTGGAAAGTCAGTTCCTGACAAAATGACATCTTTTAAAAGAAGACGCCCTGCATGTTTCCTATCGAAGGTCTGATGAAATCGGTCGGTCTATCGTTTAAAATCGCAGCTTTATACTAACTAGGGAGTAGGGGGATTTTAGGATGGATGAACTTTTATTTCACAACATGAAGCTTACGTGGCTCAACGGGGGTGTGACGGCTTTGGATGGAGGCGCCATGTTCGGCGTCGTCCCGAAGGCGTTATGGTCACGGAAGTATCCGGTAAACGAAAAAAACCAGATTGAACTGGCGTGTGAGCCGATTTTAATCCAGCATGAAGGCAAGAACTACTTGATCGATTCAGGTGTGGGGTTCGGCAAGCTGAACGAAAAGCAGCTTCGCAACTTCGGCGTGTCCGAAGAATCTTCGGTTTTTGAAAGCTTGAAGGAAGTCGGCCTGTCAGCAGGCGACATTGATGCTGTGCTGATGACCCATATGCATTTCGACCATGCAGGTGGATTGACATATTGGGAGGGCGAGCAGCTCGTACCGTCATTCCCGAATGCGGACATTTATGTGACGCAGATTGAATGGGATGAGATGCGTAATCCGAACATCCGCTCACGCAACACCTATTGGAAGGAAAACTGGGAGCCTGTACAGCATCTGGTGAAGCCTTTCGAGGGGGAATTGGAAGTGGCGCCTGGCATCAAAATGGTGCATACGGGCGGTCATAGCGAGGGGCACTCCATCATCAAGCTGGAACAAAATGGCGAGGTGCTGGTGCACATGGCGGACATCATGCCGACACATGCGCACCAAAATCCGTTATGGGTGCTTGCCTATGATGATTATCCAATGACGAGTGTGTTCGCCAAGGAGCGCATCCTGAAGGAAGCGCTCGAAAAAGGCTATAAATTCATCTTCTACCACGATGCCTATTACCGCATGATCCAGTGGGATGCAAGTGGCAAGGAAGTGGTCGACAGCTTGAATCGCTCGAATGAAGCGAAAATCCAGTTTAGTTGATAAGAAGGAGCAGTTCGATAGGTGAAAGGCCTATCGAACTGCTCCTTTTATTATTTACTAGTGTTCCTGTGATGCAGATCCAGTGCGGCTCCGCTCAAAAAAAGACCGCCCCCATACGGAGGCAGCCTGCATATCAGCCTACCAATTGCAAATCCACTACGGCACCTGTTCGTGCATCCGCTGCGAATTCATATGTTTCTATCTCGCCATTTTTCAGGCGGGAAATTCCCCCGCGGTAAACAGGAACCTCTGTAAAACCATTTGAGAAGTTTTCAGTTTTCATATAAATCCATGAGCCGTCGATCGGAGAATCCTTTTTAAAATCGGACTTGATATTTTCCAAGATTTCATTTGCCGATTTATAAGGCGACACTTTTTCAGTTACTTCTTTAATGATGACTGCTGCTGCCAATCCTGTTACTACACCCAACATAAAATCACGTAATTTCATCGTAAGTCCCTCCTTTATTCCTCTTATTCACTTTATCATATATGAAAAAACTTGTAAAAAGCGAGGGACGTATCCATAAGGTTGCTTCTTGTGAGAGATGGTTTATTCGAAATGCGAAATATTCTGGAATCATGCTATAATGAAAATGGCATATTATTTAAGAAGGAGTGGTGCATGCATGAATCAAGAGACATTGCAGATGTTCCGTACATTGACGGAATTGCCGGGTGCGCCGGGCAATGAACGCGCAGTGCGCAATTTTATGCGTACGGAGCTGGAAAAATATTCAGATGAAATCGTACAGGACAATCTGGGAGGCATTTTTGGCGTGCGCCGGGCGGAAGATGAAAATGCGCCGAAAATTCTTGTGGCGGGCCATATGGATGAAGTGGCGTTCATGGTCACGTCGATTACGGAAAACGGCATGCTGCGCTTCCAGACACTAGGCGGATGGTGGAACCAGGTCATGCTTGCACAGCGTGTTACCGTATATGCAGGAGAGCGGGAAATACCGGGCGTGATTGCGTCCATTCCTCCCCACCTTTTGACGGATGCAGAGCGCTCGAAGCCGATGGACATCAAGAACATGCTCATCGACATCGGGGCGGATGACAAGGAGGATGCGATGAAGATGGGCGTACGTCCAGGCCAGTCCATCATTCCCGTATGTCCATTCACACCGATGGCAAATCCGAAAAAAATCATGGCAAAAGCCTGGGACAACCGCTATGGATGCGGGCTTGCGATTGAATTGCTGAAGGAACTGCACGGTAAGAAAGTGGCAAGCCACCTTTATTCAGGCGCCAATGTCATGGAGGAGGTCGGTCTGCGTGGGGCGCAGGTTTCCGCCAACATGATTCAACCCGACTTGTTCTTTGCACTGGATGCTTCACCGGCTAATGATACATCCGGGGATAAGACCCAGTTCGGACAGCTTGGAAAAGGGCCGCTGCTCCGCATTTTTGACCGCACGATGGTGACGCACCGGGGCATGCGTGAATTCATCCTCGATACGGCGGAGTCGAACGGCATCCCGTACCAATATTTCGTATCGCCGGGCGGGACGGATGCGGGCCGTGTCCATACGGCAAACGACGGCATCCCATCGGCGGTCATCGGCATCTGTTCGCGCTATATCCATACAGCCGCTTCCATCATCCATGTCGATGACTATGCGGCGGCGAAGGAATTGCTTGTGAAACTTGTTCAATCTGCGGATCAATCTACAATCGATTCCATCCGTGCCAACGTATAGGAAGGCCAAGGTGTCCGGTAAGGGCACCTTTTTCTATTTCACACGTCCTATAAAAGGTGATATAATTTAAAATTGGATAAAAATCCACCTCTGCACACCTTACCGCAGAAGGGGGATGTATGGGGGGTGGATTCATTGCTGATTGCAATCGGAACAAAAAATAAAGCAAAAATAGCAGCGGTAGAAGAAGTAGCGAACAGCTATTTTGCAGACGCAGCTTTTGACTATATCAGCGTGCCTTCCGGTGTATCGGAGCAGCCTTTTTCAGATGAGGAGACACGGCAGGGCGCAATCAACCGTGCTGTCCATGCAATGGAAGCGACCGGTGCGGATCTCAGCTTTGGTCTGGAAGGCGGCGTATATGAACGAGACGGGATGATGTACTGCTGCAATTGGGGGGCGGTGGCCATCAAGGGGGGCCCTGTCATCTCAAGCTCGGGCGCGTCCTTTGTCCTGCCACAGGAGATAGCCGGGCAGCTTCGGGCTGGGAAAGAGCTTGGTCCTGTGATGGATGAATTCACACGGACGAAGGACATCCGCCAGCATGCAGGTGCAGTCGGCATATTTACAGATGGACTGGTCAACCGCAAAGTCATGTTTGAGCATATTGTGGCCTTGCTAATCGGCCAAGTGCGCTACCATTCGAAACACGGGCAAAGATGAAATCCCGTCTGCGGGCATATTGAAAAGCAGCATTGATTGAAAAATAAGAAAAAGTGAGGTAACAGCATGAATCGAAAAATGATTCATTTAGCATTGGCGGCCACAGTAAGCCTTATGCTGGCAGGGTGCGGCAAAACCTTAGAAGAGCAGATTACCGAAGGCGTAGCCTTGGCAGCCGATACGTTTGAGTCGGAATCGCCGGAGCCTACGACAGCGATCGGCAAAAGCAAGGTGTATGTGCCGCCCGGCTATTCAGTGGAGGAAGGCGCCAACGAAATGAACTACATATTCTCGAAAGGAAGGGACTCCTTCATCCTGTTCGTCAATACCGTCGAAGCGGAAGACAGCCGGCTGCATTACGACCTTCTTGTGGACGATGCAAATCTCAATATCGTAAAAGAGAAGACTTTCGAGTTGAAGGATGCGTTCGGTTTCACGGCTGTCATCGAACATAGTGAAAAAGAGTATGAGCTGGTCGTATCAAGCGGCGGTGTGAAGATGACAACGATTGCCGAAGACAAGGGAATTGATGAAAAACTGGCGGAGATGATGGAAATCGTCCGCTCCGTTCGAGTGCAATCCTAGTACAATACGGCAAATTTTTGATACAATACGTGTTAAATACAACGGTTCACTATGGTGGACCGTTATTTCTATGTAAGGAAGTGGTCTCATTGAAATCACCGCAGCTAGTAGAACAGTTGAAAAAAAGACTGGGGGAAGACCGGTTCGAGTGGGCGTTTGACCAGGAAAAGGACAAGGTGCGCCTCGAGCATAAGGAGCTTGGCCGGGGAATGGATATTTCACTGCCTGAAATTCTCGCAAAATATGCACAGAAAAAAGAGGCGGCCATCGATGAGGTCATCTATACGATTGAACAGACTTTCCAGGCGATGGAGCGTGAAAAACAAGAAGGTTTTGAAGGTCTGGCACAGATATATCCAGTCATCCGCTCCACTTCTTTTCCGCAGACGTCCAAAGATGGGCATGCTTTTGTAACGACGGACCATACGGCGGAAACGCGCATCTTCTACGCGTTGGATCTGGGTACGACCTATCGCCTGATTGACGAGTCGATGCTGCCGAAGCTGCATGTGACGGCCGACCAGGTACGGGAGGCGGCACGCTTCACCGCAAGAAAGCTGCCGACGGAATATAAGAAGGACGAAGTGGCCGGCAGCATCTTCTATTTCATCAACCATAATGACGGATACGATGCAAGCCGCATCCTGAACGACGGCTTCCTCAAGGAGATGCATGCAAAGGTCGAAGGCGATATGACAGTATCCGTACCCCATCAGGATGTACTGATTATAGGTGATATTCGCTCGGAAGTAGGTTATGATGTATTAGCACAGCTAACGATGCATTACTTTACGGTGGGTACTGTGCCGATTACGTCGCTGTCCTTCGTTTACGAAGACGGCGAGCTTGAACCTATCTTCATTCTAGCGAAAAACAAAGTGTCAAAGGAGCAAGAAGAATAATGAACGTAGCGTATAACAGAGAGCATGTAGGAGATGTATTGTTAGTCCAATTGACAACAGAAGCAATCGAAAAGACGGTTGTGGAGAAGCAAGGCGACGTCGCCTTATTGAAAGAAGAGTCGACGGGCGAGGTAAAGGGCTTCAATCTATTCAATGCCAGCAAATATATGGAACTGGATGCGCAGGGCAGCGTGGAAGTGACGCCTGAACTGGTGGACAAGCTGGAAGCGGCGCTGAAGGAAAATAATGTAGAGCTGGCGCTCGAGGTGGACTTTTCCCCGAAATTCGTCATCGGATATGTAGAGGAAAAGGAAAAGCATCCAAATGCGGATAAATTGAGCATCTGTAAAGTGAACGTCGGCGACGAAACACTTCAAATCGTCTGCGGCGCACCGAACGTCGAGGCGGGACAAAAAGTGGTCGTGGCGAAAATCGGTGCAGTCATGCCTTCCGGTTTGTTGATCAAGGAAGGGAACCTGCGTGGCGTCGATTCATTCGGCATGCTTTGCTCAGCGCGTGAATTGGCTATTCCGGATGCACCTCAGGAAAAAGGCATCCTTGTATTGGATGCGGAAGCTGAAGTAGGGGCAGCCTTCCAAATTCCAGTGCAGTAAACTGTAAAGCCGGCAAGGGGACTTTCACTCCATGCCGGCCTTTTTCATTTTTTATACGGTATGATATGTTTTTCGTTCCATAATTTGTTTTTGTTGCATGTAAAATAGATTAATCTCTTCTATGTATTTTTTCGTAAACACAGTTTTTATGAGGTGTGAACGTGAAATTTATTTTATAATGGAAGAGCTATGCCTTATGTAGAAAGAAGTGATACGAAATGAACTGGTTTAAAAAGAAGCTTACTAAATTATTCAATAATGAAAATGAACAATATGATGCAACTGAAGACTATGTGGAAGAAGAATTTGAGGAGGAAGTAGTAGAACCGCCGAGGGAAAGAAAATCCTCCTTCCGCTTTCCGTTGATTGCGGATGAGGAAATTGCCCCACAGGCACAGAATCAGCCGCGGCGATCGCAGGCGATGCATGCATCCTCCCATGAAGAGAAGCCGCTCGAGCTGCCCAAGCATCTCCAGCACTCCTCTTCGAAAGTCTATGATGTAGAAATCCAGGGCATCCGAAATTTGCTCGAGCAGCGGCAACAGCGTACGGGACATTCGAATGTCCTACGGAGCCAGCAGCCTAAACTGGCGCGCAAGCTTTCCGTGCCGAAAGAGGAAAAGAAAGTGCCGCCTAAAAAAGTGGTGCGTGAGGACAAGGAGGTCAATCGCGAATTCGTCAATCCGTTGGAAAACAGGAAACGTTTCGTCCCGACGGAGGTGCCGTCCCCTGTCCATGGCTTCCAAAAGCCGAGGTCGATTGAAGAGCTCATGGCGGAAAAGCATATCGAGGCTGCCGCAGAAGAAAATACCCTTTCCAAAGCGGAGGCGGTGCCGACTGAACAGCCGCCGAATGTTGTCGAGTTCAGACGGCCATTGAAAGTTGAGGCGGAGCCGGCTTTAAGCGAGGCACCGTTGCAGGATGAGTCGAAGGCAGAGGCATCACCTGCTCCGCAAGAGCTACATGACGCTGTGCTGGATGAACCGGATACAAAAACGGTTGATATAGCGCTGGAGGCGGCAGAGGAAGATGCGCAGCCTGTCGAAGCGGAGCTGCCGCTCCACCCGGAAAGCGATGCAACCGTCATTGCTGAAACGGCGGAGGAAAGCGTGGAGACGGTGACGGTAGAAGAGGAAAACGACCAGCCGCCAATGCCGCAAGAGGCGGATGATTCGGCCGAGCCGATTTCAGACGTTCAAGTGAAGCATTTGACAATAGAAAACTCCACCATCCATATCGGTCAATTGAATGTGGAGCAGGCGCAGCAGAACGAGTTTGTCCAGGTCAAAAAGGAAGAGCCGAAGCCAGCTTCTTCAGGCAGCCGCCTGCCGTTCAATGTGCTGATGCTGAAATCGGATAAGGAAAAATTGCTTGCTAAACAGATTCTCCAGGAGCAACTCCGAAAAAAAAAGGTCGGTAGGAAGAAGGAGGCGGAACAGGAAGAGCGCATCGAAACTACGTTTTCTTCCCCAAAACCAGAGATGGTTTCAGCTCCGTCTACCGGCATGGACGAAGGAAAAGCGATGGAGCAGGCAGCGACTGCAGTAGCGGTTCTTGAAAGAGAAGAGGCAGCTACTGTAATGGAGCATATTGTAGAAGTAACAGAAGAAGAGGCACCACTTGTAGCACAAGCAGAAGAACCGGTCGATTTGCAAGAAATCCAGATGATGCAAGCGGAAACGGAACAACCGCAACTAAGTGAAACAGTGGAGCCCGCACACATACTGGAGCAGGAGGAACAGCCGGCTGTAGCAGAGGACGGCAAGGAGCAACAAGCTTCGGTCCCAATGCCGGACATCAAGCATGAACCGCTTGTTGAAAGCGAGCAGGCATACACGGTCATACAGCAGGAGCCTGAGAAGCAGGAGGAGCCGAAGTTCAGCCGCCATTATGAAAAGCCGCCGCTGTCCTTCCTGGCACCGGCGGAAGAAAAAACGGAGGACTGGGCATGGATGGATGAGCAGGGGGAGCGTCTCATTACAGCGCTTTCCTATTTCCACATCGATGCGGAAATCCTATCGATTGTACAGGGGCCGGCTGTCACGCAATTTGAGATTACGGTAGCGCATGGTACAAAGGTGAGCAAGGTGCGCGGCTTGGCGGATGACATCAAGCTGGCCCTTGCCGCAAGGGATATCCGAATCGATGCGCCGATACCGGGGAAACACTCCATCGGTATCGAAATCCCGAACCGCGTATCGCGTGCCGTTCGCTTGTCGGAGGTGACGGACAGCGAGGGCTTCCAGACATCAGAGTCGCCTCTTGAGGCTGCCCTTGGGCTTGACCTGACAGGGCAGCCGGTGACGATCGACCTGCGGAAAATGCCGCATGGTTTGATTGCAGGGGCCACGGGATCAGGTAAGTCGGTATGCATCAACTCCATTCTGGTCAGCCTTCTCTATAAGGCGGATCCGCATGAGCTGAAATTGATGCTGATTGATCCGAAAATGGTGGAATTGGCGCCGTTCAACCACATTCCTCACCTTGTCAGCCCGGTCATCACGGATGTCAAGGCCGCGACTGCCGCATTGAAGTGGGCCGTGGAGGAAATGGAAAGACGCTATCAGCTCTTCATGCATGCAGGTGTGCGTGACATTACACGCTTCAATCAGCAGGCGGAAAAGGCTGGACAATATGCCCAAAAGATGCCGTACATTCTAATTGTCATCGACGAGCTGGCGGATTTGATGATGATGTCGCCTGCCGATGTAGAGGAAGCCATCTGCCGTATCGCCCAAAAGGCACGTGCATGCGGCATCCATCTGATTGTAGCGACACAGCGGCCGTCTGTTGATGTCATCACAGGGCTCATCAAGTCCAATATTCCTACGCGTATTGCGTTTGCGGTATCATCCGCTGTCGATTCGCGTACAATTTTAGATATGCAAGGTGCAGAAAGGCTGTTAGGACGCGGAGATATGCTTTATTTGGGCAATGGCATGCCGGCGCCGATCCGTCTACAGGGCACATTCGTGACGGATGATGAAATAGAGGATATCGTCGCCTACGTACGCAGCCAGGGTGAGCCGGACTATATGTTTGAGCATGATGAACTGCTGAAAAAGGCGGAAGTCGACGAAGAGCAGGATGAATTATTTGAGGAGGTGTGCCGCTACGTGTTTGAGCAGGGCACGGCTTCCACCTCGTCCATTCAACGCCGTTATAAGATCGGCTACAATCGTGCAGCCAGACTTGTAGATATGCTGGAGCGCCACGGCTTCGTGTCCGAACAGAAAGGCAGCAAGCCCAGGGATGTATTCATCACTGAGTCGGACATCATTTCCATGTTTGAATAAGATGATATGGAAAGATTTAATTCATTGTTCAGGTGGCGTTCGCCAGGAGAAATGCTATAATGGAACAGGCATTTTAGTAAAAAGCAACTAATGATAATTATAATGGGAGTAAGGGACCGGTTTTTGCGCCCTTGGATGTGGGTGTGCGGCGAGTCGAACGATTGATTCCCGCTCCTCCGACCGGGCAGGCGTAGAGGCGGTTCCCCTTATTTCTCTACCATTTAACGGGAGTATTAGACTCCTAGGAGGTTTCAACATGACACTTTACCATTTTACAGGTATTAAGGGCTCTGGTATGAGTCCGTTGGCACAAATTCTATTTGATGCGGGAGAGCAGGTGCAAGGCTCGGACGTAGAGACATATTATTTCACCGAACAGCCTCTTCGTGACCGGAACATAGAGATCAAACCATTTGATGCAGATAATATTCAACCGGGCATGACGGTAATCGCCGGGAATGCATTTCCCGATGAGCATCCGGAGCTGGCAAGGGCCCGTGAGTTGGGCGTCGAGGTCATCCGCTACCATAAGTTTTTAGGCGACTACATCGGCAACTACACGTCCATCGCCATTACGGGTGCACATGGCAAGACATCGACGACAGGCTTGATGAGCCATGTCATCGGCGGGCATATGCCTACATCGTTCCTAATTGGGGACGGCACTGGTTCCGGTAAAAAGGACGCTTCTTATTTTGTCCTGGAGGCGTGTGAATATCGCCGTCACTTTTTGGCGTATCATCCGGACTATGCCGTGATGACGAACATCGACTTCGACCACCCCGACTACTTCAAAAATATAGAGGATGTATACAGCGCATTCGAGGAGCTTGCCCTGCAAGTGAAGAAGGCGATCATTGCCTGTGGTGATGATGAGCATCTGCAGCATATCCAGGCCAATGTCCCAGTGGTGTATTACGGCTTCGGTGCGGAAAATGACTTTGCGGCACGCAATGTAGTGAAGACGACAGAAGGCACAGAGTTCGAAGTATACGTGCGCAACGAGTTCTACCATAAGTTCTTCATTCCGCTTTATGGCGACCACGCCGTATTGAATTCGCTGGCAGTGATTTCCTTGTGCCATTACGAAGGGATTCCGGCAGAACTTGTCGAGGAGCGCTTGAAGACGTACGGTGGTGTAAAAAGACGTTTTACAGAGACGAGAATTGGGAACAATGTATTGGTAGATGACTATGCACATCATCCAACAGAAATCTCAGCGACGCTGCAGGCAGCTCGCCAGAAATATCCGGACCGGGAAGTCGTAGCGGTCTTCCAACCGCATACTTTCTCTCGTACACAGGCGTTCCTGCAGAATTTTGCCGACAGCCTTTCTAAGGCGGACGCCGTCTATCTATGTGATATTTTCGGTTCTGCACGGGAGCAGGCAGGCGAATTGACAATCAATGATCTGGCCGCCCTGATCGAGGGCAGTGCCATCTTGAAGCTGGATGCAATCGACGTACTTCAAGCACATGAAGGGGCGGTATTCCTGTTTATGGGCGCTGGAGACGTACATAAATTCCAGGACGCGTTTGAACAGCTTCTCCAAGGGTGAAACAAAATATAATATAAATGTTGTGCATAACTGATCAAGCTGTTTGAAATCTCTCACAGTAAGGTAAGTATGTAACAAACAGCTTGAACAGCTTATTCTTTATCCGAGGATGAGCTGTTTTTTCATAAAGGAGTGCAGGATTTCTTTATATTTTGTCGAACATAAAAGATAACTATGTATAGGAGGTCATCACATGGAAGTAGTACTGTATATCGCAGCATTAGTAGCTGCAATCGCTTTTTTAGTGTTATGCATCAGCATCGGCATGACGTTGTTCTCACTAAAAAATACCTTGAACAACATCGCGTCGACAGTGGCCGGCATCGAAGGGCAAATGGAAGGGATTACCCGCGAGACAACCACTCTCCTGACGAAAACCAATTCATTAGCGGATGACATTTCGCAAAAATCCGAAAAGTTAAATTCAGTAGTGACAGCCGTTAAAGGAATCGGTGATTCTGTAAACGGATTAAATACTTCTGTACAGCGTGTTACGGAGGCCGTCTCAAAAGAGGTCGGGCGTAACGAGGAAAAGATTGCCCAGGTAGTGCAATGGAGCAATGTGGCGATGGGCATCGCGGACAAGTGGAAGCAGCGTAAAACCATCAATCAAGATGTGACTGTAGTGGATGCAAATCCTATGCAAGTAAAGAAAAAATAATGAAAAGAGGGTGTTATGCATGACGAATAAAGACGCATCAAACAATCTACCTCAAGTTTATTATGTAGACAGCAACAGAACCATCTACGGCGAGGAGGAGACTGTCAACATCAAAGACTTTGTCATCGGCGCATTAGTAGGCGGAATCGTCGGGGCTGCGGCAGGGCTTCTGCTGGCACCAAAGGCGGGACGTGAGCTGCGGGACGATGTGGCACATCAGGCGGTCAACTTGAAGGACAAGAGTATGGAGCTTTCCTCGACGGCGAAGGAAAAAACAACGCAATTGTCCCAGCAATTGAAGGAGCAATCTACTCAATTGGTGGACAAGGTAAAATCGAAATCCTCCAAAACACCGACTGTCTTCGATGACGGCACCGTCTCCTCGGAAGGGGAAGAGCCGCTGGATCATGTAGCAGTTGGAGATATGACGGATGGAATCGAAGAAGTGGCGAATCGCAATACAGAAAAAGAGCTGTTGGAAGATGCCCTAGAAGGCAACGACGTATCCAACTCCACCCGTCCTACATCCATTTAACAAACAGAAGGCTGACCCGGCTAATCGTGCCGGGTCAGCCTTTTTTATTATTACCTTTGCTCCTGCTGTTCAACCAGTTGGATTTCCAGGGTGTCCCCTCCAAAGATTTCTGCATCGAAGCTGGAAGGTTCCCCATTTCGCAGTATACGGAAATGGCCCTTGAAGTTCACCGGCAGCTGCCAGTTTGAAAAGCGGAATACATCCTGGTAGATCCACCTGCCGGCATCCTTCTGCCTGAACTGGATGGTCACCCCGTTGTGCACGGTGGCATTCGGTTGTACGACAGTCCCGTTTACCACCATCTCTTTTGCCACCTTCACCAATTCGACCTGCTCCTGCTGGAAGGTGACGACAATGCGGTCCACCAGTACCACATCCAGCGCATTTGCCACTTGCTGCGCGGTCGGCGGAGAGACCTCCTGGAAGGTGAGGGCATCCCCATTTTGAACAGGATAGTTCAGTTTTGCCGGCTTTCCGTTCAGCAAGAGCTGTGAGGAAAATTGGGGCAGCGCGGTCGGCTTCCCGTCCACCTGTACAAGGAATGCTCCAAGCTTATGTACGTATTCGCTGTTATGTGTATAGGCGAATACGTCTTCAATCGTGGTGGCCACCTCGAATGTAAGGACGTCCCGGTCCTCGAGGACGTGTGCCAATGAAGCCCCCTTGCCATTCACAAGAACTTTGGGCTCGATGCTATACGGCATGTCCTGAATCGTCACGGATAAGGTCGAGACATCGTCAATGATGTCCTGCACTATAGCAACTGCAGGCTCACCATCCCTACCTTCTATAAGCGTGATGGCATCTCCGTTTTTTATGACCGTTTTCGTGGAAGCGGGCTCGCCATTGACGAAGATGCCCGCCGGCTGTCCATGCCCGCCAGGTATGAAGATGTCCTGCCCATTCACGGTCAGTGACAGGCCATGCCCGGGCTTCCCATATAACTGCCTGGCGCGGATGTTTGCCGCAAGGAAGGCATCCGCCACGGTCATCTCCTTGAGCTCGAAAAGACGCACGACCTGTTCGTTTACAGTCAGGCTCATATATTGAATGGGCGCCTTCTTCGCCGCAATCGCAATGCCGATTGGCGTGACAAGCTCTGGTGTAGCAGGAATGGATTCATCCCTCGTCAAGTCCTGGATGGCATCAATGCCCCGTACCGCCACACGATTGGCGGGCAGCCCTAGCACCTTGCCGAGTTCTTCGGGCAGGTTGGGCGTCAGGCTGCCTCCGCCGACAAGCATGACGGCTTTAGGTGGAACGTGGTTGTTCAGCCGCAGTATCTCCTTCCCGATGGACATGGCCAGGTTTTCGATGGCCGGCATGATGGCGGCGACGACTTCCTCTCGCGGATGGAATTCATCGAAGCCTAAAATGTCCTGGATGGCGATGCTCTCTGCCGTCTGCAGCTGCCGTTTCGCCTTCTCCGCCACAGGAAAATCAAGCAGGTAATGGTCGCTTAGAGCCTCGGTGATTTCGTCACCGGCTGTCGGCACCATGCCATAGGCGATGACGGTGCTTTTATCTGTAATGGCGATATCCGATGTGCCCGCCCCGATATCTACGAGGGCCACGTTCAGCCGGCGCATCGTAGGGGGGATGAGTACATTGATGGCGGCAATCGGTTCGAGCGTCATGGCCTCCATCTCCAAATCCGCCCGCTTCAGCGCCGCAAGCAGGGATTCCACTACGACCCGTGGCAGGAATGTGGCAATCACTTCGACCGTGGCCTCGTCCCCCTGCTGGTCGAGCAGGCTGCCGATTTCCTCGCCATCCAGCCGATAGTATAGGACGGAGTAGCCGACACAATAGTAGTGGCTCGTCTTCACATCCTCCCTGTGCTGGAGAAGCTGTGCCTGCGCCTGCTGCACAGCCTGCAGCTCCAGGCGGGCGATGTCTTCCTCGGTAAACATGGGCCGGCTTTTTATATTCACTGTCACGCTTGCCTGCTCGGTTTTCAGCGCCCGGCCAGCCGCGGCCACGCTTACTTTCTTGAGGGGGCCGTGCCTTTTTGCAAGCTCCGCCTTTATTTCACTGATTAATTCCGCCACATACAGGACATTATGTATTTGACCATCCACCATTGCGCGTTCCTTATGTTCTTTTACTAAAATATCTGAAACATGAAACCGGTCCTGTTGTATTTCTAAAACAATCCCTACGACTGAACGGGTGCCGATATCTAGTGCAAACAGTTTTTCCGTCAATGAAACCGCTTCCTTTCTTAGTATAACTAACGTCACTTTAACGAGTTGAAGCGCTAAATTAAAAAGACGTGACAATCTTGCATTTATTGATTATAATAAGGTTATTATTTAAAAATGTATCATACATTTCAGCGTTCTGAAAGAGCAGGGTACAGGGGAGAGGAGAAAGAAACATGAGTCATAACGAGTTGGAAGGTTTACGCAGTCGCATCGATGAACTGAACCTGGAAATTCTACGCTTGGTCAATGAGCGTGCAGAAGTAGTAAACGAAATCGGCAAGATTAAGGAAAAGCAAGGTGTGAACCGTTATGATCCTCTACGCGAACGCCACATGCTTGATCTGATAAAAAAACACAACACTGGTCCTTTGAATCAAATGACCGTAGATTATATTTTCAAACAAATTTTCAAGACAGCGCTGAAGCAGCTTGAAGCGGAGAAGAAGAAGGAATTGCTCGTTTCCCGCAAAGAAAAGTCAGAAGATACTGTCATTAATGTAAATGGAGAACTAGTTGGTGCAGGGGCGCCGTCATTCGTATTCGGCCCATGTGCAGTTGAATCATATGAGCAGGTTGCTGCAGTGGCGGCATCCATCCAGGAAAAAGGATTGAAGCTGATCCGTGGTGGGGCGTACAAGCCACGTACATCTCCATATGATTTCCAGGGCCTTGGATTAGAGGGCTTGAAGATTTTGAAGCAGGTGTCGGATGAATACGGGCTTGGCGTCATCACGGAAATCGTCACACCAGCGGATCTAGAGACGGCACTTGACTACATCGACGTCATCCAGATCGGTGCACGCAACATGCAGAACTTTGAACTGTTGAAGGCAGCGGGCGCTACGAATAAGCCTGTTCTGTTAAAACGCGGGCTGGCTGCAACGATTGATGAATTCATCCATGCGGCCGAGTACATCATGTCCAAAGGGAATGAAAACATCATTCTGTGCGAGCGTGGTATCCGTACGTATGAAAAAGCGACTCGTAATACATTGGATATTTCTGCAGTGCCTATCCTCAAGCAGGAGACGCATCTGCCGGTCATGGTGGACGTTACGCACTCGACAGGCCGTCGCGATCTGCTATTGCCGTGTGCGAAGGCAGCAATCGCAATCGGTGCGGACGGTGTGATGGCAGAGGTCCATCCGGATCCATCCATTGCATTGTCCGATCAGCAGCAGCAAATGGATATCCCTACATTCAATGCATTCTACGAGGAAATTCAGAAATTCATGAAGCAGTATGAAGTAAAAGCGTAATTTTATGGCTCGTTCCGTTTTTGGCGGGGCGGGCTGTTATTTTTGGTGGAAAAACCAAGTAAATTACTTATTATTCAGTTAAAATCTCTCTTTTTATTGAAAACGCTCAGAAAATTATCGTATGATGGACATAAAAAGAGTGTAAAGGAGGCAACCGCATTGACTGTCACGATTTATGATGTAGCACGCGAGGCGAATGTATCCATGGCAACCGTATCCCGGGTCGTCAATGGCAATCAGAATGTCAAGCCGGCCACGCGCAAAAAAGTGCTTGAAGTGATTGAACGATTGGAATACCGGCCAAATGCGGTGGCGCGAGGTCTTGCGAGCAAGAAGACAACGACTGTAGGCGTCATCATTCCCGACATTTCCAATAATCTGTATGCTGAATTGGCGCGGGGAATTGAAGATATTGCTACGATGTATCGTTATAATATCATCCTGGCGAATTCCGACCAGCATGAGGGGAAGGAACTGCCACTTTTAGATAGGATGCTTGGCAAGCAAGTGGATGGCATCGTCTTGATGAGCGATAAAGTAACGGAAAAAATCCATTCCTCGATCAAGCATTCTCCTGTGCCAATCGTTTTGGCCGGCTCGGTGGACGAACTAGAGGAAGTCGCTTCTGTCAACATCGATTATTTCCAGGCGGCATACGAGGCCGTAAAGGTATTGATTGACAAGGGGCACAAACGAATTGCATTTGTTTCAGGCCCCCAAATGTATACAGTCAATCAATATAAACTTTCCGCTTATAAAAAGGCGCTTGAAGATGAAGGCCTCCCGGTGGATGAATCACTGATTATGCCCGAAGAGGGTACATATGATAGCGGCATTACTGCATATGAAGAGCTGAGCCGCCTGGATGAGGCGCCGACTGCCTTTTTTGCGGGAAGCGATGAATTGGCAATCGGTATCATCCACGGAGCGCAGGATACAGGGAAGCACGTGCCGGACGATATCGAAGTGATCAGCTTTGAAAATTCAAAATTAGCCCGTATGGTAAGACCGCAATTATCAAGCGTCGTGCTTCCGCTATATGATATCGGGGCTGTTGCCATGCGCCTGCTTACAAAGCTGATGAACAAGGAAGCAGTGGAGCAGCAGAGCGTCATTCTGCCGCACCGGATCGAGATGCGCGCTTCGGTGAAAGGATAGGCCGTACAGGCATTTCAAAAGAATTGTCCATTTTTTTCTGAAACTAAAAAGGCTGCCCGTGAAGCTTCTTTTGCGGGCAGCCGTTTGGTTTGGTAGATGGATTCATGATTGAAAGAAAAGACACGGTCCGTTAGACGGGCTGTGTCTATTTGCATGTCTGAAAAGACTGCATTATCTTACTAGAAGGCAGGAGCAGTCGACATGCTTCATCACATAGGAGCTGACGCTGCCGAATACCATCTCCTGCATGGCAGTCAAGCCGCGGCAGCCTATGACGATCAGGTCGGCCCCGCTATCGTTTACATATTTGACGATCGTCTTGCCGGCCTCTCCGTGTTCAATCGTCACGCTATAGGGAATCCCGGAGGCTTTCAGGACTTCCTCCTCCCGGGCGATTTTCAGGCGGTTTTCCTTATCGAATTCCTCCAGTGTCCCAGCCTTCAGGATTTTGGAAGCGATATGGTCGGTAGAGGCTACATATAAGGCTTCAATCTTTGATTCCGCAGAAGCGACCTTGACGGCATCCTCCACGGCACGTACTGAATTATCCGAACCGTCTACTGCGACTAAAATATGTTTGTACATAAAATGTACCTCCCATTCATTATGTATCCACTAAAATGTTACCATGTTTTCGAGTTGCATAACTGCATGAAAAGTGACCACTTTTTGAAGATAAAAGTGGTCACTTGGCTGCCGGGTGAGGGAGGTCACCTTTTTTCATTGCGGATCATATGTAATGCCTTTGTGAGCATTTGGGCATTCTTTTCTTCGATTTCCGCCTTCCGAGGAATGGGTTCATATAAAGGAACGGGATCCTCCCAAGTAGGAATGAAGGGGACAGGGGATTCGGCCTGCCAACGCTCGAGCCATTCCTGCGGCAGGGGCCCCGTCGGATGCTGCTGGTCCGTCATTTCTATCCAGATATGCGACCATGCACGCGGCACCACACGCCAAATATCGTACCCGCCCCCACCGACAGCAATCCAGCGCCCACCGCAGTATTCATGGGCAAGCTTATGGGCAAGCTTCGGGATTTCCCGATAAATATTCATCGTTCCGTAAAGGTGTGTAAGAGGGTCGAAATAATGGGCGTCGGCACCGTTCTGTGTGAGTACGACATCCGGCTTGAAAAATTCAAATACCTCTCTCATGGAAGTTTCATAGATTTTGAGGAAGCTCTCATCCTCCGTAAATGCATCAATCGGGAAGTTGAAGGAAGTGCCATACCCTTCACCGTTCCCGCGCTCCGTGATATTCCCCGTACCTGGGAAAAGATAGCGTCCTGTTTCATGGATGGATAATGTACAGACGTTCGGATCATCATAAAAGGCCCATTGGACGCCATCGCCATGATGCGCGTCCGTATCGACATACAGTACACGAAGGCCGTACTTTTCCTGCATATAGCGAATGGCGACGCTGCTGTCGTTATAGATGCAGAAGCCGGATGCACGCCCGCGGAAGCCGTGATGAAGCCCTCCACCCAGGTTGAGTGCATGGCGTGCCTTTCCCTGGAGCACCTGGTCGACGGCTTGTAGTGTCCCGCCTACGAGCAGCGCACTCGCTTCATGCATATTTGTGAAGATGGGTGTATCCTCCGTCCCGATGCCGTAAGATTCCCCTTGCTGGGGCGTCAATTCCCCGTGTCCCGCCTTTTTGACAATATCGATGTATTGGGGATCGTGGGCAAGGGCGATTTCTTCATCGGTCGCTATACGGGCAGGGACGATGTCATCATCTGAAAGGACCCCGATTGTCTTGAGCAGATCCATTGTAAGGATTAGGCGCTTATGGTTAAACGGATGTGTGTCTGAAAATTTATAGCCAAGCTGGTCAGGTGAATAAATGAATACGGCATTTTTCATAGTTTGATTCCGGGCAGGTGCGGCCATAGGACATCGAACCCTTCTTTCCGTAAGTCTTCAATGATTGTCAATGGGTTCATCACCTGCAGGCGGATACTTAAAATGCGGCTATTTTCATTTTCAGCATCAGGATAGACAAGCACACTAAGCACATTCACTTTATGCTGCTGGAAGACACCTGTCACATCATGCAGAATGCCCGGTTTATTCGTAACCCGGATATCCAGCTTGGATGAAGGGCGGTTGGCTCCTGTCAATTCGATATAGCGGTACAGGACGTCCGTAGTGGTGACGATGCCGGCCAGTTTGCCATTTGAAACAATCGGCATGCAGCTGATTCTGTTTTCGTATAGTGTGACGGCGATTTCCTCCACAAAATCCAGCGGGTGGCCGATGATCGGGTCCTGCACCATGATCTGTTCAAGCGGTGCATCATATATGTGCGATTCCGACTCTTCGCGCAGGCAGGAGGGCAGGGCGTTTTTAAGGTCATGGCCGGTCACGATGCCTACAACCTCCGAATCTGCATTGATGATCGGTAGATGCCGGACTTTCTTTTCGCGCATTAGTCGTACAGCGTCGCCTACTGTATCGGTAGGCGCCAGCGTATGCACATTGGTCTGCATAATTTCTTCAACAATCATATACCATTCCCCTTTGTGTAAATGTTGTGAATGATCTGGTTTTCCCATTCCCCTTAATTATAGATGACATTGCCTTATTGTCCCACTAATTGTAACAGGAGGTGCCCTTTCCCTTGATTATGAAGAGCCTTCAATACATGAAGCGGTTTCGGAAACGGAGCCTGTCGAACCGCTCCATCGTATCGCTCCCAACCCGCTTTCCGACACGTGCCATCAAACAGTTCGCAGGGTGGGAGGTGATTTCCGGATCATCTGTTGCATAATATTCAAAACCGACCACACTCATCATATTCTCCATCATCTTTCGGTAATCCCATACATTAAGGCCTGTCCCCTTTAAATCCCAATGCCAGTAATATTCCGTTGTAATGACTAGGTAGTCTTCCATCATCTCATCCATGAAAGAGACCTCGAGCAGCTTTTTCCCCATCCCGGTCCCTCGGTAATCGGGGATGACTTCTATTGCACCGAGCTCTATCATATTCTCGATACGGTCTTCTGACCATCGTTCGAGCGGGTCGGGATATAGGTATGTAACGTAGCCGACGACAACCTCGCCATTCCGGACAACGATGATCCTCCCTTCCTCGAGCTTTGCAATGTTGACAAGAGCTTCATGCTGCTGCCTGGGAGGCCTGAAAGCTGTCAGGCGTTCGTGCAGGGTATAGGAGGCGAGCTGCTCCGCCGGAATGGGCCCCTCCACAAGGACGGTACCATGCCTTGTTTCCTTTTCGACGCTAAAAAATGTTTTAATATGCTCCATTTTCACACCACCAAATTATGATAAGACCATTATAACTTATTTTATGCAAAATAAAGCTGTAATTTACAAAAAATATCTTATTAATTCAAATGTTAAAAATATTTTGGTAATTAACAATATTATAATGTAAAATATAATTATGTTCTCGAAAGAAAGGGGTAATTTTCATGGGGATGAAAATGATAGAGAAACTGGCTGCTATTCCAGGGGATCATCGCTTGACAAGCTATGAGGAAACAGCGGCGGAACATGATTGGAAGGAGACGGAGAAGGCCTTCAGCTGGTATGAAACCGGAAAAGTGAATATGGCGTACGAGGCGATCGACCGCCATGCCGAGACGCACCGTAAAAACAAGGTGGCGCTCTATTATAATGACGGCATCCGCAAAGAAGCCTATTCGTTTAATGAGATGAAGCTGCTGACAAACAAAGCGGCAAACGTGCTGAGTGAATCGACGAATTTGAAGAAGGGGGACCGCCTGTTCATCTTCATGCCGCGTTCTCCGGAATTGTATTTCTCTCTTTTGGGTGCTTTGAAGATGGGCGTGATTGTCGGTCCGTTGTTTGAAGCATTCATGGAAGGTGCGGTATATGACCGGCTGGCCGACAGTGAGGCTTCGGCATTGGTGACGACGCCTGCCTTGCTTTCAAGGGTGCCGGTGGAAAGGCTGCCGCATTTGAAGACGATCTTTTTAGTAGGAGAGGATATCGAGGAGACAGAGCAGATCGTCGACTTTAACAAGCGTATGGCAACAGCTTCGAATAAATACGAAATCCAGTGGGTTGATAAGGAGGATGGAATGGTCCTCCATTATACATCAGGTTCGACGGGTGCTCCTAAAGGCGTTCTGCATGTACATTATGCGATGGTGCAGCAATACCAGACGACTCAGTGGGTCCTGGATTTGAACGACCAGGATGTCTATTGGTGTACGGCAGACCCAGGCTGGGTGACAGGGACCGCTTACGGTGTTTTCGGGCCATGGCTGAATGGGGGCACAAGTTTGATTTTGGGAGGCCGCTTCAGTCCACAGGCATGGTACAGCGCCATCCAGGATTATGGCGTGACGGTCTGGTACAGTGCACCGACGGCATTCCGTATGCTTGCAGGGGCAGGAAAAGGTGTCTTGGAACAATATGACCTTTCATCACTACGACATGTTTTATCGGTTGGGGAGCCGTTAAATCCAGAAGTGATCCGTTGGGGCATTGACGAACTGGGGCATCGCATCCACGATACATGGTGGATGACGGAAACTGGCGGCCATATGATCTGCAATTATCCGAGCATGGATATCAAACCGGGCTCCATGGGCAAGCCGGTTCCGGGGGTCTATGCGACGATTGTGGATGATGACGGCAATGAGGTGCCGCCGTTTACAATGGGGAATTTGGCAATCCGCAAGGGATGGCCGAGTATGATGCGCCAAATATGGAACAACCCTGAAAAGTACGATTCCTACTTCCTGAAGGGGGAATGGTACGTGTCGGGCGATTCCGCCTATATGGATGACGATGGCTACTTCTGGTTCCAAGGGCGCGTGGATGACGTCATCATGACGGCCGGGGAGCGTGTCGGGCCCTTCGAAGTGGAGAGCAAGCTGCTCGAGCACCCGGACATTGTAGAGGCGGGCGTCATCGGCAAGCCGGACCCGGTCCGCGGGGAGATCATCAAAGCATTTGTGGCGTTGCGAGAAGGCATGGAGCCTTCAGCCGAGCTTGAAGCAGACATCAGGGAATTCGTAAAGCGGGGGCTCTCTGCGCATGCCGCCCCTCGTGAGATTGAATTCAAGGATAAGCTGCCGAAAACGCGAAGCGGAAAAATCATGCGCCGGGTATTGAAGGCATGGGAGCTCGATTTACCGACAGGGGACCTTTCGACGATGGAAGATTAATTATCTTAGAATAAATAAAAAATGCAAAGAAGCGGGAGGAAAGTTATCCTGTAGATGATAATTTTTATGCATCGCTCTGCATGTTTTATCAATTGCTTGAAGGGGGTTTCGGAAATTATCGAAATGCCCCTTCTTTCATTTTAGCGACAATTGAAAAAATGGAAATTGACCTACATAAACATGAAGTCTTGTAATTCTGAATAGTGTATAATTATATAAAAATACAGTTGACTAAATATTTATACATGTCTATACTAATTTTATCTTAGGGTTTAAGAAACAGTGAATTTCTTGAAGTACAACAAAGGGCGACTATCATCAAGAAAAAAGGTATGCCTTTTTTGAATAGTGGGAGGAAGAACATGAAAGTTGGAATCATCGGTGCCACCGGCTATGGCGGCTTGGAATTAGTCCGGTTTTTATATAATCATAAAGAAGTAGAGAAAGTGGAACTGTTTACATCA
>JAZUQF010000138.1:0-2697 GCA_045605545.1 Lysinibacillus sp.
CTGGAAAGGGCCATGCCTGCAAACGGCCGGTTCGGGGGGCATTTCGTCTCCGGCCATGTGGACGGAACAGGCACCATCTTAAGGAAGCGCCCGATAGCAAACGCGGTGTACATCGATATCGCCATCAGTGAGGAGCTCAGCAACTATTGCCTGCTGAAGGGATCCATCGCCATAGATGGCACCAGCCTGACGATCTTTGAGCTACAGCCCCGGCAGGTGACCGTCTCCCTCATCCCCCACACCTATCATGAGACGGTGCTCGGGATGAAAAAAGAGCGGGACCTGGTGAATATCGAAACCGATCTGCTCGGCAAATATATCATCAATCAATTGAAGGGGCGCCAGGAAACGTTCCCGCTTACTAAGGATTTTCTACACCAACATGGATTTTAGGAGGTGCACGATGTTTCATACAATTGACGAAGCGATAGAAGATTTAAAGGAAGGTCGGGTCATCATCGTCGTGGATGATGAGGACCGCGAAAATGAGGGGGATTTCGTCGTGCTGGCTGAACATGCAACGCCGGAGAATATCAACTTCATGGCACTTTACGGCCGGGGGCTCATCTGCACGCCACTCTCCCCCGCCATCGCCGAACGCCTGGCATTGCATCCGATGGTCGGCTACAACACGGACAACCACCAGACGGCTTTCACGGTGAGCATCGACTATAAGACAACGGAGACGGGCATCAGTGCCTTCGAACGATCCGACACGATTTTGCGCCTGCTCGACGAGGGCTCGACGGCGGCGGACTTCCGACGTCCCGGACATGTCTTCCCGTTGATTGCGAAGGAACACGGCGTCCTTGCCCGGAACGGCCATACAGAGGCGGCGGTCGATCTGGCCGTCCTTTGCGGGTCGCAGCCGGCCGGCGTCATCTGTGAAATCATGAAAGAGAACGGCGAGATGGCCAGGGTGCCTGAGCTATTGGAAATCGCCGGGCAGCACGGGTTGAAGATCATCACGATTGCAGACCTCATCCGCTACCGCTATCAAAAGGAATGTTTAGTCTCACGGGAAGCAAGCGTGCAATTGCCGACTCATTTCGGACGTTTCCAGATGGTCGGCTATGCGAACCGGCTCGACGATAAGGAGCATGTAGCGCTTTATAACGGAGACCTCACCGGGGAGGAGCCGCCTCTTGTACGGATCCATTCGGCCTGCCTGACAGGCGATATCTTCCACTCGAAGCGCTGCGATTGCGGGCCCCAGCTCCATAAGGCCCTGCATATGATCCAGCAGGAAGGTGCCGGGGTCGTGCTCTATATGGCGCAGGAAGGGCGCGGCATCGGCCTACTGAACAAATTGAAGTCCTATGAACTGCAGGAGCAGGGCTACGATACAGTCGAAGCGAATGAAAAGCTCGGCTTTGCAGCGGAAATGCGGGACTACGGGCTCTGTGCGCAAATGCTGCGTGACCTGGGCATCACAAGGATACGCCTGATGACGAACAATCCGGCCAAGATCCACGGCCTGGCGCAATACGGAATCGAAGTCGTCGAACGGGTCCCCTTGGAAATCGAGCCGGAGCCTGAAAACGAATATTATCTAGCAGTCAAAAAACAAAAAATGAATCATATTTTCGTATAGGAGGAAAAGAGATGGGACAAACATTTGAAGCGCAATTAATCGGAACTGGGTTGAAGGTCGGCATTGTGGTGGGACGTTTTAATGAATTCATTACAACGAAGCTCCTCAGCGGGGCGATGGATGGATTGAAGCGGCATGGCATGGCAGAAGAGGATATCGATGTGGCGTGGGTGCCCGGTGCATTCGAAGTGCCGTTCATCGCCAAAAAGATGGCCGAATCAGGCCAGTATGACGCAATCATTGGCCTCGGGACGGTCATACGCGGCTCGACGACCCACTATGACTATGTATGCAACGAAGCGGCAAAAGGCATCGCAAGCGTCGGCCTCTCGACAGGCGTGCCGGTCATCTTCGGCATCATTACGACAGAAACGATCGAGCAGGCCATCGAGCGGGCTGGTACAAAGGCGGGCAATAAAGGCTATGAATCCGCTGTATCGGCCATAGAAATGGCGAACCTGGACAAGATGATTTCCACCCCGCAGTTGTAGCTCCTATAAGAGAAGCCTATTTTCATTCCGTGAAAAAGCGTAGATGGCAGAAACCATCCGCGCTTTTTTCATCTTCCTATAAAAGCACCCTACTGTCCAAATTCAATAAGCCGCATTCCAAAAACAGTCCTTTTCCATATCATTCACCAGTTCTCTAAAAAATGAAGTTATTCTCTCTAGCTTTTCCGCTTCAAAAAGGATGATGCGGACTGCAGATTCCGTATGGGTTCCTCCCCTTTTGTTACAAGGAAATACAGTGAGGATGTATTGGTACTTATCATTCGTATTATATATAGGAAATTTCTCTTTACTATAAACAAGTTGTGCAAACCAGTGTGTTGCATAAGGGTATTCCGGTCCATAGCCTTCCTGATTGAATTCCGATTTATCTGTAATGCCCATTGGTACAATCGAATAATCAATGCATTTGCATCCTCTTCTTTTGGATTTTTCTCGTTTTGCTCGCTTTAGCACATTGTATCGATTACCTAACTTTTTCTTTGCCCTCTTTTTCATTTTTATCCCCGATTCCCCCACTACTATAAACAGCAAAACTTAAAAAACCCAGCACTCATACCTGCAGCCGCTTCTCCCCATCCCCCTTTTGAAGAT
>JAZUQF010000139.1:0-2569 GCA_045605545.1 Lysinibacillus sp.
GAAGTACGCTTCATTTTCTTCATGGTTTTCAATGATTTTACGAAAATCCTGTGGAATTTCTGTGATGGAACGGGCAATTTTCTCTAATTCCTCTTTTATCAAATGAATGACCTCCGTTGTCTTGATTGTTTTGTGCATGACAGCAGCCAATTGTACCTTCAGTGTCTTTCGCCCTCTATGTAGATGCGTTTTGACCGTTCCATCCGGCTTCTTCATCATGTCCGCAATTTCCTTGACCGAAAAGCCGCAATAATAGAATACTACAATGGCCGACCGCTGTGGGGGAGGCAGTTTAGAAAGCGCCTCGCCTACATAGTCGTCCTTCTTTTCCTCCGTTGGCTGCTCCAGCCGTGTGATGATTTCGTCATCCTCCAGCGGAATGAGCCGATTCCGCTTTTTTAGCAGCCGGTAGCACTCACGGATTAATATTTTGAACAGCCAGGTGGAAAAATAGGGCGGGTGCTGCAGTTGGCCGATTGACACGAATGCCTTGTATAGCGCCTCCTGCACGGCATCCGATGCATCCTCCTTATTGCCGACATAGGACAGCGCCTTGTAGTAGAGCCGCTCTTTTTCTATCCCGATCAATTCCTCGAAGGCTCTGGCATCTCCGTTTACGGCTCGTTCCACCGTATCGATATCGTACTTCATGTATGTAGTTTCCTCCCCTCATTAGTTAGAGGCATGCCGGTACCCGGAAGGTTTCAGCTATTTTAATTTTTTTATTACTGAGGACGCTGAGGAATGAACAACTCCTTATCTACGAAGTAATGTTATTCCTGCAACGGCCGTAACCAAATGCCAGTATCCTCATCGATTTCAGAAGGTATGAAACTATTATAAAACAACTGACACTACGTTATATGAAATGATAGTCAAAAATGTAAATGTAATCATGTATACTTGCAGTAAGATTGAATTCACCTTGGGGGAGCAGAGAATGAACAAGAAAAAGTGGATTGGGATGCTCATTTTGTTGGTGGTGGTCATTCTGATAGGGGGATACGTGAAGAAGCCGGTTTCTATTAAGAGTGCTTTTCCTGAATTGGATACGGCGGGTATAGATGACATCTGGCTTACCACATATGAGAGGGAACAGCCCGTTCACCTTGACTCCAAGGATACAGGGCGCTTTATCGCAATGGTGGATGACTTGATGATGAAAAAGAAATTGATTCCGAATCTACCGGCCTTTACTGACGATGCTTATATGATATTTCGTTCAGGGGATAGTCGCTATACAATAAAATTTGACTACGGCAGAAATATCATTGGAATCAGTGAAGATGGAAAAAGGATGCGGCAATTCATTCTTGAAGAAGACGCCGAGCTTTTTTCGTTCGTCAAGAGTTTCCTTTGACAAGCTAGTGCTGTTTTGTAGAGAACAAAAACAGAAGGCGACGAATCGCCTTCTGCTGAAAAGGTATTAAAAAGGAAAACCACCATTGATATGAAGCACCTGTCCTGTTACGTAAGAGGAGTCATCAGAAGCAAGGTACACATAGCCTGGAGCTAGTTCGCTTGGCTGGCCTGGACGCTTCATCGGTGTCTGGAATTCGCCTTCTTTACCGAATCCCTCGACTTCCTGTGCTGTAAATGAAGCAGGGATGAGCGGTGTCCAAATCGGTCCTGGCGCTACAGCGTTCACCCTGATTCCCTGTTCTACAAGAGAGCCTGCCAGCGAGCGGGTAAATGTCATGATGGCACCTTTTGTAGCGGAGTAGTCAATCAAGTTCGGTGCGCCCTGGAATGCTGTGATGGACGACGTATTGATGATGGAGCTTCCCGGCTTCAGGTGGTCGAGTGCCGCCTTCGTCAAATGGAACATGCTGAAAATGTTTGTACGGAATGTCCGTTCCAGCTGTTCCGTTGTAATGTCCTTCAATGATGACTGTGTGTGCTGCTCACCGGCATTGTTGACAAGGACATCCAGCTTGCCGAATTCATCAATTACTTTTGTGATGATTTCCTGGCAAACCGTTTCCTCACCGATGTCCCCGGCAATCATCAGGCAGCGTCTGCCTTCCCGTTCTACGTATTGCTTCGTTTCCTCTGCATCCTCATGTTCATCGAGATAGGAAATGGCGACGTCCGCTCCTTCCTTCGCGAAAGCGATGGCAATAGCACGTCCGATGCCGCTGTCCCCACCTGTAATCAAGGCAGTCTTGCCGGCAAGTCTTTGCCCTGCGCCTGCCAGATTTTTCGTGAAATCTGGACGCGGCTTCATTTCCGCCTCGAATCCAGGCTGGCGTTTTTGCTGTTGAGCCGGGATATTCTCTGGATATTCTTTCGTCATGATGAAAACCTTCCTTTCCCTACGATTGTTGTTCCTTGCCTTTGCAAGGCATGCATAGGTTCTTTTCCCGCTAGACCTGAGTTGAAACGGATGAACATGAGCGATGGGGAGGGGAAGGGGGACTGGAGGTGTCGATCAGGACAGAGGGGTATGATGGTTCAGCACTAGTATCTACGGGTGATAACTTCATTGTTTAATAGGGAATACAAATCTATGATAAAGTAGCTTTAATTAAATTCCTGCATTTGTAGGGGCAGTCGGGAGGGGATTTCG
>JAZUQF010000140.1:0-5488 GCA_045605545.1 Lysinibacillus sp.
GGCGCAGGCACCTATCAGGAGTGGTTGGATGCCCATATGAATTTCTTCAGCGGGCTGTTCAAACAGTACAATCTGGAGTTCAAAGAAGATTTGCTGGTTGTTTGTGAGCGGTTCAGAAAGGTTTATCCGGAATAAAGAAGAAGGCCTGTCAGAGAGCGATCTCCGGCAGGTCTTTTTTGCTGTTCAAACAGAGGGAAACCTAATAAAAACAACTCGATTTATCAGTTTCTTCTGTTAATTTGGTGTAAATTTTGGAAAAGCGGGTATAGGATATGGAATGTCTAAGATTGAAAGGAGTTGGGAGTCCATGTCTGACAAATTATTTGTTGCTTCAAGTGGGTGATTGGGTAAGGGGGCGTAGGAAACAGCAAGCATTACGGTATTACATAAGGTATCATCCAGTCCAAGGCATCTTAGAGGATGTCGTATTTTCACCACATATTTTGAATAAGTCAGGATGCATGCAGGGCATGTAAAGAGCGCATACAGATAGTTTTCAACTAGAGGGGAAAACACCTTGCTGAGCGAGCCAAGGGATTGTCATCGATTCTATTATCAATGATTTGAAGTTAATACCATATAAATTGCTAGTTGATGAAAGCGAAAGCGGTGGGCCGGCTCTCGTGGAAGTCAGCTTTTTTGACAATGGGCAACATAATATAAAGTCCATCCACTCAGCTGGCAATGCCGCTAGATTAGGCGCTTGCGCACAGGTTGCCGGGCTTAAAAAGAACATGAACATGACAATAAAATGGTCTGCTGACGGCTACAAATGCCTAAAGGAGTGATAGGATGATGCAACCATTATTAGAAGTGAAGGAACTATACAAGAGTTTTGCCAATAACCATGTACTAAAGGGCGTTCATTTCAATGTCCTGCCGGGAGAGGTGCACGTTTTGCTCGGCGAAAATGGTGCGGGCAAGTCAACGCTGATCAAAATTTTGACAGGTGCCTATTCTCTGGATAAAGGCTCCATCTACTGGAAAGGCCAGCCGGTGACAATCAATACGCCCATCGAAGCAATGGAGCTGGGGATTGCCACAATCTATCAAGAGTTGAATGTCATCAAGGAATTGACAGTCTATGAAAATATCTTTCTAGGAAGAGAAATAAAGAACGGTAAAATCGGACTTCTCAACCGTCAACAGATGATTGAAAAAGCGCAGGAGCTACTGGTTCGCCTAGGACAGAATCCGAAGCTGGCGACAGTGCCGCTGGGCAAGTTAGGCCTAGGGCAGCAGCAGCTTGTCGAGATTGCGAAGGCGCTGATTCTGGACGCAAAGCTCATCATCATGGACGAGCCTACTTCGAGTTTAAGTGGTAGGGAAGTGGAGCAACTTTATAAGATTGTCGACCAGTTGAGGGAGGAAGGCATCTCCATCATCTTCATCTCCCACCGATTGGAGGAGATTCAGCGTCTCGGCGACCGGATTACTATCTTGCGGGACGGCTATTCCATCGAAACGCTTTCGGTAAATGAAACGGCTCCGGATGAATGGATCGAGCTGATGGTCGGCCGCTCATTGGAAGAGAAATTCCCGAAAAAACAGTTCGAGCGCGGTAATGTCGGATTCAGCTTGAAAGATTTTGTTGTGGAAGAAGGTCAGGGGCCGATCAATCTGGATGTGCATTACGGAGAGATTATCGGGATAGCGGGACTGGTCGGTGCAGGCCGGACAGAATTGGCACGTGCCATATTCGGTGCCGATAAACGAGCGGCCGGCCAGCTCTTCATCGATGGGAAAGAAGTGAAAATTACCACACCTCGCCAAGCGATTGATGCCGGCATTGCGTTCATCACGGAGGACCGCAAGTCAGAGGGGCTGTTGCTCGACCTACCACTGGACTTGAATGTTTGTCTGGCCAATATGAATAAATTCACAGGACGGTCCAAGCTTTTAAACCTACAAGCAATGAAGGTCCAGGCAAAACGGTATGTGAAGGATTTGCAGATCCGGCCGAATACCATCGATTTGAATGCCCGCAATTTCAGCGGGGGGAATCAGCAAAAGGTGGTCATTGCCAAATGACTCTGCACCGACGCCAAGATTTTCATTTTTGACGAGCCGACAAGGGGAATCGATGTGGGCGCCAAGGTGGAGGTCTACCGTCTGATGAACACGCTGGTTGAGCAAGGGAAGATCGTTATCATGATTTCATCCGATCTACCGGAGATTCTGGGGATGTGCGATCGTGTAGTCGTGATGAACACAGGGAAGATAACAGCTGATCTGCCAATCGCACAAGCAACACAGGAGCAGGTAATGAAGGCGGCTACTATCGGTTTATAAGGAGAGAAGGATATGGGAAAAGTGATGCAAACAATGGATGAAGCAACGATAGAAGAAGTCAAACAAGAAAAGAATATCAAAAATCTATTAGGAAAGTTCGGTTCATTACTCGCACTGATTGTGCTGATGATGGTGCTGACACTCATGACGGAGAATTTTTTAACCGTCAATAACTTGATGAACATCGCCCAGCAATCGACCATCAATGCTCTTTTGGCGCTGGGGATGCTGTTGCCGATCTTAACGGCGGGGATTGATTTATCTGTCGGTTCCATCCTCGCAATTTCAATCATGTCAATGGGTGTGGTTTCGGTATCAATGAGCATGCATCCCTTGTTGGGCATACTTGTTTGTCTACTGGTCGGTGCCGGATTTGGCATGTTGAATGGTGTGCTATTGACGAAATTGCGTCTGCCACATCCATTCATTTCAACATTGGGGACAATGAACATTGCACGTGGATTGGCACTGATCATTACCGGTGCTGCACCGATTGCCGGCTTCCCATATTTGATCCAGTTTTTTGGTAGCGAATATGTAGGACCTGTCCCGGTCAGCTTTATCGTGGTGCTGGTGGTCTATTTCATTTTCCACATTTTCCTGACACGGTCTCAAACCGGGCGTTACATATATGCAATTGGCGGCAATAAAGAGGCGGCCCGTCTTTCAGGCATCAACGTGGACAGGGTGCTGATCATCGTCTATACACTCAGCGGGCTCATGGCTGGTCTAGCGGGGCTGATGATGGTGGGACGTGTCAACTCAGCCTTCCCGCTGGCGGGGTCCGGCTATGAACTGGATGCCATTGCGGCGGTCATCATCGGCGGCGCAAGCTTCTTTGGAGGAGTGGGAACGGTTTGGGGTACATTGGTCGGCGTGCTCATCATCGCGGTATTGCGTAATGGTTTGAACCTGTTGAACGTCTCAGCTGATTTGCAGATGGCGGTCATAGGCGTCGTCATCATCGCGGCCGTATTCGTCGACGTACTTCGCCAGCGTAAATCAAAGTCAGCTTAATGAGGGGGCGGGGAGAATGAAAAAAGGAAAATGGTTGTTGTCCGTCGCCATGTCGGCGGCATTGCTCGCAGCTTGTAATACGGAGGAGACGGCAAGCGGCGTGGCAGGCGATGTAGGCATCAATTCGGATATCAATATTTCAGTAGTGTTGAAGACGTTGTCGAGTCCATATTGGAAATATGTCGAGGCAGGTGCCGAAAAGGCTGGTGAAGACTTGGGCGTCCATGTGACAGTCGTCGGCCCATCTGCGGAAGCCCAATTGTTGGAGCAGGTCAATATGCTTGAAGACCAGGTCAGCCAGATGCCAAGTGCGCTCCTGGTATCGCCAAGCCAGCCCGAGGCGGTCGTCAATGTATTGGAGGATGCGTCGGAAAAGGACATCCCGGTACTGTTGATTGATACTGATGCTGATTTTAAAGGGAAGGTTACATTCATCGGTACAGAAAACTATACCGCGGGCTATGAAGGAGGCAAAGAATTGGCCGCTCTGCTGCAAAAGGGAGATAAAGTGGCGCTCATCTCCGGAGCACTAGGAAATCCGGCGACCGATGCCCGTATCAAAGGGGCGAAAGAGGCGTTGGAAGCGGCAGGGATGGAAATCGTCGCAGAACAACCGGCCAATTCCGATAAATCAGAGGCCATGTCGGTAATGGAAAACATTCTGGAGAAGAACAAGGATGTAAAAGGCGTCTTCGCAGCGAATGATGACATGGCGCTTGGTGTCTTGCGTGCCGTACAGGCGAAAAAGCTGGATGTGAAAATCTTCGGGGTCGACGGAACAGAGGAAGCGGTGCAATCCATTGTCGATGGCGGGTTGACCGGTTCGGTTGCCCAAAGCCCATACAACATGGGCTACGAAGGCGTATCAAATGCCCTCGAAGTGATTAATGGAGGTACAATTGAAGAGCGCATCGATTCAGGCATTGAAATTGTAACAGAGGAGTCGGCGCAAGAGTTCCTGGAATTCCTGCAATCGATTTCGGAATGATGATTGAAGTGCCGCAATTGAAAATGAACGGAAAAATCTGCTGGGGAGCAACCTCAGGCAGGTTTTTTCGTGATGTTAGTTTACTCACTGCTCTTTTGCAACAATCCCAATCATAGATGCTAGACAATAAATTAGGTTAGTTCAATAGTAATATATCATTGTCCCATGGCATTTTGAGCAGCTGAAAAATTTTTAGACATCGTGCTCTTGGGATTACTAAGAGTTGATCGTTTCAAAAAGTACTCAATGATGGGCTGGAGCCTGTTGCAACCATGATAAAAAGTGCTCAAATTTATCGTCATTGGCAGATTTCCAAGTACTTGGAGCTGTTAATTCTGAAATAAGGAACAAGTAGAACAATATCGAGCAGGATAGGTTATACTAAATGATGTAAAATAAAACATTTAGTATATTATCTGGAAGTATTGAAGGGTGGCGAGCGGTTGTAATCCTTCATTCTATTATTTTCAATTACTAGATTCCAGATAACACTTACATAAAATCATACACTTAAAGGAGATCGGCAATGGGTTTTAAGGAAGAATTCCAGCGAGAGATGCGCAATGTGAAAAAGGATGTTGCAAAGGAGGCCGATAAGTATTGGGCGGTTGATTTTGAGGGGCATAAAATCGAGGTACATAACACAATGATGGAGGAGACGTTGACTGTCGATGGCGAGGTCATCGCCCGCAACACCCGCCGTTCGATATGGTCGCACCTGATGCCGTATTCGACGCTGTCAGGGACATTTCAGGCTGCGGATGGGAAGGTACATAAAGTAAGGTTGAAAATCGGGGGCTTTATCAAGTTGAATATGATACTCAAGGTGGATGGGCGAGTCATTTTGAAGGAAGTCGTGGCGATTGAGTTTTTACCTTGGGCACACAAGGAACGGATTGTGCCGTATCTGGAGCAACAGGTGCAGGCGCATGGCCGGATTGTGCATACCGATCTACCGGATGATGAGTATTTATACGATGAAAATCATCCAAAACTTGCGCCGGGCTTAGCGGATCGGCTACTGGCAGACAGTGTGACGCCTTTTTATACGAAGAAGCTGATCAAGCTGTTCATGGAGCAGGTGGAAAATCCGACAAAGCAGACACGGAAGGCGACATACGAAAAAATCCAGGAGGAAAAAGTAATCAGCTATTTCCACGAATTAGTGGAGCTTTTCATGCAGCAGGAGAA
>JAZUQF010000141.1:0-10254 GCA_045605545.1 Lysinibacillus sp.
TAAAAAGAACAGATAGACGGCAGTTTGTCCGAACGCCCACTTTGACATTCGCTGACCCCATCGCTCGAACGTCAGTGAAAGTCCCGCCAATAGCACAGTCAGATAGACGAGCCATTCAAACGGCGTAATGATGAAATGGAGAAAATTCCTCACCTTCGAATATCCTTCACTTAAATATAGTTCCCGTTTCGTCATGAATGTACTTGGGTCGGCAACCGTTCCCTGCAGGGCTTGGGGCACCCCGCTATTATCGCTCAAAAAAATGTATGCGAACATGGCGACTGCATAGGCGGCAAATAACAAAAAGGCTCTTACAATCCATTTGCCCTTCATTCCATCCTCCTTTCATTGGGTAAATGATGCTTATTCAATTCTACCGTTCGAGAGGTGGAAATATGATGGATTTATGGAAAAACCCTAGCTGGGAGCGGATGACGGATAAAGGAACGAGGATATTTGCGGAGAATATTCTGTTTAACGTTCTGGAAGGCATGCGATAGGCACAATTCCGAGCCATCGCATGCATTTGACTGGTCGAACAGCAATCAGTCGAAAATAAAACGAAGCATGCGGAAAATCATACGTGGAATGAATAATAGGATGTTCAGGAAGACTTCCACAAAAATGAAAGCAATGAATTCAAACAACTCCCCAAAAATTGTTCCGAGTATGCTTTCTCCATCCTTCTCTTTTTTCTTTTTCTTCTTACGGTCTTGCTTTTGCGACATGCATCTCCCCCCTTTGATGCTTTTATATCGACAATAGCAAAAAACAGTGCAAAGTCAATCTCTTTATTTTCATCCTTTCAATCAATCTTCCACCTTTAAGGCATCATACGTAAAACCTTGGTATTCGTAATTTTGCTTGCGGTACATCGCTCTTGCCGTATCTTCCCCATCAGCCACAAGGATGATGGTCTTGTGTGGAAAATGGTCCATGACGAACTGCTGCATCCGTGCACCGATTCCTTTTCGCTGCATAGCTGCCAGCACAAAGAAGTTATCGATTTCCACTGTTTCCGGCTGCTCAATCAGATGCAGAAATCCTGCAGGAACGCCGTCAGCATACGCCATTACAAAATATCGATCATCGAGTGTAAAAAGCCGCTGAAGATACGCCTTCTTCTCCTTGGCAAACGTGACGCCATACTGTATATCCTCCGTATAATTCAATTGGAGTACAGCCTCCAGGTCCTCTTCTATGGCAAACCGGACTTCGACTGCTGGTTTTTTCACAGCTGAAAACTGATGGGGCTCAATCGAATAGAGCTCCAAAAAACCGATTGAATAGCCTTCGCTTTTCAAATACCCGGCCACTTCCCCACTGATTTTTTCATTTGCGGGAAATTTGAATTTCAGATGATACTGGCCGAACTGCCGGTGATGGGTGCGCAGATCTTGCTCAGCCTCCTTGAACTCCGGCAAGCTGGGCATCCTCTTGAACTCTACTAGATTACTATCATACCTACTTAACATATCTAGAGTGTGATACTGTCTATATAGCTCTTTATCGGCAATGATGCACCCATCCAGATTGATTTGTTTAAATGAAACCTTCTTCATCATCCACCCCTCCGCTTTTATGTGTTTTGATAAACATGATGATAAAGCCGCCTAAAGAGGCGGCCTTCTGAAAACGCTGGAAGTCTTTTATGCAAAAAGGCTTTCAGCACGCATCATCTCTTTCCTTCTCCTATCACTTTCTTTTGACTCCTTTTGATATCTTTTTTTGCTTACGCTTCTCCTCCAGTTTTGCTTGCGTATTCAACCTTTTTTCTAAAAATGCGATTTCCTTGCCGAGCTTTAAATAGCTTTGCAGCCTTGCCTTCTCGAGTGTACCCTCTTCAATCGCCTTAAGGACAGCGCAATGCGGCTCCTTTGTATGGGTACAGTCACGGAAACGGCACCCTTCCCCAAGGCGTTCGATGTCTTGGAAGCTGGCATCGAGGCTCTCCCGCTGATCCCATAGCTGCAGCTCGCGCATGCCCGGCGTATCGATGAGGCATCCGCCTGAAGGAAGCAGCTGCAGCTCACGATGAGTCGTTGTGTGGCGCCCCCTTGCATCATCTTCCCGTATGGAGGAAACCTTCATCTGCTCCGACTCCAACAGAGCGTTCGTCAATGAGGATTTTCCGGCTCCGGATGAACCGAGCAGGGCCCCGGTGATTCCCTCCTGCAACGCCTCTGATAGCCGGGCAACACCCTCGTTTGTCAGTGTGCTTGTTATGAGACACTCCACTCCTGGGGCAATACGCTGCACTTCATCAAGAAACGGGGTGGCGTCTTCGCATAAATCAGCCTTGGTCAGCACAATCATCGGTGTTGCGCCGGAATCCCAGGCGGCCGTTAGATAGCGCTCCAGGCGTCGGCTATTGAAGTCTTCGTTCAAGCTCATGACGAGGAAGACGATATCTACATTGGCTGCGACGATCTGCTGTTCGATTTCCAAGCCCGCCACCTTCCGAATGAAGGCGGATTTTCTCTTCAAAAGCTTATGGATGATTGCCTTTTCTTCTCCCGGCATTTTTTCTACAAGCACCCAATCCCCTACAGCCGGGTAATCAAGGCGGTTGGACGTCTGAAAGGCAAAATGTCCGGAAACCGTCGCTAGCCATTCCCCCTCCTCGCTCAACACACGATATGAATGTTTATGCTCCAGCATGACGCGGGCAATTGTAAGGTTGTCATGAATGTCCGCAAGCTGTCCCTCGAAAAATGATGTAAATCCTAATTTTTTTAATTCCAACTGTATTCTCCTCCTATTTGTACGCAAAATAAAAAACCCTGCAGCTGCAATTCTTTGCAGTTACAGGGTTTCATACGCACGTTGAAAAGGATGTACAGTCAGACCATACATGGCGGGCGAGTGAAAATGAACTGATCGAATTGCAGCGTTGCCAATCGTCTATTGTTCATCATGACTCATCACCCTCTTTCCATAATTTACATTAACTATACACGCAGTCGACCAAGGTGTCAACAAGTATTTTGAATAATTTTACAGTTCACTCAAGAGCCCAACTTAGCTATTCCTTTGGAGATAGTTCATCTTCAATGAACCATTTATGATTCTCGACCTTTTCTCCATCAGTCGACGTATAGGAAACCATATAGACGTTTGTCTCTACAGCTTCTTCAATTGTGGCCGTCGCACCTTCCATGCCCTGCATATGGTTTGCGCTGATGACGACTTCCGTACCCGGTTCAAGTGGTCCCTCTTCCTCTGTCAACAGTTCTTCATGTACAAGCCATTTATGGTTTTCCACAGGCTCATCGTCTGTTAATGGTGTATAGGAAACCATATAGGCCGTCGTTGTATAGGCACCCTCTACTTCCCCTTCGGCGCCATTCATTCCACCCATATGATGGTCGGCGTTGATGATGACCTCATCCCCTATTTGAAAGGGTGCACCGTTAGCCTCTTGAAGTGTTTGTGGCACTTCCTGGGGGTTTCCCTGATGGAGCTGTGAGTGCCCTGCATCTCGGTACTCCTCTGTGGACTCATCGGCATTACTTTCTGTATTTTTCTCATTTGCATTATCTTCGTTGCCGCCGCAAGCAGCAAGTATGCCCACGCTTACGAATAAGCCGGCCAGCCATTTTTTGTTCATGCAATCCACTCTCCTCTGTCGATTCTGTGATTCAACTACTATTTCCCCGATAAGCAGGACCCTAAAACGTAAATCGGGGAAGTTGCTCCATCAGACTCCCTTGTCGATCAGTACAGCAGTAGTCTATGTGGAACAGCCGTCGGACCCTCCAGATTGATTGCTCCCCCTCAATATGTCCATATTGCCATTTAGTGATACTTCCTCTATATATGGGGCATTCCATCGTTTTCCGTGGAGTGAATCGGTGTTTCTGCATGCAAAAGGAGCTGTTTCGGGAAGTACACACTTTCCAAAACAGCTCCTGTATTTCGTTCGTCATCTACAATAACAGACTTGTTCCTGCAGTGGTTGCAGTTAAAGTGCCTTCATACCCGCTGCAATGTCATTCGATGCTTTCCAAATAATAAAGCACTTTTCCTTTTGCATCCTTCTTGGCAACCAGACCGATATCCTCTGCAAAGTAGAGGTAGTGGTCATATGCATATCTATAGTCTCCACTCGTATATTCACGTTGGACGATAAGATCCGTGTATTCTCTACCGCCAACGGACAGTGTTGCATCCGTGTCCACTATCGCCATGCTCCCTAGATTGCCCTCACTGCTTTCTACACGGACCGTCCGGATTGTTACGGGTGTCTCGAGGCCGACTCCAGCTGCATCCGAATTACGGATACCCCCAAAGTATCGATGGGCATTTTGTGAGAATATCAGCGGCGCAGTTTCCCCTGTCGTCAAGTTCCTCGCTGTCCAATATTGTTCTGTCGGCCCGCTAGCCTCATCAAATGTTATCCGGATTTTTTCTCCTAGTTCATTAACATACGTGTACACCGATTCCGTGTCCCACAGGAAGTTATAAGTGGTTGCGGACATTGCCCGTGCAAGGAACGCAGAGAAATGGCCTCGAGAAATCAGCTGGCTTGAGCGGAATGTCCCATCACCGAAGCCTTGCGCTACGTTGTTGGATGCAACCGTCCGGATGAAGGAATGGAATGGATGCGTGCTCGGCACGTCCTTGAAGGCATTTTCCTCCTCATTCCCTGGAATGTACTCAAGGTCGAGCCCCGTTGTCAGAAGTTTTGCCATGAAGCCTCGAGAAATATTGGAATTCGGCATGAAATAGTCACTCTTTGAAAAAAGGCCGGCCGTGTACCCTGCTGCAATTTCTTTGTAGTAGAGATGGGTTGTCGGGACATCCTTATACCCGGGGTTCTTTAAATTGGTCATAGGAAGATCGAGGGCACGCACGAGCATTACTGCTACATGCTGCTTTGCCACGAGCTGGTTCGGACGGAATGTGCCATCCCCAAAGCCATTGATTACTTCTTGTTCGACCAGGTAGTCAATCTCCGGTTTCAGTACATGATTGGCGCCGACATCTTTGAAGGTTGCTGCCTGGACGGAGAATGGAGCTGCCAGCAAGCTGGCTGTAAGCACGAAGCTCAACATTTTTTTCATAGATTATACACCCCTTTATTTTTATCAAAAACACGTAATTTTTGTCATAAATTCATTATACATGAAATGTAAGTTAAATTGTTTGACTCTTCTAAAAACAATTCATACAGCCCACAATATTGGTTATATGTACCAACGCCCTTTTTACTGGTCATATTTCTACACAAGTAGGGCTGGCCTTTCCTGCCATAAAAAAAGGCGCCCCTAAATAGAGGCGCCCAGCGTGTTCGTTACGGTATACTCTGTATTCAATTCTGTGATATAATGCTTGGAACTTCAGAACATTTGTACTGCATGGGAGTTTCATTTCCTTGCTCCGTTTCACGTCCAATAAATACAACTCTGTTCAAAAATCTTCGTTAAAGCATTGGTAAAATCAACTGCTAGTCACCATACTAACGGACGAACGCATAAACGAAGCTGATGGAATGCTAAGGCAGTCTAACTGTATTGCCTGTTATACCGTAACTTGAACAATTTCATCATAACACAAATATTCTGATTGTTCAAATTAAATACCTCTTAATCTCTTTTGAATTTTTCAGATGTAATTATTACGTTATTTCCCCAAAATTCGTTATACTAAGACAAGACTGATGCAGTATGGAGGTTTATATGCTAAAAATAAAAAATATTGAATTCATTAAAGTTGCCTATGATGAATCTCTTTCTCATAATATATTTTCCATTGCCAATATTACCTTTTCTAACTACGAGCCGATTTATGGGGCCCTTCTTTACTGGCAGAAAAATACCGATGAAAAATCGTTTACTCCAGAAGGCGATTATAAATTTTTCTATGACATGGCAAAAGTGACCTATTTCGCTTCGGTGAAATTTCCGAAGCAGGTGCGGCTGACACGCGACCAGCGCCAGGAGCTTGCATATATCCTCCTGGAGGAGCGAGGCTCGGTCGGTTCCTACAGCTTCGCCACTCATGCCGGTCGGAAGAAGAGCTACCCTGTTGCAGATAAATTCCAGGAACTCAAATTCCCGGCTGATTTCGATGCCACGTCCATACCTTCCTATGTGAAGTCCGTGGTGACGAAAGTGGAAATAGATATGATTCTCCAAAAGAATCCCGATTACGACCCCATCTTCATTGCGCAATATGCAAAATGGCGCTATCAGGTGGCGCAGATGCATCCGACCGACATCGAGGAATATCTGCCGTACCTTGATTTCAGCATCGTTTGTGCCATCAACCCATATTTGTCGGAAAGCTATCTAATCAATCACCTGCCTGAAGTGGATTTTGAAATGATTGCAGGCAACTATCCTGTACTCAGCCGATTGTCCGCTCCGTTTCGCCAGTATATGTACAGCAAACTCGATTCTGCTCTTGCGCAGGAACTCAAGGAATTTCTGGAAGCGGATGGAGGAGAGGATTTGATTGAGGAGGTCCTTCCTTCCTTTGAGGATGATGAAGATGAAGAGATGGCCGGCCTGGAGTTCTTTGAATATGACCGGGGAGCGAATAAATGGGGTGGCAGCGAGCATTTGGTGAAGGGCATCCCTTCTCTCGCATCACAATTATACGACCGATTGGGCTATCGCAAGCAGACCAACAAGGAAATGGACCGGAAATTCGCTGCCTATTCCGCCGAACAACTGGAGCTGATCGGCTCCACATTAGAGCCGCACTGGATCCACCGCTATCGGGAAATGCTTGACTGGTCCCTAATCTGTAAACATAATCCGCATCTGACAGAGGACTTTCTGGAGGCGCACCTGAAATACGTGGATTTCGAGGCATTAGGCGACAACACGCAATGCGAGCTGTCCGAAGCGTTCATGGATAAGCATATGAACAAATTCAACCATCAGAAGCCGGTACCACTCGTCATCCGCCATCTGACGGAGAACCTGTACCTGACACATAAGGATAAAATCGTCGTCAACAGCAAGCTGTTGAATGAATATGGCGACTTGCTCGATGATGAGCAGTTCATGCTGCTGCAAAATCTGATTGAGCCCTAAGCCGATATGCCACAAAAGCCTTTGTCGCTTCATTGCCGACAAAGGCTTTTGTTTTTCATGAGAGCTATATCGGCGCTTACACTGCGTGTCATACAGCTACGCTTTTTCCCCCACTTCCCGCTCAAGGTGGAGGGTGAAATCCCCTACACTCAGTGGCTTGCTGAAGTAATAGCCCTGCACGTATTCGCAGGAATAATCCTCGAGAATCTGTAGTTCCTTCCGCTCCTCCACGCCTTCAGCCACCACATCCAGGCTGAGCGCATGGGCGATTTTGATGATTGCTTCCACCATGGCCATGCCGGTTTCTTCCTTGCTGATATTCTGTATGAAGAACCGGTCAATTTTTAATGCATCAATTGGGAACTGCTTCAGATAGCTAAGGGAGGAATATCCGGTTCCGAAGTCATCGATGGAAATGGTGATGCCCATCCTTTTCAGCTCTTGTATTTTATGGATGAGATCTTTGTTTTGGTCCATCATGCTCATTTCCGTAATTTCGATTTCAAGCTGATTCGGATTGAGCGAGACTTCTTCAATGATTTCCTTCAACTTCCCTACAAATGTCGGTTCGGCCAAATGCTTTGGCGAAATATTTACCGCAACACGCAACTGAAGACCATACAGATTATTCCATTCTTTAGCCTGTCTAGCTGCCTTTCGCAGTACCCATTCACCAATTGCGGAAATCAGACCGCATTCCTCCGCAAAAGGGATGAATTGATCCGGCGGCACAAAGCCCAAGTCCTCATCCGTCCAACGGATTAGCGCCTCCATCCCTTCCATCTCTCCGCTCTGCAGGGTGATTTTCGGCTGGTAGTGCAGTTCGAATGCATCATTCTGCAGAGCATGGTGCAGCTTCGTCTCCAGCATCAGCAGCGAATTATTCATACCGTTTATATGATTACTGTATACAACATAACAATTGCCGTTCTTCCGTTTCGCTTCATACATGGCCCTATCAGCGGATTTAATCATATCCGATACCGTCTTTCCGTGGTCTGGAAAAACACTGATGCCGATGCTGGCACTTGAGTAGAATTCGTAGTCTAAAAAACAGAAGCTGTTCTTGAAGATGGCGAGTATCCTTTCTGCCATTTCCTTTATACGTCCGACATCCTTACATAAATAAACGAATTCATCTCCGTTCAACCGATAAATGCAGTCTTTCTCGCAATCGATTGCCTTCAGACGTTCAGAAATTTCTTTTAAAAACAAATCACCGATTTTATGACCGAGACCGTCGTTGACATTTTTGAAGCGGTTGATATTCAGCAGGAACAGAGCAAAGGATGTACCATGAGCGGTATGTCCATCAACTTCGGATTCAAGCCTTCTCAAGAGATTGCGTCGATTCGGCAATCCCGTCAAGTCATCATGGTAGGCGATGTGGGTAATTTGCTGGATATTCTTCTGTGCAGTGATATCCGTCCGTATGGATATGTATTGATAAGGCTTTCCCTTCTCGTCCATAAAGGGCACAATTGTCGTCTGTACCCAGTATAGCGAGCCATCCTTTGCGCGATTGCATATTTCTCCATGCCATGTCCCACCATTTCCGATTGTCTTCCACATGTCCCGGAAGAACGTTTTCGGATGGTGGCCCGAATTCAAAATGCGGTGATCCTGCCCGACCAGTTCCTGGCGTTCAAACTTTGAGATGGCGCAGAAACGGTCGTTCACCGAGGTGATGACGCCCCTTTTATCCGTAATCGCTACTATGACGGATTCATCTAGTGCTACCTTCATATTTTTCCATTGGAGACGTGTTAGCTCAACTGCTTCTAATGCTTTTGACTCGTTTGTATTTTCCATATATCAATCCCCGTTCCCACAAACCGCGTATTATGATTCTACATCATTGTAATCGATAAAATTTCAATTACAATACAGTATATATTTTAATACTTTACAATAAATTGACTTTTTGGAGTGGTGACATAGTTGTAAGTGCCTTTTGACGGAAAGTTTCTTACTCAGGAGAACATATGTACTTGAAGACGGTTGCCGGACTTGCAGCACGTTAATGGTAAGGGCTGTATTAGAGAAGATGCTGGGTTCTGCTTGACGGAAGATTATTATGTAGTGGAGTGGGTGGTCATGGGTAGGTCGCGTTCAGGGTTCATTCATCTGCCCCCTAAAAAAGCGATAAGCAGCCTGACTGAATAGCGAAGTTCAGTAAGGCTGCTATATGGCGTCGTTAGTTGGCGTATTCATCCCGACCTCTTTTCTGCCCATGCGATTTATTGAAGGCATCGAGCTGTTCATGAGATAGATTTAAAATGAAGTAATGGAAATTGATCGGCTCCAGCCCGTATTCCTCGCATGCTCTCTTATAATTTTCATACCCTTGCCGATAGTCGTTCATCCTTCCTTACGTCCTTTCTTCATACGGGCCTGGTCGTTGAATGCATTCAGCTGTTCATGCGACAGATGCATGATGTAGTAGCGGAAATTGATTGGCTCCAGCCCGAACTGCTCGCATTTCTCTAAATATACCTCATAGCCTTCTTGATACATTGTCATAAGTGACTCCTCCTTGTACTATAACAGTTAATTGTTTATGTAATTAATATAGTACAGAGGGAGGTCGTCTGTCAACAAATATTCAGAAAATTTTTCCGTTTAATTTTAGCATCCCTTGAGACATCGAAAAAAGGCGGTTCTAAAATCCGAACTGCTCCTTTCTTCTGGATAACTATCGATTTGAGAGGAGTTATTCCTGCGGCCATTGCATCAAAAATGCAAGTATCCTCATCACGAAAGAGACATCCCTTTCATTACTAGCTCATTTCTAGAAAAAATGAACCCCGTATATTGAACAAAATTTGCTCAATATACGAGGTTTCGCCCATTTGTTGCTATTCGCTTTTCAATAAAGGATGAAGGCTGCTGAATGCAGATGACCACATAGAGTTCTACGCTTGAATAAATTATC
The DNA here is from genome assembly GCA_045605545.1 of Lysinibacillus sp. GTDB lineage: Bacteria > Bacillota > Bacilli > Bacillales_A > Planococcaceae > Lysinibacillus_B. Next base: position 9,982 of record JAZUQF010000141.1, read on the forward strand.
AAGCGTGTTGATTTACCTTTTACTGTTAGTAGCATCTTGTGAAAAGTGGATTTCCGCTACAGCCGGCTCGCTTTCCACGGGCATGGCTTCAGCCTCCTCGTCGCTTCGCTCCTGCGGGGTCTTCACCTCATGCTATTCCCGTAGGAGTCTCACCGCTTCCACTACAAGCCACTAATGTATCACTTTTTATAGGGACTTTATCTAGGAATCACGCTTTCTATCAACTAAGATTTGGATAATCAACAGGCGTAATAAATTATAATGGTTTCCAAT
>JAZUQF010000142.1:0-2026 GCA_045605545.1 Lysinibacillus sp.
CCACTTCATCCATATGGCCTGCCACTAAAATTTTGGGAGCGTTTTCGTCTTCCGCCCGACGCACCCCAAAAATGCCTCCTAGATTGTCCTGAACAATTTCATCTGAATACTTTTCCAGCTCCGTCCGCATAAAATTGCGCACTGCGCGTTCATTTCCCGGCGCGCCCGGCAATTCCGTCAATGTGCGAAACATCTGCAATGTCTCCTGATTCATGCATGCACCACTCCTTCTTAAATAATATGCCATTTTCATTATAGCATGATTCCAGAATATTTCGCATTCCGAACAAAGCGCGTAATAAGAGGCAGAAGCGGGATTATGATGCCCCTCTCTTTTTACAAGTTTTTTCATGTATGATAAAGTTAAAGTGAGAAATAAAGGAGGGACTTACAATGAAATTACGTGATTTTATGTTGGGTGTAGTAACAGGATTGGCAGCAGCAGTCATCATTAAAGAAGTAACGGAAAAAGTGTCACCTTATAAATCGGCAAATGAAATCTTGGAAAATATCAAAGCTGATTTTAAAAAGGATTCGCCGATTGACGGCTCTTGGATCTATATGAAAATCGAAAACTTCTCAAACGGTTTTACAGAAGTCCCTGTTTACCGAGGAGGAATTTCCCGCCTGAAAAATGGTGAGATGGAAACATATGAATTCGCAGCGGATGCACGCACGGGTGCCCTAGTGGATTTACAATTAGTGAGCTGATATGCAGGGGCTGTCCAGAAAGAAAGAACTTTCTAGATAGCCCCTTTTTTCTTGATTATCATCTATTAAAAAACCTTGCTCCTGCTGCTATTTCACTAAAATGCTTCCCGCCTCGTGGAAAAGGGAATGCCTCACACTACTTTTCAGACGCCCCCGTCTATCCATCATTCGTTATAGCCCTATAATTCATTCGTATACAATGATGAAATCACCTTTATGAAAATCATATACGGTATACGTCGTTTTCCTTCTAGCAACCCCTTTATAGTAAAGAAAATGCAGTAAGGGAGGTTGCTTTCATGAAACGATACCATTTATCCATCCAAGGACTACTTGAGAATACCGTTGAACTGTGGCCGGACAAGGAGGCCTTTTCCGATGGCCAACACCGGCTGACGTACAGGGAACTGCTACAGGAGGTCCGGCAGGCTGCTGCGGGACTGCAGGCCCTCGGCGTCCAGAAAGGGGACCGGATCGGCATCTGCTTGCCGAATTGGCATGAGTTCGTCGTTCTTCAATTGGCTTCTGGCTTTATCGGTGCCGTTATCGTACCGATGAATACCCGCTACCGTCAGGATGAGGCTTCTTACATCATCGCAAATGCCGGCATCCGTATCGTATTCATCCCAGAAAGAATTGACCAGTTCAACACCTTCACCATGTATACAGGTCTGCAAGCCTATACTAAGGGGCTTGAACAGGTCATCTGTGTCCGCTTTACTCAGCCCGGGTATTTATCTTATGAAGATTTGTTAGCAAAAGGGACAGAGCTGTCCATCACCGATATCCCCATCGACGTTGAAAACGATATTTGCACCATTCTCTATACGTCAGGCACTACCGGACGGCCGAAGGGCGCCATGTTGACCCATAAGAATGTAGTGCATACAGCCTTTCTTACAGGGGAGGCGCTACGATGTTCGGCCGACGACGTACTGCTCGTTCCAGTGCCCTTGTTCCATGTATTCGGACTGGTCGCAAGCGTTCTTACATCCATCGCTTTCGGCATGCGTGCAGTCCTGATGGAAACATTCAAAGCAGAAAAGGCCCTCCAGATAATCGAGCAGGAGCAAATTACCGTACACCACGGGGTCCCGACGATGTTCATCCTGGACTTGAACCATCCGACCTTCGCCCAATATGACCTATCGACCCTCCGTACCGGCATCATTGCCGCAGCCCCTTGTCCTGTTGAAATCGTCAAGCGCATCAGGCAGGACATGGGCTGTAACATCGTTGTCGCCTATGGGCTGAGTGAAACATCCCCTACCCTCACTGTTACAGACTGGGATGCAGATGATGCCATCCGCTCCGA
>JAZUQF010000143.1:0-7521 GCA_045605545.1 Lysinibacillus sp.
CCATCATCGTGCAGGTGAAAGGCGGCACTGCAGGACGTAAGCCGGCTGTCAGTGCCGTGCCGAATGCAATGGGCATGACGATTTCAAACTATGCAACGACAGGAGGCAAGGGGACACGCAACACCTTGTTGATTACGCGCAAGTACGGGACAAGCCAGGTCGTCATTTCCGGCAACATCCCGGCAGGCAGCTCCGTGAGGGAATGGGTGGCCGTCAACAATCCTACCATCAATACGATGTATGCGATGCAGCAGGCGATGAAGGAGCGCGGCATCGCCTTTGCGAAGGCGCCCGCCATCGGGCGTGGCGCTGTGCCTAAAGGGGCTACGCGCGTTTATACGGTGAAGTCGCGTACATTAAAGGAGATGTTCCCGACATTCATGAAATTGAGCAACAATAGCATGGCGGACATTTTTGTGAAGACGCTTGGAGCGGAGGCCTACGGAAAGGGAGATACACAGACGGGTGTGAAGGTTCTGCGCGAGTATGGACAATCGATTGGTCTGGATATGGACAACTGGTCCTTCGAGGATGGATCCGGCATGTCGCATAAAAACAAAATCTCCCCAAATGGCCTTACCGCACTCCTCTATCATGCACGCGGCATGCAGGCATACCAGACGTACTATCAGTCATTGCCGCTCGGGGGAGCGAAAGAGCGACTGGTCGGCGGATCGCTACGTACACGCTTCACGCTGTCCGCCTATCAATACCGGGTAAGTGCAAAGACGGGGCATATCACTGGCGTCTATACGCTATCCGGATATGTGAAGGCGAAATCAGGAAAGACGTACATTTTCTCCGTCATGACGGAAAACCGCAACACCTCCACAATTGCTGGAATCGATGCAGTTGTCTCGCACATCATCAATAATTATTAAGCAGGAACCGGGCTGGTTGACATGGTCGACCGGTCCGGTTTTTTCATTGGTGGAAAAGAGCGGGAAATGGTTTGTTGGAAGGTGTCCCTCATTCATTCGGACAGTGGCAAGTGCATCCCCGCTTTTTTGGGATGTCCCCTCTCTTCATTCATACCCAAACGACCAATTCCGTGCCGTACATAAAAATGTGACAAAAATTCGTCTAAAAAACAAGCGCTTTCATTGATTCACCCTACGAATGGAACGCTCTGTAAATACTGATAAATCAAGGTTTTGGTAATTAATATCAAAAGTAGATAAAAACGTTCGAAAAGAGCTATGTTATAAAAGCTAACATTTAATTGCTGAAGGTGCTGACATGCTTTATTGTTAAAAGTGTGAAAGGCGAGGTGAGTTAAATGAACAAAGAAGTTAGAAGAGCCATGCCGGTTCTTTCAATCAGTACAGTCATGCAATTGACGAATTTAACCGCAAGACAGATTCGCTATTACGAGGAGCACGAGCTGATTGTCCCCGTACGTACGGAAGGCAACCGCCGCATGTTCAGCCTCAATAATGTTGACGAGCTGCTGGAAATCCAGGAACTGCTGGAACAGGGCATCAATATTGCGGGCATTAAAAAAATATTCGCCCTAAAAAAAGAAGCGAAAAAACGCACATTCAGAGGAGTGGACCTGGAGGAGCTGGACTTCCGCTCGATTGTGCAAAAGGAATTGCAGCATTTATAGAACTACATACATTTTTGGGGGAGATGAGCGCATGGCAGTACAAGTAGAGAAAAAAGGTAAGTATACAAAAGAGGATATTCAAAAGCTTGTAGTCGAACAGCAGGTGAAATTCATCCGTCTGCAGTTCACCGACATCTTGGGCACAATCAAAAATGTCGAGATTCCGGTCAGCCAACTGGAAAAGGCATTAGACAACAAAATGATGTTCGATGGCTCATCCATCGAGGGATTTGTACGTATCGAGGAATCCGATATGTATCTACAGCCGGACTACGATACGTTCATGGTATTCCCTTGGACGGCTGAAAAGGGCAAGGTGGCACGCCTTATTTGTGATATCGCCCGCCCCGATGGCACACCATTCGAAGGGGACCCACGCGCCAATTTAAAGCGTGTGCTAAAGAAAATGGAGGAGCTGGGGTTCACGGGCTTCAACCTCGGACCTGAGCCGGAGTTCTTCCTGTTCAAGCTGGATGAAAAGGGCCAGCCGACATTGGAATTGAATGATGACGGAGGCTATTTCGACCTGGCGCCGACGGACCTTGGTGAAAACTGCCGTCGTGACATCGTGCTAGAACTGGAGGAGATGGGCTTTGAAATCGAAGCGTCCCACCATGAGGTAGCACCCGGCCAGCATGAAATCGACTTCAAATATGCAAATGCAGTGGAGGCGTGTGACAATATCCAGACATTCAAGCTTGTCGTCAAAACGATTGCACGAAAGCACGGGCTGCATGCAACGTTCATGCCAAAACCATTATTCGGCGTCAACGGCTCGGGCATGCATTTCAACCTCTCTTTATTCAAAGGGGAGGACAATGCTTTCTATGATGAAGAAGGTGAATTGCAATTATCCGACACTGCGCGTCATTTCATGGCAGGCGTACTAAAGCATGTACAAGGCTTTACAGCGATTACAAATCCGACGGTAAACTCCTATAAACGTCTGGTGCCGGGCTATGAAGCACCATGCTACGTTGCATGGTCCGCGCAAAACCGCTCTCCACTAATCCGCATCCCGGCTTCACGTGGTCTATCGACTCGCATCGAGCTGCGTTCAGTGGATCCATCCGCCAATCCGTATTTGGCGATGGCCGTCATTCTGGAGGCAGGTCTGGATGGTGTGGCGAATCAATTGACACCACCGGCACCGGTCGATCGCAATATTTACGTGATGAATGCAGAAGAGCGCAGACAGTACGGCATCGACAACCTTCCACCATCACTTGATGCGGCACTCGCAGCACTGGCTGAAGATGAAGTCATCATCGAAGGGCTGGGGGAGCATATCTACGAAAACTTCAAAGAGGCAAAGGAAATCGAATTCGATATGTTCCGCACGACCGTCCACCAATGGGAACGCGACCAATACATGAAAATGTATTAATAAAGAAAAGCACCAGCGCCCGCTCTAAGCCCCGAAAGCGCGCTGGAACCACTTGACGAGTGTGCCTGCACACGTGGGAGAGTGGTGAAGCGACGCAAGGGGCTGGGCGACTGGTGCTGGACATATAAGAAAAGCACCAGCGCCCGCTCTAAGCCCCGAAAGCGCGCTGGATATCCTGAATGATATACGCTCCTACTAAAAGAGATGGCTCAAAATGAGCCATCTCTTATTGTATCTGCTTCAAAAACGCCTGGACTCTTTCTGGACCTATTATGCCTTCCGCCTTTTGGATGACGGATGCAGGGATGCCCGTAAACAGCCAGCTTGCTTGTGCGCCTTGGAAAACGACGCGCAGTTGCTTGATTTCACTCTTCCTCAGTTCCACTCCATTATCCTTCAAAAACTGCTGGACCTCGCGTGTCGGCCCCTCCATTAAAAAACGGAACATTTCTAGCTTATTCATACTCTCATCCTTTCAAGCTTAAAGCCTTTACAAAGCCGGGGAATTCACTTATACTAACAAGTTGTAAATCGTAATGATTTTGAATTGGAAAGAAGAGAAGTCGATGACAAAAACAATTATTGAGCTGAAAAATGTATCATTCCAGTATGACTATACACAGGTGCTGAAAAATATTTCGTTCCGCGTGGAGGAAGGAGACTTCCTCGCTCTGCTTGGCCCGAATGGTTCGGGAAAATCGACGTTGCTGAAGCTGATCCTCGGCCTCTTGAAGCCGATGAGCGGAGAAATCGAGCTCTTTGGCAAACCGGCGGGCAGTTTCAGGCGCCGTGAAATGATTGGATATGTCTCCCAAAAATCAAATGCCTTCAATTCAGGCTTTCCTGCAACGGTGCAGGAGGTAGTGAAATCCGGATTGGCGAAGAAAACAGGCCTTTTCAAGCGGTTGCCGAAAGATGCCGACGAACGTGTCTCCAATGCCTTGAAGGCTGTCGGTATGGAAGCATTCGCCAAGCGGAACATCGGGCAATTATCGGGTGGGCAGCAGCAGCGGGTATTCATTGCCAGGGCATTGGTTGCGGAGCCGAAGCTGCTGATTCTGGACGAACCGACTGTCGGCATCGACCATGAAAATGTGCAAGCATTTTATGATATGCTGGCCAAGTTGAACGAGGAACAGAATATTACGATGATTCTCGTGACACATGATGTGGATACCGTTTCGAACCGCATCAGCCACGTGGCATGCCTGAACCAGACCATCCACTTCCACGGCTATAAAAATGATTTTGACGCGATTAGCCAGGCCGAGCTCGATGCTTGGTACGGGCATGCGGTACGAAAGATTCACTAAGGAGCGCGCATATGATTGAAGCATTATTGAATTATGAATTTCTACAAAACGCCTTTTTCTCGGGGATGATCATCGGTGTCATCGCTCCTTTATTGGGTGTGTTCATTGTTGTACGGCGTCTGTCCCTGATTGCCGATGCGCTGTCACATGTGACCTTGGCCGGGATAGCGGCGAGCCTCTACTTGAGCCAGACTTTTTCGGCGCTGGCGCTATTGAATCCAATCTACCTGGGAATTGTCGCTTCCGTCAGCGGTTCGATGCTGATTGAACGTCTGCGCCGCCTATACAAGCATTATGAGGAGCTGGCGATTCCAATCATCATGTCCGGGGGGCTTGGAATCAGTGCCATCTTCATTTCACTGGCGAGCGGGTTTAACACGGATTTGATGAGCTATTTATTCGGTTCGGTTTCGGCGGTATCAAGACAGGATTTTTACGTGATTGCAGCCATAGCGGTTGTCGTATTCATCTTTTTGGCCATCTTCTTTAAAGAGCTGTTCGTCCTGTCGTTTGATGAGGAATATGCAAAGGCGAGCGGTCTGCCGGCCAAATGGATCCATCTGCTGTTCATGGTGGTCGTGGCGCTCGTCATTGCGGCAAGCATGCGGATTGTCGGCATCCTCCTTGTCTCAAGCCTGATGACATTGCCGGTAGCGGCGGCCATGCGTCTGGCAAGAGGCTTCAAGGAAGCAATCATCTACTCGATTGTATTCGGGGAGCTGTCTGTCGTCATCGGTCTCGTCAGCGCCTTTTATCTGAATTTGGCGCCGGGTGGAACGATTGTCGTCACATCCATCGCTGTTTTGCTCATCGTCCTACTGGTGAAGAAGCTAGTCGTTCAATTTTCTGCAAAAGGGGTGTAGCTGATGAATATCACACGCGCTTGGGAAATTTTAAAAGACAATGGTTATAAAAAGACGGATAAGCGGGAGCTCATCCTGAATATGTTTTCGGAGACGACGAAGTATTTGACGGCGCGCGACCTGCTGGCAGTGCTGAAGCCGCAGTTCCCGGGCATGAGCTTCGATACAATCTACCGCAATCTGGCCACATTTGTGGAGCTCGGCATACTGGAGGAGACGGAGCTGAACGGGGAGCGGAACTTCCGCATGCACTGCGAGTCCGACCATCACCATCACCATTTCATCTGCAGGGATTGCGGAGAGGTAAAGGAGCTTCCCCTATGTCCGATGGATCTGCTGGGGGAAGATTTGCCCGGTTATTCCATTGAGGCGCACAAATTCGAAATATACGGGAAATGTCCGAGTTGTCAGTGAAATAGACCAGGCTTCGGATAATTTTCCAAGAAAGTTGCCAAAACTTCCGGTTGTTATGCTAAAATGGGTATGCATAAATATTAGGAGGGGTAGTAAAATGGCAAAGAAGGTCAAAACAGGTCATATTACAGAATCACGCTTGGAAGAGGGCATGAAAGTCCGCAATGAACTATTCATCGAATTGATTGCCCAAGTACTGCACGAGCAATTGGTTATCGAGCGCCCGATTCTTCACGAGCGCATGGCGAACCTTGTAGACTTAAGCAACTACGACGAAGAGTTGAAAGATACTTTATACGCACTAATCAATAAACTGTAATAGGCTACATAGAGAAGGAGCTGTCCGGAAAGTGGAAACTTTCGAGGCGGCTCTTTTTTTGTTGGAATCTTTCTGAAAGACGCGTCTGTCGGGGCTATACTGACAAGCAGCCATCCTCGCCACAATAGTGGCGGCTTTTTATGAAGAAAATGAAAGTATTGCTTGATTCTTTTCCGACTGGAGATGGAAATGGTTCTGATATGGTACAGTCATAGAATGAAATGTTGGAAGGGGGTTCTGTATGGATGGCAAGTGCATTTTCGTTACTGGGGGAGTACGAAGCGGGAAAAGCGCCTTTGCAGAAATGTACGTCAAGCGGCATAAAAAGGATTGCCACCCTGTCTATATCGCTTCAGGCGTCGCCTTTGACGAGGAGATGAAAAAGAGGATTGACAGGCATCGGCAGGACCGGCGACACGACGGTTGGCTTACGCTTGAGGTGCCGGCTGCATTCCCGCACGAATTCGAGCAATTGCATAGCGGACAGATTGTGCTATGGGACTGCCTCACGACGTGGCTGACCAACGTACTAGTGGAGGGGCTGCCTGTCGAAGAAATGCTCCTCGGGCTGAAATGGCAACTCGCTGATTGGCGCAACAAGGGGATGACGATTGTCCTCGTATCGAATGAAGTCCTCGATGCAGGGGTTTCCGACTATGAATTCACAAGGAATTATCAACAGCTGCTGGGGGAGCTGAACCAATGGCTTGTCGCCTTCTGCAACGAGGCATATGAATTGGATTACGGACTGGTGAAGAGGTGGAAAGGTTGAAACAGGTAGTAACGGGATTTATGCTGGCCCTGCAATTTTTTACGGCACTGCCGATTAGAAAGGCATTTGACATGAATGCAAAGTCGGCTACGGTGATGTACGGCGCCATTCCACTGGTCGGTTTGGGCATCGGAGCCATACAGGCGACCTTTCTCATGTTGAATGATACATATTTCGAGCTGACGCCGCTATTTGCGGCTGTATTGATGGTCGTCCTGCATATTGTGGCGACAGGAGGGCTCCATATGGATGGGGTCATTGATACGGGGGATGCCTATTTCTCCTACCGGGACCAAAAAAAGCGGCTTGAAATACTCGATGACCCCCGTATCGGCGCATTCGGGGCACTGACGCTCGCGCTGTTTGTCCTATTGAAAATCGGCGTCCTGTATGAACTGCTGGTGCGCGGGCTTCCGCTATTGTTTGTCATCCTGCTCCCTTTTATCGCGAGACAGGCCGTGCTGTGGACATTCCTCACTATGCAGCCGTCAAAAGAGACAGGAATCGCCAGCTATTTCAAGCGGACGGTAAATGAACGGACGTTAGCGCGGGTGGCCATTCTATACTTTATCATCATCTTGGCGGCGGCCATCCTGCTGCAGAATTGGCTGCTTTTCGCCCTCGTCGGTGCACTGCTCGTATTTACAGCGTTTTATCGTGCGTGGGCCAAGCGGAATTTCGGCGGCATTTCCGGTGATCTGCTGGGGGCGGTCTTCGAGTGGGCGGAGGTGTTTTTATGGTTCGTACTGTTGTGCATCTTATAAGGCACGAGCAGACGCAGGCGAATAGGGAACGGCGCTACATCGGCTGGAAGGACGAGCCGATTGTACAGGCAGTGGAGGCG
>JAZUQF010000144.1:0-1941 GCA_045605545.1 Lysinibacillus sp.
GATTTAACGGTTGATGGGAGCTTTGTAACGGGTGCAGCCACGGCGGCGATGATGATCGTGCTCGGCTATAACCCGATTGTTGCTACATTGGTTGCAATCGTTGCTGGATTTATTGCAGGATGCATGACGGGAATTTTACACACAAAAGGAAAAATAAATCCATTGCTGTCCGGGATTTTAATGATGATTGCCTTGTATTCCATCAATCTACGCATTATGGGTATGACGCGCGAAGGAGGCACCGGTGTATCGAATGTACCGCTCTTGAACTCGGATACCATCTTCACAATGTTCCAAAGCTTTTGGAGCAGCCTTGGAATCGACGGGGCCATCAGTGATATGCTCCGTGCGATGGGACTTGAGACAGTGCCTGCAACATACGGGATTGCCCTGATGGTGCTCATCATTACACTTGTAATCAAGTTCGTTGCAGACTGGTTCCTGAAGACGGAGGTCGGTCTGGCAATCCGGGCGACAGGGGACAACAAACGCATGATCCGCAGCTTTTCTGCGAACACAGACGGCCTGATTATTTTAGGGCTGGGCCTGTCGAATGCGATGGTGGCATTTGCCGGGGCGCTGATTGCACAGTACTCCAAATTCTCCGATATTCAGATGGGTGTCGGGATGATTGTGACAGGGCTTGCTTCTGTCATCATCGGGGAAGCGATTTTCGGGACGAAGACAATCATGCGTACAACATTGGCCGTTGTGGTAGGGGCCATCATCTACCGGATCATCTATGCGCTGGCGCTGCGTGTCGAATTCCTCGATACAGGAGACATGAAGTTGATTACAGCCTTCATCGTCATCCTCGCGCTGGTAGTACCGCAGCTATGGAATAAGCAAAAAGAGAAGAAAAGAAGGGCGAAGCGCATGGCGGAGCGGAATGCTGCACCAGTGCCGACACCCGTAGAGCAGGGAGGAAATCCACTTGCTTAAACTAGAAGGAATCAACAAAATCTTCAATGAAGGTACGCCGGATGAAAAGGTTGCACTGGATAACATCAACCTTCGTCTCGCGCCGGGTGATTTCGTCACGATCATCGGGAGTAACGGAGCAGGGAAATCGACGATGATGAACATGATTTCCGGCGCGCTCACGCCGGATTTCGGGTCGGTTTCCATTGACGGCAACGAAGTGACGCGCCTGCCTGAGTACAAACGCTCCCGCTTCATCGGCCGTGTATTCCAGGATCCGATGGCTGGGACGGCTCCTGCCATGACGGTCGAGGAGAATCTGGCCATTGCGTATTCCCGCAATCAAAAGCGGGGACTGCGGTTAGGCGTAGATAAAAAGCGTCGTGATTTCTTCCGTACATCACTTGAGCGACTGCATCTGAACCTGGAAAACCGCCTGACGGCTAAAGTGGGCCTGCTGTCGGGTGGTGAACGACAGGCGCTGAGCCTGCTGATGGCGACATTCACCAAGCCGTCCATCCTCCTGTTGGATGAGCATACGGCGGCCCTCGACCCTTCCCGTGCCGAGTTGATCACGCGACTGACAAAGGAGCTTGTCGAAGCGGATCAGCTGACGACATTAATGGTCACGCATAATATGCAGCAGGCGCTGGACCTTGGCAACCGCCTCATCATGATGGATAAGGGGCAGATCATCCTGGAGGTCGGCGAAGATAAAAAGCAGGGGCTGACGATTCCGGACCTGATGGCGGAATTCGAACGCATCCGCGGGGAAAAGATGAATTCAGACCGTGCATTGTTAGGGTAGATAAATATGTTATGTAGGCGTCCTATTTGATAGGGCGCCTTTTTTAGTGCTGCTTGGGAATGTCCGCCATACCATACGTATTCGGTGCAAAACAGTCAGTTGGGGCGTGAATGACGAATTGTGGGGAATGAGGGAAATGGAAGGATTACCCGGGAAATAAATTTCGTCAAAATTTTCATTCCGTGCATTTTGCAGGAGCCTTGGAGTGGATG
>JAZUQF010000145.1:0-4334 GCA_045605545.1 Lysinibacillus sp.
ATCGAATTTTCCTGCGCGATGCCGACCATGCGATGGTCGATGTCCGTGCCCAGGATTTCGAGCGGCTGGTCATAGTTGGCCAGGCTGTCCGCCTCATCCCTCACCTCATCCCAGATTTTTGCCTTCATCCAGTTCCATTCCTCTGAAATGAACTCACGGTTATAGCCGGGCGCGATATTTTGGCCAATCATCGCTGCCTCCAATGGAATCGTCCCTGAACCGCAGAACGGGTCTGCAAATGGGCGGTCCGGATTCCACTTCGAAATTTTGACAAGGGCTGCAGCCAGGGTTTCCTTCAATGGCGCTTCCCCCTGCACTTGGCGATAGCCGCGCTTATGAAGGCCGGCTCCTGATGTATCTATTGTCAAAGTTGCCACATCTTTCAAAATTGATACCTCAATTTTGAAAGTCGCACCGGATTCATCCAAAAATCCGAGTCGTTTATAGTGGAATTTCATCCGTTCAACAATTGCCTTCTTGACGATTGCCTGGCAGTCCGGCACGCTGAATAATTTGGATTTGACGGATTTGCCCGATACTGGGAAAGCCGCATCTACAGGCAGGTACTTCTCCCACTCGATCGCCTTCGTATTCTCGAACAGTTCATCAAAAGTATATGCAGGGAACTGCGCAACGACGATTTTCACCCGGTCCGCCACACGAAGCCATAGGTTGCATCGCGCAATAGCCGTTTCGTCCCCTTCAAAATATACTTTCCCATTATCTACGCGTGTTTCGTAGCCAAGTGCCTGCACTTCTTCTGCTACAATCGCCTCGAGGCCCATTGCTGCTGTTGCCACTAATTGAAATTTTGTCATAAATTAATACCTTCCTTGATGTTCGACTTCCCAGAACTGTATGAAATCCAACAGTTCATTCATTGGTAACGGTTTGCTGTAGTAATATCCTTGCATGAAATCACAGCCCATTTCCTTTAGTAATTCCACCTGCTGTGGACTTTCAACCCCTTCTGCGACAACTTTCATCTTCAGACGGTGCGACATCTGTATGATGGCATCCACTACCGCCTGATTGTCTGCCAAAGAGCAGATATGCTGGATGAAGCTACGGTCGATCTTCAACACATCAAGCGGGAACTTTACCAAATAGCTTAACGATGAGTAGCCCGTGCCGAAATCATCAATTGACAGCTTGAATCCAAGCTGCTTAAGCCTTACCAGTTTGCTGACTGTTTCAGATGCGCTGTTCATGACGGTTCTTTCCGTCATTTCGATTTCAAAGTTCACAGCAGAAGTATTGTTTTTTTCCAGAATGCGTTGTATCGACTCCAAAAAATCGTGCTGCTGGAAATGGATGCTCGATACATTGATGGCGATTGGCATTTTTGCAAATCCGGCCTCCATCATCAGCTTATGGCTTTCGCATGCCAGTTCAAATATGATTTCGCTCAACGGGATGATCAGCCCGGTCTCCTCGGCATAAGGGATGAATTCCCCTGGCGAAACAAATCCCAGCTTATCGTTGTGCCAGCGTATAAGCGCCTCCACTCCGACCAGCTGCATCTTCTGCACATCGATTTTCGGCTGGAAATGAAGCGTGAAATCCCGATTTTCAATCGCCTTGCGAAGCTCGGTATCAAGCAACAGGACACGCTTTGCATCTGTATGTAAATCATCGAAATAGAAGGAAAACCCTTTCCGACCATTCTCTTTGGAATAGGTCAGCGCCTTGTCGGCCCGGTTCACCAGCTGCTCGGTCGTATCGCCATCCGTCGGAAAGATGCTGATTCCGACACTGGTAGAAACGAAAATCTCTTGACCGTTGATGATGATGGGCTTTTCAATAGCACGGATGAGCTTCTCCGCGAATTTCGCCGCTTCCCTCGGATGTATGATATTCGTCAAGGTAATGACAAATTCATCGCCGCCGTAGCGGGCCAGTATGTCTTTATTCTTCAACATCCCCTGAACACGGTTTGCAATTTCAATTAATAGCGCATCGCCGATTGCATGGCCCAGCGTATCATTCACCTGTTTAAAACGGTCCAGGTCCAAGAAGAAAATGGCATGCTGTACATCACGGGATAGCTGTGCACTCGACTCCAGCAGGGCATTCATCCGTTCCAGGTAGGCAAAGCGGTTGCAGACGTCCGTCAAAGAATCCGTCACCGTTCGTCTTTCCAGTTCACTTTCAACGATTTTCCGTTCCGATAGATCCGTAAAGATTCCGCAGAAATTGGTGATTTCTCCTTCGGAATCCCTGATGGCCATGATTGTCAGCCATTCCGGATAGACGTCCCCTGTTTTGCGGCGGTTCCAGATTTCCCCCTGCCAGACTCCTAGTTCATATATGCTGTTCCACATGTTTTTATAAAAAGAAAGTTCATGTCTACCCGATTGTAGGATGGAAGGGTTCTTACCTGCTACTTCCTCCCGGCTGTACCCTGTAACAATTTCAAACGCCGGATTGACACTGATGATTTTCTTTTCTTTATTCGTTATCATGATGCCTTCACTGACATTTTCAAAAATCTTCATACTTAGGTGCGGGGGATGCTGAGAAAGCAATCTCTTTGTTTCCTCTTGTGTAGAGGCACATCTTTTCAATTTCCTTCCCCCTTATCTTATCTCTAAAAGAAAGGCCCTCCAAATAAGCATGGAGAGCCTTTTTACTTAAATACTAAAGCATCGTAAAATTCAGTAAGCCATGTTTTGTTCCTGAGTACTCAAACGGGCAAAGCCCTCGTACGGCCAGGTAGTAATCATCTATCTACGCAGCAGCAAGCTGATGCGTCCCTCCATCCGTTCATTTCCTTTTGGAGAGTGCCCCTACCATAATTTGGGTTTCTCACTCGTGGGGTTTACCTCGTTCCACCTTGCAGGTTTCCCTGCAAGCTTCGTCACTGTGGCACTTTCAGGAAGTGTCTGCCATATCCGGAGACTTAGGCATTCCTTCCGCCGTCAAAGCTACGCTTTGCCTTACCTTATTTTTTCAGTAAGCACGAACACTACGGTCATCTCAGAGCCGTGTGAGCATGGACTTTCCTCTACATAGTCAAGCTATGCAGCGATTACTCGAATTTCAAGATGTACTTTGTATTATACCGCATATAATCGGATATGACAATATGGTATTGCTACAATCTTTCCTTGAGCTTGTCCCCGAATACTTCTCTTTCTAGATTCGCCAAACGTTTGAGGATATCATAATTCATATTGCTTGTAGTCGGCTGGGCTACCGGCTTTTTCGTGCTTCCTGCCAATTCTTCCTTCAAACGCTTGTTTTCAGCTTTCAGCGTATTCACTATTTCTTCAAATTTATCATAGTCTTCCATTACTTGATCCAGAAATTGATCCACTTGGTCTATGTTATAGCCTTTTACACTTTTCTTAAATTCCTTCTCCAAAATGTCCTTTGAAGTTAATTTAATGTCCATTCACATCGCCCTTCCATACTCTCTACATACGTGGACTCATTATACCACAAAGCATGTGAAAACGTGAATGAAAGGATAGACTATTTCACTTATTTGTTTAATTTGGCCGACACTCGATGCAGCCTCTTTTCCCATGCGGATAGTTGCTTTTCCTTCTGGAGCTGGGACCATCTTTCATGGCTACCGATCAATTGCATGCCCGACCTTGTGTGGTTTCTCGCTTCCTCATAGTCCCGCAGATGATGCTCCGCAATGATGGCCAGCTGTTCGTACGCCTTGATCCGGTACGGTATGTCTATGCCGGGCAGGGCATTGGTGAAGGATTGGACTGCCTGTTCATACCTGGAGGCCCTTTTCTGTTCGATGCCCAGATAAAAGTGTGCAAGGCAGGTGTCCGATGAGTCGAACTGCTCCGTTACAGCTGTAAGGACATCCATCCCCGTATTTTTTTGTTTCAGGTCATTGTACCATTTCCCGATATTCGTATACGTGACCGCCGAGTCGGATATTCCTTTCTGGAACAATAGCTGCGTCGAATGGATGTACAGCGTGACGAGCGATAATAAGTCCCATTCATTATGGTGGAGCACCTTCATCAATGCATCCGCCTGACCGCTTTTGACCGCGTCGAAATAGATGATCGGCGCCAGGAAACCCGGGATGTCGCCTACACGGTGAAATCCGAGCTTCTCCTGCTCGATGGTCGTCAGCTTCATCTTCTCCAAATCGTTCTTCCACAGACGCTTTGTACTATGCAGCAGGTCGATCTGCTTTTGCTCCCGCAGTTTTGGTATATGCGCCTGGTTCAATGTCCAGCGCATTTCAAGCTGTGGCCAGTCGAAGCTCTTCCCGTTATAAGAAACGATGGTCGCCATCCGCTGCCATAGCTTCGATTCGAACAGCAGGGCCGCTTCGTTGGATGGATCGGCAAGGACAT
>JAZUQF010000146.1:0-12200 GCA_045605545.1 Lysinibacillus sp.
TGCAGCATCCGTGCACAATCTCAGCCGACTCGCTCGGCCCCTCCTGTGGTTGCTATGTTGTTTTAATGCCTTCATCATAGCGGAAATAAAATGGGTTTTCAATACAGTTTTGAATATTTGGTCATTTCATCCTGTGCGGGCGAGCCATGTAGCAATCCGCGCCAACAGCTCCGCCCTCAGCATCACCAGCTCCTCAAATTCATAGAAGAACTGGAGCTTCTGCTCTGCCACCGTCGTTCCGGCCGGTTGTGGATATAGGACAAAATACATAAAGGATTCAGCAAAGTCCTCCTGCTCATGTGTGGTCGCATATTCGCTAAGAAAATATTCTCCCGTTTCCTCATAGTAGGGCACCCAAAAGCGCTCGTAGAACAGATACAGATAGGAATCCTCGTAGAAGCAGCCCCCCTCCTCGGTGTAATTCGTCCAGCAATATGTTTCATATACACCGTATTCCACCTCATCTGGCGTCAAAGAAATGAGATGGGCCAGTTCGTGCAAGCTGTTCTGAATCGTTTCCGACGGGATGAAAGGCTCCGCATTCAATCCAAGCGCAGCACTCGTTCCTCCTGCCACTTTGACATAGGCATTCGTTTGACTCCCCACGAAAATCTCTACCTCATCAATCATCTTCGTCCTATCATCCGGGGTCATCCAGTCAAAGTCGTTCCACTGCCATAAGAAATCTTCCTCTACATCATCAAGCACCACATTGTCCGCAATCTTGTACGTATACACGATTTCTTCAGACAAATCGGCACTATCAGCAACAAGGTAGTCGTCCAGTGGCCCATATTCACCCTCCAGCCGAACAATTACCTCATCGCCCCAGGCAGCACAGTCCGCTGGAGAACTGCAGGCAATCTCAAGCATGCAGATCTGCTCCTCTTCATGGAAGACCTCCCCTTCAAAGCAAGCTTGCTCCTCCATGGCCACCTTTTCCGGTAGCTGGGCTTCATCATCCACAAGTAGCAAAGCCACAAGCAGCAGGAATACTCCAGCACTCAACAGGAAAATCAAACAGCCCCCGACCAGCCATAAGACCATCCCCCTCCACACCTCTTTATCTCATTTCCTATCAGTATATTCAACACTTTGCAGGAATAAGAAAAAGACATTCAAAATCCTTTGATGCAGGCTGAAATGAGGTGTTCCTCTTTATCTGGAGGCACTTTTCTATAACTGCTTCTTCCTACGTCGTTTTTTCATCCTTTGGCTGGCAGTGCGGTATACCAAGTTCCCCACCAGGAAGAAGGATAATCCGATGCCGCATAGAGCCACTATTAAGGAAATCCACTCGAAGAAGGAATAATCGGTCATCTTCGACCAGTCAATATTCCCCTTCAAATCTTCTATGAACAGGTTCATCCCATAAATACCCGAAATAACCGTAAAGATTGTGAGAATGAATAAAAGATCGTTAAGACGCTCGTCAGCCTGGTCCTCTAAAATCCGGTACAATTCATTCAGCGTCTCTTTAATTTCCCGATACTGCGCCGTAATCCGGAACTGCTTTCGCAGCATCGTCGAAATCTCCCGGCCCTCTGAACGGACGGCGACTTCATCAAAATAATAATGGGAGGAAAACTTGTTGATCGCCTCAATCAGCTCATCCACAATCGCCTTATCCTGTTCCCACTCTATTTCGCTATGTTCAAAGGATAGCTTCAGTAAAATGATTTTGTAGAAATAATAAATGATGACGGTATAGTAATGTGTGCTGTAAAAAGCTTCGATGGATTTCAATTGTTTGGCATGCGCAGTATTCGTGAGGTGCATATGTGCCTGATTGGAGGTGACGGTGTAGGCGTTCGGCGCCCAGCGATCGAGCATATGATCTGCGACATAGCGCTGGACATATTGTGTATTTGCCGCGGAAATGAATGGTCTGCCATCCGCTCCATAGCCATCCATTTGGCCAAGCCGGAACAGATGCGTGACATCCACCTCACCCTCGTCGGCCACAAGAAATCCAGTCGTATACATCCGCTCGTCTTCAATGAAAGGTGCACTCCCCCCGTACTGTACAACGTCTTTATATTCCACTAGATAACGCTCAAAGAAAGGGAGAATTTGCCCCTTTATCAGCGAGTAGAATGTATCGTATACTGCACCATTCACGGTAAGCTCTGCTCCCATCTCCTCCTCCAGCTGAGGCTCGAGAACACGGAAAAAATGGGCAAAATCAATCGCTTCGCTGAATTCCCGCCTTCCCTTCAGCGCTACCCGTGTCGCAATCATTCCGATATTTGCCGGACATAGCCATACATCCATACTGTGGACGGTAAAGTCCGTGGATGCCGATGGGGTCTGAAGCTCGCCTTCCACTTCAATTGTATTGGAAAAGCGGAAAAATCCATGCTCGCTAGTACGTTTCGGAAATAGCTTGTCCTCTATAAACGGATAGAAAAACTGCCCCAGCTCCTTATGGGAAATCTTGATGCTATCAGGATAATACTGATCCTGCAGCTGTTCATTTTCTATATCAAATAACGTAAAACCCTTCTTTTCAAGCTCACCGATCAATTCATCCCGTTTCAGCTGTTTAAAATTGAACGGGAAGATAAATGTAAAATACGCATCATTAATTTGTAATTCAGGCAGTACGATACCGCTCACCTCCTTACAAAGGATATTCCACATTTGCTATAGCATCTAAACAAAAACACGCCCCCGCATGTGGGGACGTGTTCCATTTTTTCAGCATAGGAGTTAGCGGATTTCCGCGCCAGCTGCCTCTAATGCTTTCAATACTTTGTTATGTGCCGCTACGACTTCCTCGTCCGTCAATGTACGTTCCGGATCGAAATACGTCAATGAGAAGGCGACTGACTTTTTACCAGGAGCCATTTTTTCTCCTTCATAGACATCGAATACTTTTACATCCTTCAGAAGCTTTGTACCCGCTCCTTTAATAATGGCTACAATTTCACCTGCAGCCTTTGTACGGTCAAGCTCAAGGGCGATGTCACGCGTCATTGCCGGGAAGCGTGGGACTGGTGTGTACACAAGCTCTTCAGTGGACGCATTTAGAATAGCCAGCAAGTTCAGCTCTGCTACATATGTTTCTTTCACGCCTGCCTGTTTTTGCTCAGCCGGATGCAGCTGACCGATCAAGCCCACTACTTCACCATCGAGTAATACATGCGCTGTACGGCCAGGGTGCAGACCATCAATAGAAGCTTTCACATAGGAAACACGCTCTGCTAGGCCAAGCTTTGCAAATACTGCTTCCACGATGCCTTTTGCAACGAAGAAATCAACCGGTTTCTTTTCGCCCTGCCATGCATTGTCAGTCCATTTCCCTGTCAACACCAATGCCAGATGCTCTTCCTCAAACGGCAGCCCTTCTGCTGTTTGACCAAGGAATACAGAGCCAATCTCGTATAGTGCAACAGAATCGGTTTGACGTGCTACATTGTAGGCAGCCGCCTCTACTAGATGTGGAATCAGGCTTTGACGCAATGTAGAGCGCTCCTCCGACATCGGCATAAGAAGCTTTGTCGTTTCCTCTGCTTTTAAGGCATATTTTTGAGAAGCAGCAGCGGATGTCAATGAATAAGTCACCGCCTGGAACAGACCAGCACCTTCCATGACATTGCGTACGACACGGCGTTTTGCCTGGTAGGCCGTCAAGCCGCCAACCTGCTCTCCCGACTCAGGAAGCGTCGCCGGGATTTCATCGTAGCCGAACATGCGGGCAATTTCCTCGACGATATCCTCTTCGATTTTGATGTCCTGACGACGTGTCGGTGCATCGATAATCAATAGGCCATTCGCCGCCTCCACATCAAATTTCAGACGTTCTAAAATGGACAGCATATCTTCTAGCGAAATCTTCATGCCAAGACGTGTGTTGATGAAATCAGGAGAAACAACGACACGCGCAGGAGTTTTATCCAGCTCGTCGACAAGGACTGTACCTTCCAATACTTCACCGCCAGCAAGTTCCGCCAATAGCTGCGCTGCACGCTCTGCCGCTGGAATGACACGGTTTGGATCCACACCTTTTTCAAAACGTGCAGATGAATCTGAACGCAGGCCTAAATCCTTTGATGTACGGCGTACGGACTGCCCTGCAAAATACGCAGATTCGATGACAACCGTTGTAGTCTCATCGGATACCTCCGAGTTTGCACCGCCCATTACACCGGCTACCGCTACTGGTTCCTTGCCATTTGTGATGACAAAGTTATGCGCCTGTAATGTACGTTCCTGATCATCCAATGTCGTGATTTTTTCACCTTCCACTGCATGGCGCGTCACGATTTCAGCCGTACCTAGCTTATCGTAATCGAATGCATGCAATGGCTGGCCATATTCCATCAGGATGTAGTTTGTAATGTCGACTACATTATTGTGCGGACGTACACCTGCCGCCATCAGATAATGCTGCAGCCATAATGGGGACTCTGCCACCTTCACGTTCTTTATAACCTTTGCTGCATACAGCGGGTTCACCGATGTATCTTCCACACGCAGCTTCAGTTTATCCTCCGCTTTTTCAGCTGAAGCTGTGTATGTGATTTCCGGAAGCTTCACATCTTGTGAAAGAATCGCCGCCACTTCATAAGCAACGCCAAGCATCGATAACGCATCCGAGCGGTTTGGTGTAAGACCAAGCTCCAATACTGTATCGCGCAGTCCTAATAGCTCCAGTGCATCCGATCCCGGCACGCTGTCTTCCGGCAATACATAGATGCCTTCCGCATACGCTTTCGGTACAAGACGTCCTTCGATGCCAAGCTCCTGCAGGGAACAAATCATACCGTTCGATTCCTGTCCGCGAAGCTTCGCCTTTTTGATTTTGATGCCGCCTGGCAATTTTGCACCTGGACGCGCCACAATTACTTTTTGGCCTGCATCGACATTCGGAGCGCCGCACACAATTTGCTGCAAGCTTTCTTCACCGACATCTACCTGACAAACATTTAGTTTATCCGCTTCCGGATGCTTTTCCTTCGACACAACATGACCGACGACCACATTTGTCATGCCCTGTGCACGGTCGATTACTGCATCCACCTCAATCCCTGAGCGTGTAATTTTTTCTGCTAATTCCTGCGGCGCAATACCTTCGATATCCACATATTGTGATAACCATTTCAATGATACTAACATTGTATTTCCTCCTTACCCTTCACTGCGGTGGAATTGTGATAAGAAGCGTACGTCATTCGTATAGAAGTGACGGATATCATCCACCCCGTATTTTAACATCGCAATACGCTCCGCCCCGATGCCGAACGCAAAGCCTGATACTTTTTTCGAATCATAGCCGGCCATTTCAAGTACATTCGGGTGGACCATACCGGCACCCAGAATTTCAATCCAGCCTGTTTTCTTACATACATTACAACCATCGCCGCCACATTTATGACACGATACGTCCACCTCTACAGATGGCTCTGTGAATGGGAAGAAGGAAGGGCGAAGGCGAATTTCACGCTCGGCACCAAACATCTTTTTCGCCAATGCATCAAGCGTGCCTTTAAGGTCGCTCATACGGATGTTTTCGCCGATGACAAGCCCTTCAATCTGCATGAATTGGTGGGAATGCGTTGCATCGTCTGTATCACGACGGAACACTTTACCCGGGCAGATGATGCGGATTGGTTCACCCTTTTTCGCTTCCATCGTACGGGCCTGCACTGGAGACGTGTGCGTGCGCAGCAGAATCTCTTCGGAAATGTAGAAGGAGTCCTGCATGTCACGTGCTGGGTGCCCTTTTGGCAGGTTCAGCGCCTCGAAGTTGTAGTAGTCTTTCTCTACCTCCGGGCCTTCCGCGATTTCATAGCCCATCGCTACGAACAAATCTTCAATTTCCTCGATGACGCGTGTCAGTGGATGACGGTTGCCGATTTGCACCTTCGCACCTGGCAGCGTCACATCGATGGATTCCTTTTCCAGCTGCTCCTGGATGGCCGCTTCCTCTAAAGCGGTTGACTTTGTAGCTAGTACCTCTGTCAGATTTTCGCGGACCGTATTGACCAATGCCCCCATTTTCGGACGCTCTTCAGCCGATAGTTTACCCATGCCTTTCAGCAGGTCTGTAATCGGCCCTTTTTTGCCGAGGTAGGCGACGCGCACATCGTTCAGCTCTTTTAACGACGATGCGGCTTCGATCTTCGCCAGAGCTTCCTGCTCCAGCTGCTTTAATTGCTGTTCCATTGTTAAATCCTCCTGTTTCCGTATTGTGGTCGATTGTGCTTCCATGCAACAAGGGACATGCCGGCTTCTTTTATCAGCGATTCCCCTCTATTTATCAGCGGTTTTCGTATATTTATCAGCGTTTCTGCGCCCAAATAAAAAACCCCGCCCCTAAAAAAGGGACGAGGATATTCGCGGTACCACCCTAGTTATTGCCTGAAGCAATCACTCAATTCAAATAACGGCTTGTCACCGGCACAGCTTTTCTGCTGCGCTGCTCGCGGGGTGAACTTCATCGTGTCATCATGCAGGCAGCTTCCAGTCCATGACTGCCATTCCCTCATCCATGTGTATCACAACTACTCTTCCCGGTCGTTGCATTTACATTTTATACGTATTCAATAGTACAAGATTATGTGAACTTCTTCAAGTTATTTCACAAAAGCGTATAGCAATATACCTGTTGCCACCGCAACATTCAGCGACTCTGCACCGCCTAAAATCGGAATGATGACGTTGTGGTCTGTTTTTGCCAACAATTGCGGGCTGATGCCGGCACCTTCATTCCCGACAATCAACGCAAAGTTGTCCGTCGCATCGATATCCCGGTAGGAAATGGCCTCTTCAAGCGATGTACCGAATACCTTCACCCCGTCATCCTGCAGGCGGTCGATCCATTCATCGAGGTCGCCACGCACCACTGGGATGTGGAAATGCGACCCTTGGGCCGAACGCATGACCTTCGGATTGTAGGCGTCCGCACAGCCTTTGCCTAATATAACTGCGTCAATACCTGCCGCATCCGCCGTACGGATCATCGTCCCGATATTGCCCGGATCCTGCACTGCATCGACAAGCAGCACCTTTCTCCAGCCGGCCATCTCGATTTCCGTCGGCTCATTCACTCGACAGTGGGCAAATACGCCCTGCGATTTTTCTGTTTCAGCGATTTCCTTCGCTACCGCTTCATTGACCTGCACCATTTGGACATCATCTATCGGCCACAGCAATGGCAGGTCTACACCGTCACGGACGATGATCTGAAGGAGCTGTTCTTTATTTTTTAACGCTTCCTCTACAAGATGGAAGCCTTCAATGATGAATTCACCTGATTTTTCACGCTCTTTTCGAAGCGTCACAAGTTTTTTCCAATGCTTCACGAGTGCATTTTGAGTTGATTCAATTCGCTTCATCGTATCCGTCCTTTTAAGTAGTATCAATCCCGCATTATAACATAGAACATGACTCTTTGATATACATTTCCCCGTGCATGGAGGATTGCGCCATAAGTAGACCCTTTTTGTCCCATGTATATTTTCCCCACACCCTGAAATACTAAAGAGGAGAAAGGAGTGTCAACTATGAATTTTCAAATTCGAGAAGCAATCACTACAAATGTTACGGGTGACTCGTCTGAAGCATTTGAAGAAACAATCAATGATGCCATCGCTCGCGGCGAGGAGCATCTCCTGCCAGGTCTAGGTGTATTTTTGGAAGCATGGTGGAAAGACGCATCCGAAGATGAAAGAACCGCATTTGCCACAAAGCTTGAAAAGCATTTCGTTTCGTAGTCTACAGCTTTGATAGAGCACGGGCACACTGTACGATGTCGTTCATCGTTGTCTGCCCACTGTACGAAATACGGAAAAACTGCCTCGCTTCCTGGTACGACCTGCCCATTGCCAAAATGGCCTTCGTACCGGAAGCACTATTGATGTCGCAGGCGCTGCCAGTCGATATGTATATCCCCTGTTCGTTCAGCTTCAGCATGACGAGCTGTCCCTCCATCCCCTTCATGCAGATGCCGCAAATGCTGGGCAGCTGTTCCGTCCATATTCCTCCAACGATTTCGAACTTTTTATGATGCAGGGATTTCACGAGCTTTTCCCGCAGCTCCCATTGGTATTTCAAATCATATTGGTAATCCTCCACCGCCACCGCCATTGCGACAATCGCCGGTGTGTTAAGCGTTCCCCCGCGAAGCCCGCGTTCATGCGTCACCCCCGGAAAAACAGGCACCACTCTTGTATATGGATTGAGATAAACCGCACCGCACCCCTTTGGCCCTCCGATTTTGTGAGCGGAAACCGTAACGGCATCCACTTCACTGACAAATCCCGAAACATTTAGCTTACAAAAAGACTGTACACAGTCCACATGAACCGAAATGCCATGTTCCTTTGCAACCCTCGCTACCTTCCCGACAGGCTGGATCGTGCCGATTTCGGAGTTTACATGCTGAATGGAAATGAGTGTCGTATCCGGCCGGATTGCTTGTTGTACAGCCTCGACATCCACTACGCCCCTTTCCGTCAACGGCAGGCGTGTAACTTCGAAGCCCTCTTGCTCCAGCGTATTCATCGCTGCGTGCACCGATGTATGCTCCGCCATCGACGTAATGATATGGCGTCCCCTTTTCTCTGTCCGTGCAATGGATAGAATGGCCAAAATGTTCCCCTCCGTCCCGCTTCCCGTAAAGATGATTCCATCCGGGTGGGCGCCCAATTTCTGCGCTATCACCCGCCTCGCCCAAGTGACGGCGTGTGTTGCCTGGCCTCCCGCATCATGCAGGCTGGAAGCATTGGCGTACATTTTTCCCGCCACCTCGCTATAGGCGATGATTGCTCTTTCAATCATTGGGGAAGTTGCTGCATAGTCCAGGTAAGTCATCCCTTTCTCCTCACTTTCCACTTGTAATAAATGCTTGTATATTTACTAATTTTATGTAAATATAGGTGTCAAGACAACTGTAAAGAAGGTGTGTAGATGAACATTCATACAGACGTCGTCATTCTTGGCGGCGGGATTGCGGCTCTACAGGCGGCCCGCACCTTAAGCAAGCGTTTTGAAGTCCATATCATCACAAAATCCGATGTGACAGCCAGCAGCTCCTATCAGGCGCAGGGCGGCATCGCGGCAGCCATCGCCGACTGCGACCATACTTCCCTCCATATACAGGATACCCTTGCAGCCGGTGAATTTCATCACCATGAAGGCAACGTGAAAGCCCTGGTTGAACACGGCGCTACCGCTGTTGCCCATCTCCTGGCACAAGGCTTTCCCGTCGACCGTACAGCAGATGGGAATGTCTCGCTCGGGCTGGAGGGGGCGCATAGCCGGCACCGCATTGTCCATGCAGGCGGAGATGCCACCGGTAAAACGATGATAGATTACTATGTTAATAAATTACCAGAAAATGTACTCCTCCATACACATGAATTCGCCTATCAGCTCATTTTGAACACGCTAGGTGAATGCTGCGGGGTTCATGTCAAAACGGCATCAGGTGAAAAGGCGTACTTCGCCTCCTACATCATTTTGGCTACCGGGGGAGCGGGTGCATTATATGACTGCACCTCCAATTGTGCCGATAGCTATGGAGATGGCATCGCGCTTGCATACTTGGCCGGGGCGGCCGTAACGGATATGGAATTCATCCAGTTCCACCCCAGCCTCCTTTATACCGACCAGGCGCACGGCCTCGTATCGGAAGCTGTACGAGGAGCTGGCGGCAGATTCATCGACGGGGATGGCAATGCCATCATGGAAGGCCGGCATCCCCTCGGCGACTTGGCCCCGAGACATGTGACGGCATATGAAATGTATCGCATGCGCACGCAGGGCAAGAAGGTCTACATCGACATTTCCTCCATCAACCATTTCGAGGCTGAATTCCCGACCATCGCAGAGCTTTGCCGGCTCTCCGGTATCAGCCTGGACGAAGGCAGGATTCCCATCGCTCCCGGCAGTCATTTTCTAATGGGCGGCATCATCGCCACTCATCTCGGAGAAACGACGATCCCCCGCCTGCTTGCCATCGGGGAAGCTGCATGCACAGGCGTCCATGGAGCAAACCGGCTCGCGAGTAATTCACTCCTCGAAGGGATGGCCTTCGGGGAATTGATGGCGGCACACCTTATTGCACATGGAACAACCCAATCAAATTTTATATCGGCCAAGGCTCCTAAAAAGGAGGCGTTCTGGCTGCACTTCCCAAAAGAGGAGCTGCAGCGCGAAATGTCGGCATACGCCGGAATCGTCCGTTCGTCACATGGCTTGGAAGCACTCCTAAAAAAGCTGCCATCGCTCAATTGGCAGCCGGACTTCTCCCATAGAAGCCGCGGGGAAATCGAGCAGGCGTTCATGCATATGACGGCGGCACTCATTGCAAATGCAGCCCTTGCCCGCACCGAATCGAGAGGTGCCCATATTCGCGAGGACTTCCCTCAAAAAAATCAGCACTGGGAAAAACGATGGATTGTTTTCCAGCAAGGGACAATGAAAGTGAGGAGTAGTTTATATGAACACAATCAAATTAAAGAACATGCTGATGCACTTTCTCAATGAGGATATTGGGGACGGCGACCTATCCGGCGAATCCGTCTTCGGTGCGTCTGAGCAAGGGGTTTTCACATTCTATACGAAGGAGTCGGGAATTTTTTGCGGTAGACAAATCATTGAAATCGGCTTTCCATTAATTGATGACAGCCTCCAAATAGGCGTTTTGAAGGAAGACGGTGATTGGATAGAGCAGGGCGAGCGAATCGCCGTCATCGAGGGGACACTCCGCAGCCTGCTTGCCGCAGAACGTGTCATTTTGAATCTGATCCAGCGAATGAGCGGCATCGCCACACAGACCCATCAGGCTGTCCAGCTCGTAAAAGGAACAAACGCCAACATATGCGACACCCGCAAAACGATGCCCGGCCTTCGCATGCTCGATAAATACGCTGTCCGTACAGGCGGCGCCTATAACCACCGTAGCGGGCTCTATGATGCCATCATGCTGAAGGACAATCATATCGCCTTTGCCGGCAGCATCACCAAGGCTGTCGCATCGGCTCGTGCCAAAATCGGACACACAGTAAAAATCGAAGTCGAAATCGAGACAAAAGAACAGCTGCTAGAAGCCGTGGAAGCCGGTGCAGACATCATCATGTTCGACAACCGGACACCCGACGAAATACGCTCATGGCTTCCACTCGTGCCATCCCATATCACTACAGAGGCTTCCGGCGGCATTACGCTCGACAACCTTGGCAGCTATGCTGCATCCGGCGTGCAATGGGTTTCACTAGGCGCCCTGACACACTCCGTAAAGGCATTTGATATCAGTGCACTTGTACAGCTGAAAGGAGCAATCGCACATGGAGCTCACTAAATTGATCGGGGGCTCGATGCTTCCCAATAAATATAAATCGATGTCGCGTGAAGAAATGGAGAAGCGTATCGGGGATATAAAAATGCGCCTAGGAGATGAGCTGTTCATTCCCGGACATCACTACCAGCGTGATGAGGTCATCCAATTCGCCGATGTAACCGGGGATTCCCTCCAGCTTGCGCAGGTGGCAGCCGCCAACAAGAAGGCAAAACACATCGTATTCTGCGGCGTCCATTTCATGGCGGAGACGGCCGATATGCTGACGGATGACGCACAAACCGTCTACTTGCCCGACATGCGCGCCGGCTGCTCCATGGCTGATATGGCAGATATCTACCAGACTGAAGAGGCTTGGGTCGTTCTGCAACAGTTATTTGGCGATACAATCATCCCCCTTACTTATGTCAATTCGACGGCTGCCATCAAGGCATTCACCGGCCGCAATGGAGGAGCATGCGTGACAAGCTCGAATGCAAAGTCAATGGTGGAATGGGCATTTACGCAAAAGCCCCGGCTGTTCTTTCTGCCGGATCAGCACCTAGGCAGGAATACGGCATATGACCTGGGCATTCCGCTTGAACAGATGGCGGTTTGGAACCCCATCAGCGGACAGCTTGAATACCAGGGGGATATGACGGCAATCAAGGTCATTTTGTGGAAAGGGCATTGCTCCGTACATGAAGGGTTCACGGTCAATAATATCCGTGAAGTACGCCAAAAGCACCCGGACATGAAAATCCTCGTACACCCCGAATGCTCACGTGAAGTGGTGGCTCTTTCAGATGACAATGGTTCGACGAAATATATTTGTGATGTCATTGAAAAGGCGCCTGCCGGTTCAAGCTGGGCCATGGGGACGGAAATGAACCTGGTCAAGCGCCTTATTGCA
>JAZUQF010000147.1:0-2008 GCA_045605545.1 Lysinibacillus sp.
ACGCGTGTCAATTCACCTTTTACTGTTAGCAGGGTATCTTATAGAATTGAATTTTCTCCAAAGCCGACCACTTTCCTCATGCACATCCTCACCCTTCTCTTTCACTACGCTCAGTCCAGATACGGCCGCCTCACATTTTTCGCAAAAAATTCCACTGTTACTGTCGGAACTTTTGCTCCCCAGCGAAAGGCACGCCGTCTTCGCTACAATCAACCAACAAGTCCTTTTTGATAAGGTTTCACTTAAAAGCATGCTTTCCATCCACCAATAGTTATGTAATCAACAAACCTGATAATTTTCTTCCTATTAAAAAAGGCCCTCACTTCCATGGCGCAATAAAAACGGCCCGAAGCTGCGTCCTATAATCCTTGCCTAAAACAAAAAAAGCCGGCCGCCGTAGCAGCCAGCATACATGTTCAATTTTTATCGGCTTCGTTTTTCAACAAGCAATTTCAATGCCGTACGATCCTCACCTGCGATTGTAATATCCGCAAATGCCGGAGCGCAAATTAAATCCGTTCCACTTGGTGCGACAAATCCGCGTGCTATTGCCACTGCTTTTACTGCTTGGTTTAATGCCCCTGCTCCAACTGCCTGCATCTCGACATACCCCTGCTCTCGAATGACAGCAACTAATGCACCTGCAACCGAATTTGGATTAGAGCGAGACGATACTTTTAATGAATCCACAACTATTCCTCCCCAATTAGCTTTATATACGGCTAACAAATTTGTTGTCCGATAGCATAATGTATGCGGGGAAAAATCAAAATAGACATGCTTTCATGAAAAAAATGGAATTATCGTAGGCGTTATACATTCCACAGCATGAGAAAAGCGGCAACGACTGCAGTCGCATACAACCCGAATGCAATCATATATTCGACCGCCTTCTTCCAGCCTCCGCCTTCGGATTTCCTGCCTGGTCCATCCTGCACAAGCGGCTCGTACTGCTTCTTGAGACCGGATTCCTTGAACGACTTCTTGTCCTTCTTCGGCAATGCATTGAATTCCTTCACATAGCGGCCGTACTCCTCCAGGACAGGGCCCGCCTCGCCGAACATCCTTGTCTCGCCGTGCTCAAGCCACAATACCTTGTCGCAGAAATTACGGACTTGGCTTTCGGAGTGGCTGATGAAGAAAATCGTCTTCCCGCTTTCCTTGAATTCATTCATCTTGTCGATACACTTCTGGTAGAACGTTTTATCCCCGACGGACAACGCTTCATCGACAATCAGGATATCCGGGTTCGTATGGATTGAAATGGCGAATCCCAGCCTCGACTTCATGCCACTCGAGTAGTTTTTCACGGGCTGATTGATGAAATCACCGATGTCCGCAAACTCGATGATGTCGGGTATCAGCCGGCGAATTTCCTGATTGTTGAGTCCGTGCATGAGGCATTTCATTTTAATGTTGTCGATGCCGCTCAACTGGTTGTTCAGCCCGATGGCGATTGCAATGAGGGAAGGCTCCCCGTTGATTGTGATTTCCCCGGCAGAAGGGGGGACGATCTGGGCGATGAGGTTGGACAGGGTGGATTTCCCAGCCCCGTTGAGCCCCACGACGCCCACTACTTCCCCTTCATACACCTCGAAGGAAATGTTTCGGAGGGCATTGAACTGCCTGGCCTTCTTCCCATTAAACAGAAATAATTCTTTTAACTTATCAGACTGCTTATTATAAATTTTATAGGATTTACTTACATCCTTGAATACTACTTTCGGTTCCATTCCGAACCTCCTACATTAAATCAACAAAGTGATTTCTGAATTTCACATGCAAACGGCTGGCTACCACAAGGATGAACAGCGCGATGCTCCAGAAGTAGACCGTGTAGGTCATATCCTGGAAAAACCATGTATCACCGATGACCGAGGCCCGTATCCCCTCGATGATATAGAAGAATGGGTTCAACTTCAGGAGGACAATAAGGGCTGCATTTAGATTTTCCATGTTCCATAAAATCGGCAGCAGGAACATCATGAACCTTACGACCGACTGCACG
>JAZUQF010000148.1:0-5750 GCA_045605545.1 Lysinibacillus sp.
GAAATTTCTCGAATACAATAAGTTTTTCTATCTATTGTAAAAAATAAATGTTTTTTGCGGATGTGCGTGGTAAATAGAATATCGGATTAATAGGATGATGGATGGACAATTTGGAAATTTAATGATATAATTATCTTGAAATAAAGATAATTGAAATTGAAGTAATAGAGGTGAGCATATGGAACAGCGGAATCAGGCCTTGCATGCCATCACCGTGCTGCTCCGCGCATCCCGTTCCTTAGAGGATTTATTGAAGAAGGATGTATCGAAATATGGGCTCAATGCAACGGAATTTGCCGTTTTGGAGCTTTTATATCATAAAGGCAGACAGCCGATTCAGATTATCGGCAAAAAGATTTTGGTGGCAAGCAGCAGCATTACGTATGTCATCGATAAGTTGGAGGAGAAGGGCTTCGTCATGCGCCAGGGCTGTCCGAACGACCGCCGTGTCATCTATGCAGCGATTACCGAGGAGGGCGAGGCGATGATGGAGAAGGTTTTTCCGGAGCATGAAAGAAAGATGGAAGAGCTTTTTTCTGCAATCCCTGCCGAGGAGCTAGCACGTACAATCAATCATTTGAAGACAATTGGCGTGGAAGCATCAGGGCGCCTCGATTAAAAAGCAAGGCACAATCAATCGCCGGGTAATCTAAACGACCGCGTGAATCATGAAAGGCATCAGCTACGGCTGGTGTCTTTTTTATTATGGGAATGCTATATGGATGAAATGGGAGACTGTAAGCCGCCATTCTATGAAAACGTTTTAGAAAATCCTTGAAAACTTTCCTGGTTTTGATTATTCTGAACATACCAACTGGTTAGTATCGGGGTGGTGGCAACAGCTATTTTTTGAAACCTTGTAGATTTCTTTTCCATACGTAGACGCTTCAATGATAGAAAATGCCAGACAATTCCCCGTCAATCGGTAATGCTTTCGGACAACCTGTCATATTGTATATGTGGAAGGGCATGCCGGTTGTGAACAGCGCCTGCACAGGTGGACAGGCATGGAACAATTCTTGCTAGAAGAGGTGCTTTTCAAGCCGGGATGTAGTTTTCTATGAAGTAATTGGTCGCCGTGTATTTGGTGTATGACGAAAAGAAGCAGCAGGTCGTGTATTCCTGCTGACAGGGGGGAGAAACGATGAAAGTCGAAAAAGTCTGGTATAAGCAGTACCCTAGCTCCATTTCACCGGATATGGAATTTCCAGTTAAGACAATGCCGGAAATTTTAAAGGAAACGGTGGAAAAAATCCCGGACCATATCGCCATCAAGTTCTATTCAAAGGAAATCCGCTATAAGGAGTTGTGGTCGCTCAGCTCCATGTTTGCTGCGTCGCTTCAGCAGATGGGTATTGAAAAGGGGGACAGGGTGGCCGTCATGCTGCCGAACTGCCCACAGTACATCATCTCCTACTACGGCATTTTAAAGGCGGGGGCCATCGTCACACAGGTCAACCCGATGTACCTTGAAAAGGAACTGCTCCATATTCTGAATGATTCCGCCGCCAAAACAATCGTCGTATTTGAACCACTCTACCCTCGCATCAAGGCAATCGCCGATAAGACCTCCCTGGAACACATCATCGTCGTCGGCTTCGAATCTGAAAATTCTACATTGCAGGGCGAGGATGAACAGTTCGAACAATTCATCGGCAAGGGCATCGGCAGGACGCTCCATCCTGTAGACATCAATCCCGTGGAGGATGTGGCAGTCCTGCAGTATACAGGGGGGACGACTGGTGTATCGAAGGGAGCCATGCTGACGCACAGGAATATTTCCGTCAACGCCCAGCAGTCCCATGCATTTTTTGAAAAAGAGCATCCGTTTGGAGAGGACAAATGCCTTGCTGTCATTCCTTTGTTCCATGTATTCGGCATGACTTCCTGCATGAATCTATCAATCTTGAACGGGGCTACAATCATCCTGCTGCCGAAGTTTGAGCTGGAAGAAGTTCTGCAGACGATCAAGAAGGAGCAGCCGACGACCTTCCCGGGCGTGCCGACGATGTACATTGCCCTCGTCAATCATCCACATGCACAGGAATACGGCATTGATAGTATAAGGACATGCAACAGCGGCAGTGCTCCAATACCGGTACAGACGATGCATGAATTCGAAAGCAGGACGGGTGCGAAAATACTCGAGGGCTTCGGCTTATCGGAGGCGGCACCGGTCACGCACTGCAACCCACCATTCGGGGAGCGGAAGGCGGGCAGTGTAGGCATCGGCATGCCAGGGACGGACTACAAAATTGTCAACCTCTCTACAGGGAATGAGGAAATGCCGGTGGGCGAGCTTGGCGAACTGGTGATACGCGGCCCGCAGGTCATGAAGGGGTACTGGAATATGCCGGAGGAAACGGAAAACACAATCCGGGATGGATGGCTGTACACAGGCGACATCGCCAAGGTGGACGAGGATGGCTATCTCTACATCGTCGACCGGAAGAAGGACCTGATCATCGCAAGCGGCTACAATGTCTACCCTCGTGATGTCGAGGAACTGCTGTACGAACATCCGGCGGTCCAGGAAGCCGTAGTCATCGGTGTACCGGATGCGTATCGCGGTGAGACCGTCAAGGCACTCATTGTGAAAAAGGCAGGCCAGGCTGCGACGGAGCAGGACATCATCGACTGGACACGCGAGCGCATTGCCGCCTACAAAATACCATCCTATGTGGAGTTCCGCACTGAACTTCCGAAAACCATCGTAGGAAAAATCCTGCGCAGGGCACTCCGGGAGGAAAATACGGGCAATCCAAAAGGGTCATGACCGTATGAGGGAAAGGATTGCGAATCATAGTGTAAAGCTTTTTGAACAACGGGGATTCAGCGAGACATCGATCCAGGATATCGTCGATTCGGTCGGTGTGACGAGGGGGACGTTCTACTACTATTATGCAAGCAAGGAAGCTCTGTTGCTGGACATCCACCTGCAGTACATCACCGTTTTATTGGAAAAGCAGCATGCAATCTTACAGACGGTGAGGGGCTTCCGCAATCAGCTCGGCGAAATCATCGCCCTCATCCTCTACGATATGAAGCACCGGGGAGCGCATGGACGGGTCTACTTCCGGGAAATGCGTAACTTGACATCTGAACATGCAGAAAATATCAAGCGGAAATGGGAAGAGTTTCGCAGGAATATCATACATGTCATCAAAGAGGGCATACAGGCCGGTGAGTTCCGACAGCAATTGCATCCGGAAATGACAAGCCTCGCCATCCTCGGCATGACGAACTGGAGCTGTCAATGGTTCGACCCGCAAGGAGAGATGTCGGTGGAGGAGCTGGCGGACCAGTATATAGAACTCGTTTTCAATGGTGTTGCTACGCAGAGCAAGCAGGTCTGATGCGGCATAAACAAATGAGGCACTAAACGAAGGAGGAATTACAATGAAAGCAATAGTACAGACGATGAAGGCAGTTCAATTTACGCAATACGGTGGTCCGGAGGTTTTGCAGCTAGTTGATATGGATGTTCCGGCTGTCGGAGACCGGGACGTGCTGGTGGAAGTGAAGGCAATCGGCGTCAACTATGCGGATACGGCAAGACGAGAGGGAAAATACGTCGTCCCGACAAAGCTGCCGTTCATACCGGGTTCGGAAATAGCAGGAATTGTCGTCGCGGTCGGAAAAGCGGTCACAAGATTTTCACCGGGCATGCGTGTCGTCTCCATGATTGAATCGGGGGCTTATGCAGAGTATGCGAGCGTCCATGAAATGGCATTGTCCGAGGTGCCGGAGGGGGTGGACTTTCCCCATGCCGTCGCACTGCCGCTTCAGGGACAGACAGCCTACCATATTCTAACGACGATGGGGCGTCTGGAACAAGAGGAGTCGGTGCTTGTACATGCAGCTGCAGGCGGTGTGGGCGCGCTGTCCGTCCAGCTGGCCAGGCTGTTCGGTGCAGGGAAGATCATCGCCACTGCCAGCTCGGAGGAAAAACTGCAGCATGCAAAGGAATTGGGCGCACATGAGCTGATCAACTACACGGAACCGGACTGGGAGCTGCAGGTGAGGGAGCTGACAGGTGGAAAAGGCGTGGATGTAGCGCTTGAAATGGTCGGAGGAGAAGTCTTCAACAAGACATTAAAGTGCCTCGCCCCGTTCGGCAGACTCGTGGTCTTCGGTGCGGCAAGCGGCGAGGATTCACCGATGCAAGCAGGCCAGCTGATGCGGCGGAACCAATCTGTCATCGGCTTCTTCCTGCCGCAGATCATGGCGAAGCAGGAGCTTTATCAGCGTAGCATGAAGGAGCTCCTGGATTACGTGGAAAACGGGGACCTGACGCTGACAATCGGCGGCGTCTATAAGTTGGAGGAGGCAGCCGATGTCCATCGCATGCTGCAGGGAAGGAAGACGATGGGCAAGCTGGTGCTCGTACCTTAAGCAACCTATTTCATAAAAAGGGGAAATGGACATGTCGTCAACGTATGTACAGACAGGCTACGGCCAGGTAAAGGGCGAACAGATGGACGGGGTTTCGGTTTGGAAGGGCATTCCGTATGCAAAGGCTGCCCGCCTCCATCCACCACAAAGACCGGATGCATGGGAAGGTGTATATGAGGCGGTGCGTTTCGGCCCGGCGGCGATGCAGCCGGAAAGTGAGGTCATGAGCTTTTTAGGCGCATCCATTAAAGAAGGTGAGATGAGCGAGGACTGCCATACCGTAAATATCTGGTCCCCGGCGGCAGACGGTGCCAAACGGCCGGTGATGGTATGGATTCATGGAGGCGCATTCCTGAATGGTGCAGGCTCAAGCCCTGCCTATGACGGCACCACGTTTGCCAAAGAGCATGATGTCGTCGTCGTGACGTTCAATTACCGGCTGGGGGTGTTCGGTTTCCTGCACGTGGGAAGCGTTGGCCAGGAACGGTACGCAGGCTCGGCCAACTGCGGGCTGCTCGATCAGATAGCGGCACTTGAATGGGTGAAGGAAAACATTGAGGGATTCGGCGGGAATCCGGATAACATCACGATATTCGGTGAATCCGCAGGTGCGATGAGCATCGGCGTCCTGCTGACGCTTCCCGCCGCAAAGCCGCTGTTCCACAAGGCCATCCTGCAGAGTGGTGCGTCGCGTAATGTATTGAGTCCGGCAATAGCTGAACAGGTGTGCAGGGGGGTATTGGCCCATCTAGAAATCAGTGTGGAGGATATAGCAAAGCTGGAGGAAGTGCCTGCCGAAGAGCTATTGGAAGCTGCGAAAAACATCCCTCCGATGATGCTTGGTCCAACTTTGGACGGTGTCGTCATCCAAGAGCCGCCGGAAGAATCGTTGGCGAAAGGGGTGTGCAGGGGTATCCCTATCCTGATTGGAACGAATAAGGATGAATACAATCTGTATTCGACATTCGATTCGACGCTCGACCAGCTGGACGATGAGGGGATAGTACTGCGCCTGCAGCATATGCTGCAGAATAAATGGGCACAGATTGCCCCCCAGCTGCAAGGACGTACCTTTGATAAAGGGCTCTTTGAGCAGGTGATGACATTCGACATCTTTACTGCACCGGCCATCCATCTGGCGCAGGAGCAGGCCAAGCAGGAGGCGCCTGTATGGATGTACCGCTTCGATTGGGAAAGTCCGGTCTTGGACGGGGCATTGAAGTCATGCCACGCACTTGAAATACCGTTTGTCTGGAATGCTCTTGAAAGAGGAGCGGGATTCTTATTGGGAAGCACGCCTGACAAAGCACTGGCTGGCCGTATGCAGAAGGCGTGGGTCGCATTTGCGAGAGAGG
>JAZUQF010000149.1:0-4468 GCA_045605545.1 Lysinibacillus sp.
CATATGCTTTTTGTTTTTCCAGCTACGTAGGTAATCGTGGCATGTGTTGATTGTAATCCGGGTCAAGTACGTCTTGAGTGACGACTCTTCACGAAACTGCCCATGCGACCTGAAAAACTTGATGAAGCTCTCCTGCACGAGGTCTTCCGCCGTTGTCCAATCCTTCACATACATATAGCTGATTTGCAGCAGGTAGCCGCTGTATGTATCCATCAATTCACTCATCTCTCTATTCGACAGCATATCCCCACCCCATTTCTCGCCCCTTTGACGGAAGCAATCTTATCATAGTTTCATTATTTCCAAAAAAAGCTTGTTCTATTTTAAAAATCCTATTCATATAGATAGAAAGATTCATTTTTATAAAGATGTGACAAATGTAAATTGACTTATGCGCAATCTTTTTTACAATTATAAAAGTATACATACAGGAGGCGATAGAATTGAAGATTTTTACCGATAGCGCATGTGACCTACCAAAGGGCTATTATGAGGAGCATCAGGTCTCCTTATTTCCGCTGCGTGTCCATCTGAATGGACAAGAGTATGATGACGTCTACGGCATTGAGCCTGCAGAAATTTACAAGGCCATTGCAGCGGGCGCACAGCCGAAAACATCACAAGTGTCTCCGGAGGCCTTTTATAAAGCATTTGAAGAAGTAGCGAAAAACAACGAGGAAGCTGTATATATCGCCTTTTCTTCCCCTTTATCTGGAACATGCCAGACAGCAATGATGGTGCGGAACGAACTGCTTGAAACATATCCCGAAATGAAACTGGCCATCATTGATACGAAATGCGCCTCATTAGGGCAAGGATTCGTCGTGAAGGAAGCCGTCAAACTTCGCGATGAGGGAAAATCCTTCGAGGAGGTCGTAGAGCAAACAACTAGCTATGCAGCTACAGTCGAGCACCTCTTTACAGTTGCCGATTTGGACTATCTGGCAAAAGGCGGCCGTGTATCGAAGACGAGCGCATTCGTCGGCGGCTTGCTGAACATCAAACCTATCTTGAATGTCGAAGGTGGAAAGCTTGTCCCGCTTGAAAAGATACGTGGCCATAAAAAGGCCATCAACCGCATGATCGATATCATGGCGGAGCGCGGAGGCGACTTCTCGCAGAAAGTAGTAGGTATTTCTCACAGCAACGATGAGCAGCTTCTTGCCGATGTAACAAAGGTAATCGAAGAACGTCTGCAACCGAAGGCCATCGATGTGACAAATATCGGTGCAGTAATCGGCTCCCATGTCGGTTCTGGTACAATCGCGATTTTCTTTACGAACAAGTAATCTTAAAGCATGCCTGGATGGTAGATGACATCCGGCATGCTTTTTTCATTTCCACGGAATCGACTGATTGCGAGTTTCTTTACAATTGGCCATGTTCGTATAATCCGCCGCTGAGGATGCCATGCATGAACAGATCGACCCTTTCTTTTCAGCTTCAGTCCTTTCTCATTTTAAGTGTTTTGAAAATCGCGTACAGGATTGAGATGATTAGTAGATAAACAAACAACCAGGAAATCAACACAAATATAATCCCGTCGTATCCTACACTCAAAACATACACCTGCAGCTGTGAGTAGAGTAAGCCGTAAGCTGAAATGAACATCGGTATATAAATTTTTTTCCTGGCGTCTTTAATACGCCAATACAAAAACACCGTCAACATTAGTAAAGTTACAGCAAGTAATGGCACGGAGACCGATGCTTCAAATACCCTTACATTCATAATAGATCCCCCCTTTATGCACGATAAATGAATAAAAAGCATGCAGACCAAATGATTTGCATGCTTTCTTCACTAAACCTTGAACTTGTCCATCATTTGCTCCAGGTATTCCGACTCTGCTGTCAGTTGCTCGGACACCTCGCGGATTTCCTGCATGATATCGACCTGTCCGTCGATTGTTTCCGCTACCTTTGCCGCATGTGTCGCCGATTCGCCCGACTGCTCGGAAATTCCGACTACAGAAACAGCCACTTCTTCAACCGAAGCGGAGATTTCACTTACTACGGCGGTAGTCGCACCGATTTCATCCGCTATTTGATCGACAGCCTTTTCAATTTGGACGAATGTCTCCCCCGCCTGTTTGACAATTGCCACGCCACTTTCCGAAGCTTTAACGCTCTGCTCTACAGATACAGCGACTTGCGTTGTTTCATGACGGATTTCATTCGTCAAACGATGAATCTTATGGGCTGATTCCTTCGACTGCTCAGCCAGTTTCCGCACTTCATCGGCCACTACGGCAAATCCTTTACCGTGCTCACCTGCGCGTGCCGCTTCAATCGCTGCATTCAGCGCCAAAAGGTTCGTCTGGTCTGTAATATCTGTAATCAGCTTTGTCATCTGCTGGATTTCATTCGACTGCTCGAGCAATCGGACAATCAGCGTTTCAGTTATACCCGTAGAAGACGAAATTTCCTCCATCTGCTTTTCGATAGCATGAATAGAGTAGATTCCTTTATCAGTGAGCTGCTTCATCTGCTGTGTATTCAAGTGGATGTTTGAAGTGGAATCCGCCATTTTCTGCACAGCGTTTGTCGTCTCCTTCATTGCTTCGGCACTGACATTGGCGCTATCTGCCGATGTCTTTGCATTATCTGCCAGTCGGTCTGCCAAATCGGCCGTTTGTTCAATATAGGTGATGGCCCTATTCGTATGACCGGCCAAATTCTCACTTGAATGGGAAAGCTGCTGTGTGTTATTTCTGATGGTTTGTAGAAGTGTTGTAAGCGATTCTTTCATCCTGTTGAATGCCTCGGCAAGCTCTTTGACTTCACCGGTAGCGTCCGTCTCGACATCCTCCTTCGTCAAGTCCCCTGCAGCGATGGTGCTGACTGCA
Source organism: Lysinibacillus sp. (assembly GCA_045605545.1). Classification (GTDB taxonomy): domain Bacteria; phylum Bacillota; class Bacilli; order Bacillales_A; family Planococcaceae; genus Lysinibacillus_B. The sequence continues at coordinate 2,849 of JAZUQF010000149.1, forward strand.
TGCTGCAGCTTCTGGATTGGTGCGCCAATTACTTTGCCCATGATGAATGCCGCTGCTACAGCGACTGCTATACAAATGGCGACAAGCACCAGAGTAATCCCAATAGCTGTTTTCGCTTCATTCTTCACTTTGCTGTTCATCGCTGAAAACTGCTCGTCGTAGTAGGCGATGAGTTTGTCTATATAGTTGTCCAGATTTTGATTCGGCGGCCGCACTTCATTATTGATGGTGATTTTCGCCCCTTCATAATCGAACTTCCTTGTCTGCTCAACCACCTTCTCGACTGCAAGATTGAATAACTCTTTTTCCTCTACAAGCTTCGCCGTCAACTCGGCAACCTCTGCTGAAGGCTCATCCTTCAGCCGCTGGATTTCTTCATCCAATTCCAGCCGGGCTGCCTCGAGCTCCGTCAGGACACTCAAATCCCCGGACAGGGCAAATTGTCTCACAAGCATTCCTTGGGTACTCAAGTTGTTTTTCAAATCACTTGCAAACAATAGTACCGCCTGCTGATCGTTGATGATTTTCTGCATATTGCCATTCATACGCTGAATCTGCCACAGATTCACTACTAATACGAGAATCACGATAAAAAGAATGCCAGAGTAGGATGAAAGAAGTTTTTTCCTAATAGTCATGGTAAATACCTCATATGTATATTTTTACAACCATTATATACCAAAGTCCTCCATCAGGAAATATACGAACTTCACTTTGTGAGTATTTGTCCATGAAAAAAGCACACGCTGGGGGCATGTGCTTCTACTATTACTACGAACGAGCATCAGTCATCTGCTTCCATACGGAGCCTTTTGCTTCCTCTCCCTGTTCGATGCGGGCAATCGCCATCTTCACCTGCAGCTTCACTTCGAACTCCGGATCTTCCTCTGCTTCGTGGAGGGCAGGCAGGCAAGCTTCTGTACCTGTTTCATACAGATACATGGCGGCGCGCCAACGAACCAATTTATTTTTGTCCTTCAGAGCTTCCATCATCGCCGGTTCGAATTCCTCAAAACCGAGGTCGCTCATGCAATCCCCTGCCGTACGGCGAACAGCCGCACTCTTGTCCTTCAGTGCCTTCGTCAGCGCAGGAACAACCGCCGTATCCTCAAGCATGCCGAGATAAACCGTTGCCAGACGGCGGATTGCCATCTGCTCGTCGTCAAGAGCCAGTGTCAGTAGTGGAAGATCCTCCACCTCTGGATCTGGCAGCTGGTCAAGCAGCTGGAAGCGCTGTTGCCAATCTTCGGGCTCCTTATACATGTCCACCGTCACCTTCTGCTTCTCCTGTGGAACTGCCTTTTTGCTTGAATTGGCTGCATCGACAATCAGCTGCAGACGCTCTTGTGGATATGTAGCAAGCACTTCCTGCAGGACGGCCTGTGCGATTTCCTCCTTTTCGCCATAACGGACACCGTAGTCCACCCATTTGCGCTGGAAGATGTAGTTTTCATCCGCTTCTTTTGATTCGATTGCTTCAAAAGCCTTTGTAAATTGCTCACCGATAGCAATGCGCGTCTCCGATTCATTATCGAACACCTTGATTTGAAGCGGCACGCCTTTAAACATCTGGACATGGACATAGACTTGCCCAAAATGCTCGTTAACGGTTGTACCTTC
>JAZUQF010000150.1:0-18839 GCA_045605545.1 Lysinibacillus sp.
GGATTCGTAAAGGATGCTGTACGGCTGCAGCAATTAAACAGCAGGAAGACCGGGATGATGCCGGCGATTGTGGTGGGCATCTGCCACCGGAAAGAGGAAATGCGCGAACGACGCTTCATCGACTTTACGGCACCCGCTGAAAAATTGCACATACCCGCCCGCGCGAAAGGAAAAGTCCCCGAGGTCTACGGCGGAGCCGAACAGTTCTACCGTTTCATCGAGCAGGAGCTCATTCCCCTAATCGAGGCCGAATATCCGGTGAATCCCGAACAGCGCACTTTATTCGGCCATTCACTCGGCGGCTACTTCGCTCTATGGACCCTGTTTACCCGAGGGGAAACATTCAAGCACCTCATCGCCATCAGCCCGTCCATCTGGTGGAACGAGGAAGAATTGATGGATATGGGAAACCGGTTCATTGCGGACGAGGGGGCAAAGAGGAATACCCGCCTCTTCATGGCAGTCGGTGAACTGGAGGGATTCATGGTGGAGGATGCAAAAAAGATGGGCGCCATGCTGGGAATCGCCGGCCTGCAGGTGGAATGCTATGTGGCTCCGGAAGAAAATCATGCCTCCGTCGTCCCTACAGTCGTCAGCCGCGCTCTCCGTTTTTGCTCCGTAGCAGAGCCAAAAGCCCTGGAAGCAGCCCTGAACAGCTGATAGACATGGACTGCAAAATAAAAAGAAACGACCCAGAAAGGAGCGTTCACTCTTTTCTGAGCCGTTTTCATTTTTCCCAATCATTATTCACTACAAAATACCGGCCCCACAGCTGGCAGGCTCAGGCATGGCATTCCCTATTACAGATAGATGACAGCCATTAAAATAAGCGCCAAGACGATACGGAAGATGGCAAACGGCGTCAGCTTCACCTTTGAAATCAGCTTCAGGAAGAACTTGATGGAGATGAGTGCAAACACAAATGCACTGATGAAGCCGACCGCATAGAAGCCAAGGTGTTCCATGTTGATTTGATCCCAGTTTTTGAACAATGAGAGGCCGCTCGCACCGGCCATGATCGGCACCGCCATAATGAATGTAAAGTCGGCTGCCGTCTTATGGTCCAGCCCCAACAGTACCCCCCCGGAAATTGTCGCACCGGAACGCGAAAATCCAGGCCATAGCGATAGACATTGGATGAACCCGATCTTCAATGCTTTGCCGTAGGAAATCTGGTCAAGCGACGTAATCTTTGGTCGCTTCGGTCCTAATTTATCCGCAACAATCATGAGGAATGCCCCGATGAATAGACCGATGATGACCGTTTCAATACCAAATAAATTTTCATCGATGTAGTCCTCGAATAAAACACCGAACACACCGGCCGGAAGAATACCGACGATGACATGTCCCAAATTGAAGCGCGTCTTTTCCTGGCCTTCTATTTTATATAGCCCGACCAGACTCAAGATGCGTTTCCACATGACCACGACTACCGCCAGAATCGAACCGAGCTGGATGACGATTTTAAACGTATTGGCCGATCCCTGTCCTAAAAATTCCGTTGTTTTCAACCACAAATCATCAACAATGATCATATGCCCTGTAGAAGATACCGGGGCGAATTCCGTCATCCCTTCGACAAAGCCCAGGATGAGCGCTTTTAATAACTCAAATAATTCCATGATTAGACTCCTTATTTTGTAAATTCAATATCGACTATCCATAATTCCGATTGCGAACCAATCCGTGTCGGCGGCCCCCAAAAACCGAAGCCGCTTGATACAAGGGCATTCATCGTGCCTTTCAGCTTATGCCCATAGTCAAGCTCGAAAATACGGGATGTGATGAAGCTGTTCGGCCACATCTGCCCCTTATGCGTATGGCCCGATGTATGGAAATCCACCCCCAGGCGGGCCGGCGTCTCCAGGTCATCCGGTGTATGGTTCATGACGAACCAAGGCATTGTTTCATCCTCGGGCTTCAGACTTTCCAATGGCTTGCGCGCTATGTTTGTCCTGTCCTCCTGCCCTGTTAAATAGAAACGATTATCGACCAAAATAGTTTCATCCAGCAGCATTTTCACATTGGATGCTTCCATTTCTTCAATCAGCAGAGGAATCTTCCCTCCGTAATATTCATGATTGCCCAGTACCCCATATACACCATATGTCGCCTTGAGCCGCTTCATCACCTGGTGCATGCCGTCCTCGATGTACCAGCTCGGATCGTCATCAATCAAGTCCCCGACGAGCAACACCAGGTCCGGGTTTGCCTCATTGGTCTTCTGCACAAATTTTTCGAGATGTCCCTTATTCGAAAGTACGCCCAGGTGGAAATCTGAGGCCACAACGACACGCATCGGCTCCCCCTTCTTGTCAATCTGAATCGACAGCTCCCGCGCAACCGGCGTATAGGCATTATATGTACCGACCCCGAATAAAACGACAAGCAGGACGACTCCTATCGTCCCGACCGCCGCTACGCTTTTAAACGGTGTCAGCCAAATGACGAGGTTGGTGATGATGCAGATGATGAGTCCGTATTCCAAGAAGAACATCCAGTAGTTCCCGACAACAGCGAGCGGTTTGAAGATTTCGTGGATCCGCCCGATGATGAAACCGAAGGATACGGTGAAGAGCAGTACCCAATACAAAGGTTCCCAACGGAAAATAGCAAGAGAAACGAGCCACTTCTTGAGATTCAATCCTAGATAAAACGTAATTGCGCCATATACGGCTATGGCGAGCGCTCCGATCAACACCCGCATATTTGTACACGCTCCCCTATAATTTTATGATGAGAATCATATATTCCACCCAGCCATAAGTCGAAAGAACGATTCTTTTGTGCAAAAATCCGCTGAAAAGATTATAGCATGTCCGACAAAACGAATCGAATCCAGGGGCAAAAAACTTTTTAGCGGCCGTTATATTCTCTTCTTTATCAAGGGCTGGTCCTACTGGACTGGCGGCACGAATCCGTCACACCATTACAAGTCCCCCGCCCACTAGAAAGCCAACCCCATATCCGGTCAAACTTTTCCGCACACAAAAAAATGCACCACCGTTTCCGGCAGCGCACCTCTTTTATACAGTATGGATTTTTACAATGACCTTGAACAGGTCGCCATCCACCTCGATCTTCAACTGGGCACCGTGCAGATCCACGATGGATTGGGCAATGGCAAGCCCGAGTCCGGATCCTTCGGTATGGCGGGAAGTATCGGCACGCTTGAAGCGCTCCGTCAGCTCCTCTACATTTTCGCCGAGCTCATACTTCGCCACATTCTTCACCGAAAATTCCGCCATGCCGGAAACGGTGCGCAGTGAAACATAGACGCGCGTCCCCTCTAAGCTGTACTTCCGTGCATTGAGCAGCAGGTTGTCGACGACGCGCCACCATTTCTGGCCGTCCACCTCGGCGTATACCGGCTGGTCATGGATGGCTACCCGCAGGTCGAGTCCTGCAGCCGCGAAGTCCTCTTCATGCTCACCTGCAGCCTGCTGGAGCATCTGGGCCAAATCCACACGACGCCTGTCGATTTCGACATTGCCGCTCGCCATCTTGGACACATCGAACAAATCTTCAATCAATGTCTTCAGCTTGGCCGACTTCTGATCCAGGATTCCCACGTATTTCGCCCGTTCCTCCTCCGTCAGATCCGGATTTTTCAGCAGGTCCGTATACGTAATGATGGATGTCAGCGGCGTTCGCAGATCATGGCTGACATTCGTAATCAGCTCCGTCTTCAGCCTCTCGCTCTTCGCCTGCTCCTTCATCGATGATTCGATTCCCTTCCGCAGGTCATTCAAATTTCCCGCATGGCGTGCAATCGGCGATTTCCCCTTCACTTCTATAGGAGATGTCAGGCGCCCTGCCGCCATTTCCTCCGTCTGTTTCATGACACGGTTCAGGTAGCCCATGCGTTTGAAATAGATATACATGGTCGGTAGTAAAATGAATAATACAAGCGGAATATACAATAATATGGCAACCGGCATCATCAGACATACCAAAAATCCAATCCCCGCTAGGAAAAATACTACGAACATCGCCATCGTCTGTTTTCCGATGGATTTATCCAGGAAGGATTCTTTTACAGCGCCGCCAAGACGCATAATCAGCGAATTCCCTTCATGCAAGCCTTCTTTCCGAATGGCATCGAATACCCAAATTCCCGTCAAGATGAGAGTGCTCATAAAGAGAAAGCCTATTCCATAGATGATTGTTTCTTCCACGAATAGTCCGATTCCGATTCCACTTCCGGACCCCAGCCTATACGCCATGCTAAAAATGTTGTGCGGTATGCTTTCCAAAATGAATAAAGAGAAAAAGGCACATAAAACCGGTACCGCCAATTGTATATCTAAGGGCAATTTTACAAACCGCTCCTCCATTTGAGGCCATCCAGCAAAGACATCCCGATTCGGCTTCATTACCGTAGCGAGCAGTATGGCCGCTACAAGACCGGCACCGACCATCAGATAAAGAAGCCATGACTGGATTGTGTATATTCGCTGTTCTTCCTTAATATACTCCTGCTGCAGTACCGATTCGGACAATACCACCTCACCTACAAAATAGAGGTTCTTCGTAGGTATATGGATATCCCACTGTTCTATGCCTGGTTCTCCACTAACATATTCATGTAACGATATATAGTTGTCCACATCCACATGCCAGGGTGCCCCTTCCGTATAAGTTAAACGCTCCAGCGTCTCCCCTTTAACGGCCGATTCATACGTATTACCAAATTGGTCCATCAGCTTATAGCCAAAATGAGAATAGCGTTTCTCAAATTTCCGTTTCCCTTCGTTATACACCTTCTCTAATTCTGCTAGTCCCCGCTCTTTAATTGCACGAATCTTTTCTTCGACAACTTCGTTACTTTCAAAATTTTCACGTATTTCCCGTAACTTTGCATCGCGCTCTTTTTCATATATGGCCCGGTCCTCCGCTGCAAGCCCCTCATCCGCCAGAAGGTCTTCGTATTGGAGGCGAACATTCTCCAATTGTGAGGAAAGAGATCCGTAGTACTCCCGATAATAATGGATTTCTGCCTCCGTTACAGTGATACTTTCCTTTGCTTCCTCGAAATCAATGGGATCGAGTACGTAATACTCCAAATCATTAAGAAACGAATCCTTTTCCCCTACCAGAACACCCGAATCCTCAAATTTCTGACCTATGATAGACCCCTTTGACAGTAAGGTCATCCCTGCCACAACTACAGTAAATATAAGAAAAAGCGTGAGGAATAATTTTGTCTTCATCTTTCATTCCTCCTAAAACAACTTGCGTAAAAGCTTGATGGTATCCATCAAATTCGTATCAATCCAGTTCCATACGTATGCCCCGATGCATACGATTCCTACAGCGGCAGCAATCAGACTGCACGTCGAGCAGAGGAACAGCACCCTATTTTTCAATCTTGTATCCAAGACCCCACACCACCTTCAAATAACGCGGATTTTTCGGATCGGCCTCGATCTTCTCCCGGATTTTCCGGATATGCACGGCCACGATGTTTTCCGCATTGTACGCTTCCTCGTTCCACACGATCTCATAAATTTCATTGATGGAAAACACGCGCCCTGCATTTTTCAGCAGCAGCTCCGTAATCTTGTATTCGATTGGGGTCAGTTTGACGGGCTCACCGTCCACCCGCACCTCTTTCGCCTCGGGGTGGAGCGTAAGCCCCGCCACCTCCTCCTGCTGGCGGTATGTGCCCAGCTCCGTATAGCGCCGCAGCTGGCTCTTCACACGCGCCATCAGTTCCAGCGGATGGAACGGCTTTGTCAAATAATCATCCGCCCCGACCGACAATCCATGGATTTTATCTGTATCTTCCGCCTTTGCACTGAGCATCAAAATCGGGATGTTGCGCTCTGCACGTATTTTGAATGTTGCTGTAATGCCGTCCATTTTCGGCATCATGATGTCGAGGATGATCAGATGGACCTCGTTCTTTTCCAGAAGCTCCAAAGCCTCACTGCCATCTGCCGCCTTCAGTACATGATACCCTTCATTTTTCAGGTAGATCTCTATCCCATCGCGGATGTCCTCATCATCATCCGTAACGAGCACAGTTAGCTTGCTCATGATCAACACCTCACTGCTTTTTCTTATAGTCTTATCGTAAACCGCAAAAATGAGTTTTCCCGTACGCTAAATCTGAAGAATTTCTTAAGAAACACCTACGTGCCGCCTACAGGAAAAAGACCGCCCCATCAGGAAGCGGTCCGATTCCCGAAAGTCAGCACGAGGATTCCGCCCAATATCAGAAGGACCCCTCCCCAAGAAGTGATGGACAGATATTCCCCCAAAAACAGCACGCCTAAAAGCGCTGCGGTCAGCGGCTCGGCCAAACTCAAGGTCACAGCAGCGGACGAATTGATGAAACGGAGTCCTCCTAAAAACAGCAGATAGGCAATGCTCGTCGTGATGATGCCCATATAGAGCATCGGTACGAGATTTTCCATATCCGTTATCCATGACACGCCGTCCAGTAAGGCAGCAGGTGCCAGCATGACCGCGCACATCGAAAACGTCATCGCCACGGCCGGCAATGTTTCAGCACGCTCCATCAGCTGCTTGCTGACGCTTGTATAAAGGGCGAACATGAACCCTGCACAGAGCGCCAGACCGATGCCGAACGGGTCTACAATCGCCTCTCCCCCATTCACGAACAGCATGGCACATCCGAGGATGGCAAAGCCTGTTGCGGCAGCCCATATACGGCCGGGCTTCACTTTCCAGACAATCCACTCCAGCAGGCCGGAGAAGACCGGCGAGCTCCCGATGGTCACCACCGTGCCAATCGCCACCCCTGTAAATCGAATCGAGGAGAAAAACAGGCATTGAAACAAGGCGATGGCAAGCGCCGCGAGGATGTTCCACTTCCAGGGCCATGTCCGCCAGTGCATTTTCTTCATCGTAAGGACGAGGATCAATAGTGCCCCTCCCCCGATGCCCGAACGTACACAGGCAACGGCAAAGGAGGAGATTCCCTCCTGCAGGAATGTCTGTGTCGTGCCGGTCGTCCCCCACAGCACGGCGCCTAATAGCACCATTATATATGGTAAATATTTCATAATAAAGCCTCCCTACCAAGAGTATAGCGTGCAAAGAAAGCAAACAAAGTGTTTTTATAAAAAATAGAATAAAATCCCTATATTTGTATACTTCTATTCTAGGACTAATAGCCAATTGATTCCTAGGGTCCCTTTCAAGCTCTTTTAATTTCTTGATGAATTCATCTTGCTGCCTTCACCGCAGTCGAATACCAGCCCCATTCCTTGAAATACAGGCTACTTCCCTGCATGCTACCTTCTTTTTTCAAGGTGCTTTTATACATTAGCTGATGAATGGAACCTTTCTTTTACGATTCCCGTGGTATAATAAAAGCAATTATAATAAGGAAACGGGGGTCATCAAAATGTATAAGACAGTGGAAGAGACTGCTAAAGAGATCGGCATGCCTGAGCATCAAATTCTGCAGTACATTTACAATGGCCGCATTAAGGCAGTACACGACGGCGAGCAGTTCCTGGTCAACAGCCGGCAGTTCGACACGTACCATGAACAGCTCGAACGCATCAAGGAGGAAATCGAAATCTGGCGCAGTACACCGATTCCGGATGATATCGATGTAAAGGATGAGGACTAGGCGGCTGCCGTGGTCACCAAGGACGGATTTGCATCGCACGTCCTTATGGCAACTTCTTATTTTCTCCATTAAAAAATCGGACAATCCTGTACAAATGGATTGTCCGATTTTCCTTTATTGCCGTTCGGCAGATGCTATTTCAGCTTAAAAACACATCCGGCTTCATGCCGGAAAGGCGCCACTGCTAGATTGTGACGACAAATCCGGCACGCTTGCCGATGATTTCCGCATAGTCCTCTACCATGACAGAGGCGGTCGGATACATGCCTGCACCCGGTCCTGTCACTGTCAGTGTACCGATATAATTCGTCTCTATCGCCACTGCATTGAAGACGTCATCAATCGGGTACAACGGATGCTCACTATCCACGAGCATCGGTGCGACCTTTCCTACAATCCTGCCGTCCTCCTGCTTTTCCACTTCCGCAACATGGCGGTAGCGCATGCCCTGCTCCGTCGCCCGCTTCACGTCATCGGCGGAAATCGTATCGACGCCAATCACCTCCACCTCCGACCAGTCCGGCTGTTCCCCGAATGCCAGGTCCGACAGTATCATCAGCTTCTTGAACGCATCCTGACCGGAAATGTCATTGAATGGATCCGCCTCCGCGTAGCCAAGGCGCTGCGCTTCCAGAAGGGCTTCCTCAAAGCTCCACCCTTCCTTACGCATTTTCGTCAGCATATAGTTCGTCGTCCCGTTCAAAATCCCCTGGATGCAGCTGACATCGTTGACGAGCAGGATGTTCTTCAATGTCTTGATGACCGGAACACCACCTGCTACAGTCGCTTCATATCCAACAAACACCCCGTTCTGCTTCGCCAGCTCCTGAAGCTCCATCCCTCTTTTAGCAAACATCACCTTGTTCGCCGTCACCACATGGCATTTGTTTTCTACAGCCTTTTTCAAATAAGAAAACGCAGGCTCCTCATTGACGATGGCTTCAAATACGACCTGCATGCCCTGTTCTGCAAATACTTCATCAATATTGTCCGTGAGTAGATGCTTCGTCCCCGGTACACGCTCATTGGACGTATTCCGCACCAAAATCTTCGCCACTTCGATTTCTACACCGAGCTTTTCCCGCAACGCATCACGCTTTTCATTCAAAATATGATAAATTCCTTGCCCTACTGTGCCAAATCCTAGGATGGCCGCCTTGATTACTGCCATGTATGTCTCCTCCAAAGTCATCAGAAAATCTATATGGATAAATTGTTCGAAAATTATATATAAAAAATTTTATCTTATATCATAGACGAAAACAAGGAAAATCTCCCCTAGAAAAACATTTGTTTTTGTAAAATGTACACGAAAACCCTTACATATCCTATTGCCCTTCATATTTTCGCCATATTCATCCCCCCTCTTCCCGGATGAAGACCATCATTACGCACAAGAAGATATGGCTAAAAAGAAAAGCACCCTTTTTCGGATGCTTCTTCCTCGGCTGATTGGATGAAACGTAATCAGCACTTTCTTGTTATATTCCTGCTTTTAAGCGAACGGTTATACAGCAACATCGATTCCTTCAAGAGAGCTACGATAATGGTGAAGCACTTTTTGTGCAATTATTTCCTCTTTTTGCGTAAAAGGCGGAATGCCATAGGTGCGATGCACAAGCTGGAATTCCCCATACTTCAGGTACCATTCCTTCGCCGGCAATTCAATATGGCCTGTTCCCAGCTCCTTGTACGCATCGTATACTTCCTTGACTACATAGCCTGTCTCTTCCAAGTCATACGTCCGCTCTGAAAATGCGCCGTGTCCAAAAGTCTTCTTCCACATGGAATCGATCTGCCCTAATAGATGCTGGATGGAAATTTGATTTATAAATACATTAACTTCGTTCAATTCATAGATAAAATAGGCTGCGACATGCTGCGCACTGTAGACGTTGGCCATTCTCAACACTCCTTTTACCAGTAATCATGTATGATTCTATACTAGAGCGAAGGTGCAAAGTGTTTACCCTAGTTGAATGGTTGGTTTTAATGTTATTTATATAGTACAGCTTGCAACAGTCATTGTCAATAATCCTTATAAATTTACTATGAATTAAAATTACTGTTTAATAAAGCGGGGGCCCTTTGTGAAATGACACGGGGCCCCCGCTCTTTTTTTGCCGGATGAGGCAGTGATTATACGTTCGCCGACACTTGTTCCTGCACCTTTACCAGTGCCTGCTCTAAATCAGCGATGATGTCCTCTACGTTTTCCAATCCGATTGACAGGCGGATGAGCCCTTCGGATACACCGGCGATTTTCAGCTCTTCAGCCGACAGCTGCTGGTGCGTTGTAGATGCGGGATGGATGATTAGTGAACGTGCATCCCCCACGTTTGCGACATGGGAGAACAATTCTACATTGTCGATCAGCTCACGTCCTGCATCGCGGCCGCCCTTGATCTCAAATGAGAGAATCGAGCCATAGCCGTTCTTCAAATACTTGTTCGCCAGCTCATGGGAGGCGAATTCTTCAAAGCCGGGATAGTTTACGTATTCCACGAATGGGTGGCTCTTCAAATACTCCCCGACCTTCAGTGCGTTTTCATTATGGCGGGCTACACGCAAATGGAGCGTCTCCAGCCCTTGGATGAAATTGAATGCGGAGTCGGCCGATAATGTCGGTCCGAAATCGCGTAGCAGCTGCACACGCAGCTTTGTGGCAAATGCCGCATTCGGCGCATCCACCCCGTAGCGGATGCCATGATAGCTTGCATCTGGCTCAGTGAAGCCCGGGAAGCGGCCCTGCGTCCAGTCGAACTTCCCTGCATCCACGACCACGCCGCCAATCGTCGTCCCGTGGCCGCCGATCCATTTCGTCGCTGAGTGGACCACTACATCTGCGCCGAAATCGATTGGATTGGCCCCATATGGAGACGGGAAGGTATTATCGATGATCAGCGGAAGCCCATGTTCATGCGCGATTGCCGCCACCGCCTCGATATCGAGGATGTTCAGGCTCGGGTTGCCGACCGTCTCCGCATAGAGCGCCTTTGTTTTATCTGTAATTGCATGACGGAAGTTTTCCGGGTCGCGCTCATCCACAAATGTCGTCGTGATGCCGTATTTCGGCAATGTAGTGGCGAATAGATTGTACGTCCCTCCGTAGAGCGAGCCGGCCGCTACGATTTCGTCTCCTGTACCGGCAATATTGAGGATGGAAAATGCAATCGCCGCAGCACCTGATGCGAGCCCCACTGCCGCCGTCCCCTTTTCAATCAGTGCAATGCGTTCTTCAAATGCGCCGACTGTCGGGTTCATGATGCGGGAATAGATATTGCCCGGCTCCTCTAGCGCAAAAAGGCGCTGTGCATGTGCCGTATCCTTGAACGCATACGCTGTCGTGCGGTAGATCGGTACGGCGATTGCCCCCGTCACCGGATCCGGCTTTTGGCCTCCGTGCAATAATAATGTTTCTGGTTTTTGTGACATGATCATCTTCCTCCCTATAATGTTCGATGGACAATCGGTCGAGGAGGATATGGAAAACTCCCCGCACTCTATTTGGATGAGTGCTTCAGATGCAGATGAGCACCAAAAAGCCCTCTTCTCAAATAAGAAGAGGGCTGCGAATGAGCAAGTTTTCCTCCCCTTATCTTTCAGATCCCGATTCGAATCTGCAGGAATTAGCACCTTAGTAAACAGTTACTGGTTGCCGAGCATCATAGGGCCTGTCCCTCCGCTTCTCTTGATAAGAGTATGTGATTCATGTTCCATCTATTGCTTCACAGTATAAAACAATTTAATCCGAGTAGTCAACTATAAATTTAAAATTTTCTGAAAATACTTTCTCGTTCATGAGAAGGATACTGCCTTTTGCGGTGCGAAAAGCTCTTTATGACAGCTTTCCCACATCCAGGAAACAGAAAGTGCTATAAAGATAATAACAAGAACAGGGCCGGTGAAGCCTCAGCCGTCAAGCCGGAAATATGTAGAGGCGATATGCAACGTGCTTTTTGTTCATTGGCATAAAGTTTTCCCTGATATGTTTCATGTATAGGAGGGGGTGGAAATTTTTATTACTGCAAGCGCTTTTAGCATTTTCCGTAGCACCCATCACTAAGAATAGTCGGAGGGATTAATATGGCAGCACTGACACAAGAGAATCAGAAACGCAACCTTAAACCACTTTGGATCATACTTGCTTTTGCCGCTTTAATCATCATCACACTACTTCCCAATAATGGAGACCTGCCTGTAGCTGGTCAGCGGGGGCTTGCCATCTTGGCATTCGCCGTCATCTTATGGGTGACGGAGGCCGTTTCATACCCGGTAAGCTCCGCAATGATCATTTCGTTGGCAGCACTACTGCTCGGTCTTGCCCCTTCCATGGAAGACCCTGATACGTTGCTCGGCACAACCGGGGCACTGAAGCTTGCGCTTGGCGGATTCAGCAACTCCGCCGTCGCCCTTGTAGCAGCCGCGTTGGGTTTGGCCGTGGCCATGCAGGCGACGAATCTGCATAAACGGCTTGCCCTTTGGATTCTTTCCATTGTAGGAACAAAGACGAAGGCAATCGTCGCCGGGGCGATCCTCGTCTCCATCATCCTGGCCTTCTTTGTTCCCAGCGCTACAGCCCGTGCCGGAGCGGTCGTCCCTATCCTGCTCGGGATGGTGGCGGCATTCGGCCTGCCGAAAGACAGCCGGTTGGCGGCCCTGCTCGTCATTACGGCCGTCCAATCCGTTTCCATCTGGAATATCGGCATCAAGACGGGGGCTGCGCAGAACATGGTGGCGCTCGGCTTCATTCAGGAGCAGTTCGGCGTGGACGTGTCCTGGGGTTCATGGTTTTTATACGCCGCCCCGTTCTCCATCATCATGTCGATTGCGCTGTTCTTCATCATGACGGCACTGATCAAGCCGGAGACGGACACGATTGAAGGCGGGAAGGAAGTAATCAAGCAGCAGCTGGCGGAACTAGGGCCGCTGAAAGGGACGGAAATCCGCCTGATCGTCATTTCCGTGACGCTATTGTTTTTATGGGCGACAGAAGGCTTGCTCCACCCATTGGATACGACAACGGTTACCATCGTGGCAATCGCCATCCTGCTGTCCCCGAAAATCGGGGTGTATACATGGCCGGAAGTCGAGAAATTGATTCCTTGGGGCACCATCATCGTCTTTGCCGTCGGGATTTCGCTCGGAACGATTCTGCTGAATACGGAAGGTGCCCAATGGCTGTCCGATGCCGTATTCGGTTCCCTGGGGCTTGATTCCATGCCGATACTGGCCACCATCGCCCTCTTGACGGCCTTCAACATTCTCATCCACCTAGGGTTCGCGAGTGCGACCAGCCTTGCATCGGCACTCATTCCGGTGTTTATCGCGCTGGCGACGACGCTTACACTTGAAGTGGACCAGATTGGCTTCGTGCTCATCCAGCAGTTCGTCATCAGCTTTGGATTCCTGCTGCCGATTAGTGCGCCGCAGAACATGCTGGCCTACGGGACAGGGGCGTTTACGACAAAGGACTTCTTGAAGTCCGGAATTCCGTTGACCATCCTTGGCTACCTGCTCGTCCTTCTATTTAGTGCGACATATTGGCAATGGATTGGATTGCTGTAAAAAAATATTATAAGATAGGCTTAAAGGTGTTTCCTTTATGCCTATCTTTTATTTGAAGGGGGAAAAATAATTGAATCCGACGAAAGAACTTTTACGAAGCCACTCATCCGTCCGTAAATATACGGGGGAAGACATTCCGCGTGAAACAGTGGTCGACCTGATTGAAACAGCACAGATGGCAGCAAGCTCCCACTTTGTGCAGGCATATAGCGTCATCTGGGTAACGGATGAGGAAAAGAAGCGGAAGCTGGGCGAACTGTCCAAAAACGAATTCCAGTTCAAGACGGCAGGCGCCTCCTTCCTGTTCTGCGTGGATTTCAAGCGTCTGCAAGAGGCCGGCAGAAAGCATGATGTCGACATCGTCGTCGATTCCGCCGAAAACCTGCTTGTCGGCGTGGTCGATGTATCCCTTTTCGCACAGAACTTTGTCGTGGCTGCGGAATCCGAGGGCTATGGCATCTGCTATATCGGCGGAGCCCGCAACAACCCGCAGGAAATCAGCGAGCTGTTCGACCTGCCGGAATATGTATTCCCGCTATTCGCCTTGACGATTGGCAAACCGACGAAGCGCAACGAGACAAAGCCGCGCCTTCCTGTAGCCGCCGTGCTGCATGAAAACGGCTATGATGCCGAGAAGTATGATGCATTGCTCGACGAATATGATGCAGCGATGGAAGCGTATTATGCCAGCCGTTCCTCCAATCAGAAAATGGCGAACTGGACAAAGCAGATGGCCGACTACCTGATTGATCAGAAGCGTCCTTTTATGAAGGAATTCCTTGAAACGAAAGGCTTCACCTGGAAATAGCGAAAACACGAAGCGAATCTATGAGGAGAGCGAAATCAACAAGACCCATGTCCTGTTGATTTCTCCTTTTTCTTGCCGAAATCAGCATCCTGCTCCGATACCCCAGCATCGATGAGAATGATGCAAAAAAGGACTTTTCGTATGGATAAAAATAAGCATGCAGCCCGTTCCCTTGAAAGGCAGCACCTGCGGAATGTAAGGAAATATGATTTATCCATCGCCGATGTCAATATCGCCTTATCCAAGGTCCATCAGGCGATCATGCCGCACCTTGATCTAGAAGCATATCGATTGGCCACCGAATATATCCACCAATACATCTCCTACACGTCCGTGTGGAATCTGAAGTTCGTCGCGAACCTGGAAAGCCCTGAGGTGGCATTGCTGCAGATTTTCCACCTTGACCATATCTTCAAGAACGAACCGGCGAACCGCTTCAAAAAGGAACGGCCATCCTTGCCGAGCAAGAGTAGCGCTTCTTGGATCTAAAGCCGTACAAGCCAGAGCATGTGGAAAGGCGCCGGCAAAAAATGATGGACTACATTAAAGCGAATAGCTAGCCCCCTGCCTCCATTCGGAGGGAACACCTATGCACAGGCAACAGCCGCCCCTGCTTTTGTCGCTTGATTACACCATTTCCCTCATGGCCCCATACTGGCAATCAATCCATAATAAAAAACCCCGAAAGCGAGACAATCACTCACTTCCGAGGCATCTTCCCCATTATTGGGCAGGTAACCCTGCAATCGTTACATCCTTGACCGGCTGGAACTGCTCGCCCGTCGCCAGATACTTCACATCTACCATATCCCCTGCTTCCATATAGATGGCCAGTGGCACCGTTTCAGTGCTGACGATGAAATTTTCCCCTGTTGCCAGCAGGAATGATACCATCGTGAAATCACCTACCCGCTCTTTATACACACGGATGACCTCGCCTGCTACATCGACCTCCTCTGCATCGGAAGTGCCATCGACCGTGCTTCCGCCCCTGGACAGGGCCGTTTTATACAGCTTGAGCGCTTCGTTCGGCGTTGCCGCATAGGCCGAAATTTCGGGATTTGCCGCCGAGACGATGAAGTAGTTCTGCAGGAAGCCGTTCGGATCGAGCACCGCCGTCAGCCAGCTTGCTTCCCCATAGAAATTGTAGAGGATCGGCATCTCGCCTTCCCATTTCTTTTCGATGAACTTCTTTTCGATGATGGCCAGGGCCCCTTGCGAATCCATATAGGACTCCTCCAAGTTCCCTGTATAGTAGGTCGCTTCCCCTGTCCGTGCATTGGTCAGTGAATAACCAAGCATCGAATCCACGCCTTCCTTCGGGCTCGTGAAGTCGGTGAAATAGTACATCTCCCCTTCTTCGGTAAAGATCGGCGACACATTCGCCTCCGTCCCTTCATCCGAAGGCAGCTTGACATCCTTCTTGCCGAAGATGCTGTTCCAGTAGCCATGTACATAGTTGCCGTAGTAGCTGTTCTGCAGGCTGACTGTTTCCGGGGACACCGCGCCGTCGATGAAGGCAGGCACATCAGCCAATGCTATCTTCTGCGATTTACCTGTAGCAGCATCGACTAGAACAATCCCTCTTACATCAAATCCATTACGTGCCGAAATGAACTCCCCATACGAACGGATGTAGTATGGCTTCCCGTCGTCGTCCACTTCAAGCTGCGGTTCGCCGTAGAAAATCAGCGTCGGGTACTGCAGACGCATATGTCGCTCCAGGTTCTTGTTCAGATAGGCTGACGGCACATAGGTCATTTCCTGCTGGACAAATTTTGGATTTTCATTCGCATCCGTAGCGCTCATGATGAAATAGCCGGGCGTCGTTTTGCCACTGAACCATTTGAACAGTCCTGAAAATTCAACAGGCGCGATGTATACGTACTCGCCGTCGACCTTTTGGATCTGCAGGTTGCCCAGCTCATAGAAGCTCGTGTTCGGCACCTGCCCAAATGCCTTTTTCATTTTGTTCTTCACATATTTCGGCGGCACGCTTGCCGGCGTCTGCGTCTCATCGAACGCCTGGATTTCAACATCCTCGGCCATCTTCGCCGAGTTGTATTTACCTTCCGCATTGAACAGCGGTGCGCTGAGCAGATAGGCGACGGCGATGATGCCCACCGATACGATTGCCGATTTCACTTTCCTTTCGAGGCCCGTCGAGAAGATGGCTCCCCCCAAGGCGACGACAGGCAATGCATAAAGGAAAATCGTCCACTGCAGGTCGATTTTTGATACATAGACAGCCGAAAATGCTGTAAGGAAACTAAGTATGAATACAGCGGCAGCCAGTATCCCCTGCTGTTTCGCTGTCAGCTCCGTCCTTAGAGCCTTTCGCGTCATCGGAACGAGTAAGACGGTGCTGATTGCCGATACGATGAACGAAATGATGTATAATTGACTCATTCAAATCATCCTTTCTGGTCAGTCCTTTCTACGGACTAATTGGCCAAAAAGTTTCATAATTATTAAGAATGGATACTATCCGATTATTTAAGGAGGCAGCTTCATGCGCAAAATTTCACTAGTGGCCGCCATCATTTTCGGCCTTTATTATGTATTTCTGATCGACACCATCCCTGATGGGGCAAAAATGCTCTTCAAGCTCATTCCGATGGTGCTCATCATCCTGTTCGCCCTTTCCACCCGCCCCCGCACGTCAAGATACTTTACACTCGTATGCATCGGGCTCGTCTTCTGTGCAATCGGCGACTATACGCTCCAGTGGTTCATCATCGGCTTATCAAGCTTCCTGATTGGCCACATTTTCTACATCGCCGCTTTTTCAGAGGGGAAGGAGCGCGTACCGACTGCTGTGAAGGCCGCCCTGCTCCTGTACGGGGCTGTCATGGCGGTGTGGATGTGCAGTACGTTGCTTGGAAATGGCGAAACCGTGCTGGCCTTTGCGGTCCTTGCCTACATCAGCGTCATCCTGACGATGGGCTGGATGTCTTTCCGGACGGGCTCCCTATTCGCCAAAATCGGGGCATTTTCATTCATTGCGTCCGATAGCATCCTCGCCATCAATAAGTTCATTACAGATGTGCCCTACTCACATCAGCTCATCATGTTCACCTATTACGCAGCGCAAATTTTCATTGCCCTGAGCATCGCGCAATATTCCGAAAAGCGAAATAAAGTGGTACACTAAGGATACTATTTCAAGGGGGTATAATTGATGAAAGAAAAATGCATTGAACGTCTGATCCGCTACGCCAAAATCGATACACAGTCGGATGCGAGCAGTCCTACAACACCTTCCACACAAAAGCAATTCGACCTGCTGCATGTACTGAAGGAGGAGCTGGCCGACATCGGCCTGACGGACATCACCCTGGATGACAACGGCTATTTGTTCGCGACGCTTCCCGCCAATACGGACAAGCCGGTACCGACGCTCGGATTTCTCGCCCATGTCGATACGACTTCCGACTTTACAGGGACAAACGTCAACCCGCAGCGCATCGACAATTATGATGGGCAGGACATCCGGCTGAATGATGAGCTTGTGATGTCGGTGGAATACTTTCCAAATTTAAAGAACTATGTCGGACAGACATTGATCACGACGGACGGCACGACGCTACTCGGCGCCGATGATAAGGCGGGCATCGCCGAAATCATGACGGCAATGGAATACCTTGCACAGCATCCGGAAATCAAGCATGGCAAGATCCGTGTCGCCTTCACGCCGGATGAGGAAATCGGGCGTGGGCCGCATAAATTCGATGTGGAGGCCTTCAATGCAGATTATGCCTATACGATGGACGGCGGTCCCCTTGGCGAGCTGCAGTACGAAAGTTTCAATGCGGCAGGCGTCAAGGTGACGACATACGGCACGAGCGTCCACCCGGGTTCTGCGAAGGACAAGATGGTGAACGCCACGACCATGGCGATCAAGTTCCAGAACTATATGCCGCAGGATGCAGTGCCTGAAAAAACGGAAGGATACGAAGGGTTCATCCATCTGATGGGCTTTACCGGACGCATTGAAAAAGCCGAGATGACCTACATCATCCGCGACCACGACCGAGAAAAATTCGAGGCGAAAAAGGCGCATATGCTGGAAGCCGAAAAGCGAAACAAGGCGGAGTACGGCGAACAGGCCATCAAGGTGGAGATCGAGGACCAGTATTACAATATGGGTGAAAAGATCAAGCCGGTCATGGAAATCGTGGAGATTGCCAAAGAGGCGATGCATAAGCTCGGCATCACGCCGATTGTAGAGCCAATCCGCGGCGGTACGGACGGCTCCCAGCTTTCCTTCATGGGGCTGCCGACGCCGAATATTTTTGCAGGCGGCGAAAATATGCACGGAAAGTTCGAATATGTATCGGCAGAGACGATGGAAAAGGCAACGCAGGTAATCATCGAAATCGTCCAGCTATTCGAACAAAAATAGGTTGATATTTCCATCTGGAAGTTTATAATACGTTTTTAAGCGGAGTGTTCTATGCACTCCGCTTTCATTTTCGCTAAAAATAACTGAATCTTCAGATTGGAGGTCCACCTCATGATGGAGATTGCCATCGGTATTCTGGCTGCATTCTTTTTCGGCTTTACCTTTATCTTCAATCATTCCATGGAGCTTGAGGGCGGAAGCCGCCTCGCTCCGCTACTTCTTCATGCTGCCCTTTCTAGCTGCCATCGTATGGATGCGGGGAGGATTCAGGCCCTTGAAGGAGGAGGTACGCCGGGCACCCGCTCCCTGGCTCGGCTGGAGCTTTGTCGGCTTCGTGCTGTTCTATGCTCCCCTGACATTTGCGGCGGCGTTCGGTCCGGGCTGGCTCGTATCCGCGACATGGCAGTTCACAATTGTCGCCGGCGTCCTGCTTGCCCCCTTCTTTC
>JAZUQF010000151.1:0-5946 GCA_045605545.1 Lysinibacillus sp.
TAAATATTCCTCGCCAGTCAGTTCTTTAATTTTGTTTGCTAATGCTTCTGATGTCAGCGGACCTGTAGCAATGACGGTAATCCCTTCAGGAATCTCCGTCACTTCTTCGTTAATGACTTCGACAAGCGGGTGGTTTTTCACCGCTTCCGTCACGTAGCCCGCAAATTCATGCCGGTCCACAGCCAGTGCTCCGCCGGCTGGTACAGAACACTTATCTGCAGCTTTCATGATTACCGAATCCAAGATGCGCATTTCCTCTTTAATGACGCCTACTGCATTCGTTAGGTTGTTGGCACGAAGCGAGTTGGAGCATACAAGCTCCGCAAATTTATCTGTATGGTGTGCAGGCGTCTGCTTTACCGGACGCATTTCGTAAAGGCGAACCTTTACGCCGCGCTTTGCAATCTGCCATGCCGCTTCGCTTCCTGCAAGGCCTGCGCCAATTACGTTTACAATTTGTTCTGTCATTTCTTTACCTCTTTATTCTGATGGTGCCTCCTCGTAGTCACATTCATTGTTCGTACATTGGATTTGCACACCTTTTTTCAATTTTTTCTCTACTAATAATGCACTACATTTCGGACAAGGTCTACTAATTGGCTTATCCCACGACACGAATTCGCATTCAGGATAATTGTGGCACCCATAGAAGACGCGCTTTGTCTTGCTTTTTCGTTCGACGATTTCGCCTTCCTTACAGGATGGGCACTTAACCCCGATTGGTTTGACGATCGCCTTCGTGTTACGGCAGTCCGGGAAGTTCGAGCACGCCATGAACTTGCCGTAGCGGCCGAGTTTGAATACCATGGGCGAACCACAGTTTTCACAGTCTTCCCCTGCCGGCTCGTCTTTGATTTCGATTTTTTCCATTTCCTCTTCAGCGTGTCGCAAGTGAGGCTCGAAATCTTTGTAGAAGGCATCGATGACTTCCACCCATCTCGTTACGCCCTCCTCGACACCATCAAGGTCCTGCTCCATTTTTGCCGTGAACTCGATATTGATGATTTCCGGGAAGAATTCAAGCATTGCCTGATGGACGATTTCACCAAGCTCCGTCGGCACAAAGCGCTTGGCATCGAGCTGTACATAGCCGCGCTTCTGAATTGTATCGAGCGTCGGTGCATATGTAGAAGGACGGCCTATGCCCAATTCCTCAAGCGTCTTAACCAGACGCGCCTCCGAATAGCGAGGCGGCGGCTGTGTGAAGTGCTGCTTCGGTTCGATATCCAGCGTTTTCACCATGTCGCCGACTTCCATTTCCGGCAGCAGCTTTGTCGTTTCTTCCTTCTGATCATCGGTTCCCTCAATATACAGCTTCATGAAGCCTGGAAACTTCACTTGAGAGCCGTTTGCACGGAACTGGACGTCATTGTTCTTCAAATCGACCGTGACAGTGTCCAGGATGGCAGGAGACATCTGACTGGCGACGAAGCGGTCCCAGATTAGACGATACAGTCGGAGCTGGTCACGGCTGAGCACCGCCTTCAATTCCTCCGGTGTACGCATGACGCTTGTCGGACGGATTGCCTCATGGGCATCCTGTGCATTCGTCTGCTTCTTCGCCTGTTTCGCTTCCCCTACTACATACTCTTTGCCGTATTTCCCTTCGATGTAATTGATGGCTTCCGCCTTCGCTGTATCCGAAATACGTGTCGAGTCTGTACGCATATAGGTGATCAGACCGACTGTCCCTTCTTTTTTCCCGACGTCGATTCCTTCATATAGCTGCTGTGCAAGCATCATGGTCTTTTTCGCACGGAAATTCAACTTCCGTGCCGCCTCCTGCTGGAGGGACGATGTCGTAAAGGCAGGTGCGGCATTGCGCTTCCGCTCTTTTTTTACAACATTCATGACTTCGAACGAATCACCTTTCAACTGGGCTAACACTGCCTTCATTTCAGCTTCGTTCGTCAACTTCATCTTTTCTCCGCCCACACCATAGAAGAGGGCGTCGAATTGTTTTTTTCCCTTTTCGAACTGCCCTTCAATCGTCCAGTATTCTTCTGGCGTGAAGCCTTTGATTTCATTCTCACGGTCGATGATCAACCGAAGCGCTACCGATTGGACGCGGCCTGCCGAAAGACCCTTCTTCACCTTTTTCCATAAGATAGGACTGATGTTGTATCCTACAAGACGGTCAAGGATGCGCCGCGCCTGCTGGGCATCCACTAGATCCATATCGATTGGGCGGGGATGCTTAAAGCTTTCAAGGATTGCGTCCTTGGTAATCTCGTTGAATACCACACGGCAATCCGACTCTATATCTATGTTCAGCGCATTGGCAAGATGCCAAGCAATCGCTTCCCCTTCACGGTCGGGATCGGATGCAAGATAAATCTTTTTCGCTTTTTTGGCCGCTGATTTTAAATCCTGCAGCACAGGGCCTTTTCCACGAATCGTTATATACTTGGGCTGGTAGTTGTTCTCCGTATCAATGCCCGTCTGGCTGCGGGGCAGATCCCGCACATGGCCGATGGACGCTTTTACTTTATATTTTTTCCCTAAATAACGTTCAATTGTTTTCGCCTTTGCAGGTGATTCCACTATTACTAAATAATCTGCCATTATTCTTTCCCCCTTATAGAGGTTACTCGTTGTTTTTACAAAGCAATTCCTGTTGCAAAATGTATAACAGATTTACATAGAATGCAACTTTTTTTCAATTTTTTATTTGAAACATTTGTAATTCTTCGAGGATTTGATACCCATTCCATACGGGAATGGCACCCTCTTTGATTAAATTATTCGTGCCGCTCGATTGGTGTGATGTGATGGGTCCGGGTACAGCAAAAACGTCCTTTCCCTGTTCCAGGGCAAGCTCGGTAGTGATGATGGTACCGCTGCGCATCGCCGCCTCCGTCACGACTAAAGCATCCGACAACCCGCTGATGATTCGGTTGCGCATCGGGAAATGGTGTTTTCTGGGAGTAATATGCGGCGGATATTCCGTCAATAACAGCTGATGCTGCCCTATATAGCCGGCAAGCTGCTCATTGGATTTCGGATACACCATTTGCAGGCCATGCCCTAGGACGGCGATGGTATGTCCACCATAATGGATGGCGGATCGGTGTGCAAGCGTGTCGGCCCCTTTTGCCAGCCCACTGACAATGACGTAGCCCGCTTCTATCAGCGGTGGCATGAGCTGTTTAAAGGCTTCGACAGAGTACTGCGTAGCCTGTCTTGAGCCGATGCAGGCAATCTTTTTCTCCAATGACAGCAGCTCTCGTTTACCTTTCGCATATAACACTGCCGGGGCATTCACAAGCTGCAATAAGCCTTTTGGGTAGTCTGTATCTGTATAGGAAATTGGTTCAATGTCGAGCGAGGCGTAATATTCCAACAGGTCCGTCTCTAGCAGCGAGGAATAAGTCCTTTTCAATGCCAGCGCCAAAGTCACTTCGATATTCAGTATATGCGCCAGCTCCGAGGCTGATAGCCATTTCAATTCATCTATTGAACGGGCTTTTTGTAATAATACGTACAGTTTGTTCAATGTGAGTGGATAAGTATGATGAAGTGCCAATAAATGCTGTAAGTTTGTCATCTTCTCTCTCCTTTATAATAGAAGAAAAATGACTGTACAACAAAAGATGTAGCACGAACCCCCATTCGCGCTACATCTCCATTTTAATGTGTCTTACATTTTTCGTATAGACCTTTTTCCTTGATAACCTTGATTAGCGTCTCACCGATGACAGAAGGTGTCGGCGCTACTTCAATGCCAGCTTCGTTCATAGCCTTGATTTTTTCAGCAGCTGTTCCCTTACCGCCTGAAATGATCGCACCGGCATGGCCCATGCGTTTTCCTGGAGGTGCTGTTTGTCCACCAATGAATCCTACAACAGGCTTCGTCATGTTAGCCTTGATCCATTCAGCAGCTTCTTCCTCAGCTGTACCACCGATTTCCCCGATCATGACAACCGCATATGTTTCAGGGTCTTCATTGAACGCTTTTAGAACGTCGATGAAGTTTGTACCGTTTACAGGGTCACCACCGATACCGACAGCAGTCGTTTGACCGATGCCAGCTTGTGTCAGCTGATGTACAGCCTCATAAGTCAATGTTCCAGAACGAGAAACGACACCGACGTGTCCTTTCGTGTGGATATAGCCAGGCATGATACCGATTTTGCACTCGTCAGCCGTGATGACACCAGGGCAGTTTGGACCTACTAGACGTGTCTTTTTGCCCTCCATGTAACGTTTTACTTTCACCATATCCAGCACTGGGATATGTTCTGTAATGCAGATTGTCATATCAAGTTCAGCATCCACCGCTTCCATGATTGCGTCAGCCGCAAATGGAGCTGATACGTAGATTACGGAAACGTTTGCACCAGTTGCGTTTACTGCTTCCTGCACACTATTGAATACAGGTACACCTTCTACTTCCATTCCACCTTTGCCTGGAGTTACCCCTGCAACGATTTTTGTGCCGTATTCAAGCATCTGTTTCGTATGGAAAAGAGCCGTTTCCCCTGTAATACCTTGAACGATTACTTTCGTATCTTTATTAATATACACACTCATTGATATCCCCGCCTTCCTTAGCTTACAAGTCCTACGATTTTTTGAGCGCCGTCTGCCATTGAATCAGCCGCTACGATGTTCAAGCCTGATTCGTTCAACAATCGTTTACCTAGATCAACGTTTGTCCCTTCAAGGCGCACGACAAGCGGTACTTCTAGACCGATTTCTTTAGCAGCAGCGATGACACCTTCAGCAATGATGTCGCACTTCATGATGCCGCCGAAAATGTTGACGAAAATGCCTTTTACTTTCGGATCAGACAAGATGATTTTGAATGCTTCTGTTACTTTTTCAGCTGTCGCGCCGCCCCCAACATCAAGGAAGTTGGCAGGTGAACCGCCGTAGTAGCTGATTGTATCCATTGTCGCCATCGCCAATCCTGCACCATTTACCATGCAACCGATGTTGCCGTCAAGGGATATGTAGCTTAGGTCGTGCTTGGACGCTTCGATTTCTTTTGGATCCTCTTCGTCGAAGTCGCGTAATTCGACAACGTCTTTATGACGGTATAGCGCGTTGCCGTCGAAGTTGAACTTTGCATCCAGCGCCACTACTTCATCGTTGCCTGTCACAACAAGCGGGTTGATTTCCACAATGGACGCATCCTTTTCTACAAATGCATCATAAAGGCCAAGCATTAATTTCGCAGCCTTATTGACTAATTTTGCAGGGATATTCATATTGAACGCCATGCGACGTGCTTGGAAAGGAAGAAGACCTGTTACAGGATCTACAACTTCCTTAAAGATTTTCTCTGGATTTTTCTCTGCTACTTCTTCTATATCCATACCGCCTTCTTCAGAGCCCATCAATGTCACTCGTGAAGTTGCACGGTCCAGTACGAAACTTAAGTAGTATTCCTTTTTAATATCTGATCCTTCTTCAATGTAAAGACGCTTTACTTCTTTACCTTCAGGACCTGTTTGGTGAGTCACCAAAATTTTCCCAAGCAGCTCTTTTGCATAAGAGCGTACTTCATCAAGGTTTTTCGCAATCTTGACGCCACCGGCTTTACCGCGGCCTCCAGCATGAATCTGAGCTTTTACAACCGTAACGTTGCTGCCTAGCTCCTTGGCAACTTTTACAGCTTCATCCGGGGAAAAAGCAACCTTTCCGTTCGGTACGGCCACGCCGTAGCTTCTCAAGATTTCTTTCCCTTGATATTCATGGATATTCATAATACAGCCTCCCATCAGACAATTGGAAATAATTTTTGAACATTCTCTATTTTATATAAACATTCATATTATGTCTATCTTTGTCTTTGAGGTAATTTTTTCAGGGTTTTTATCCGTTTTATTCTATCTTTTTTACTACATAACAAAAATAGCCTTGTAAACGCTAACGCTTACAAGGCTATTTTCGTAGTCTTAACTCTCCGTGCACTTTATCCAAATGGTAAATGAAGGCAAA
>JAZUQF010000152.1:0-21197 GCA_045605545.1 Lysinibacillus sp.
ATGTATTAGGCACGCCGCCAGCGTTCGTCCTGAGCCAGGATCAAACTCTCCATAAAAGTAGTTTGAGTTAAGCTCAAAATTTTGCTGACTAATTTATAGTCAAATTGTCTCTTTCCATTAAGAAAGAAAATTATTGTTAACATCTTGCTTGTTCAGTTTTCAAAGTTCATGTTTTTCGCTCATTTCAGCGACTTCTCTAATTTAACATTTAAGTTTTTGTTTGTCAACAACTTTTTTAAAAAGTTTTTTTTATGTCTGTCAGAAACTCATTTTGTTTTTCTAAAGCGTCACGTCCTAGCGACATTTAATATACTACAATACTATCATCCAGAAAGTCAACACTTTATTTCAAAAAAATTTCGAGGCATGTCAGACACGCCTCGATTACTATACTATAAGCCATATTCATTTTCAACAAACTGTTTATCTACGCGGTAATTTCGATGAAAAATCGTTTCATTCTTGGCGATGACCGGCTCGACAATAATATAGCCTTTATCAATCAAATACTCGACGAACACTTCAAGGTCCGTGGAATAGTAGCTCAACTCTTCATGGTCATGCAGCTCCTGAATCGTCCAGCTCGGTCTTGTCAGCATCACTTCCAGGATATGATGTGCTCCATCATGCGTTCGGGAATTAATCAGGAACTCGCTCGCCAAAAACAGCAGCTCCAGTCTTTTCTCCAGCGTTTCACTGCTCATGACGAGTTCTTCATATAGTTTGTAGACTGCCGGCTCGATTTTTTTCACCTGCGACCATACCGTCACTTCAGGGTAGAGGCCGCTATCGATGACCGAAAGCCTCCCAAGATGATGGAGTGAATCCACTACATGATTATAGGCATCCAGGTATTCCCCACGTTCAAAAAACTCTTTTCCTTCCAAATAACGGCGGATCAGCTTGCTGAATTGGATACCCGTTTTGATTTTCCGTCCATAGAAAGGGAACTCTTGCAGTTCAGAACGCAATTTATATAGAAACTCATTTCGATCAAATAACACTTTCCCATAAAAAATCCAGTCGACCAGCTTGCGGTTCGAGCCGATGAACAGCCATTTACGCAGGCGTCGCTCCGTCACGATATGCATCACCATCTTCGACTCCCCATACAGGTAATGCTTCGTGAAGATCGGCTGCTCGCCCTCTTTTACGATGATCAGCAGAACCGAATCAAACGTATCGGTCATATTGGCGGCATCGTCCCGCTTATTGATCAATATTACACCTAACGTATCAGGATGGCTGGCCCTCTCCTGATAAATGGGACGTAAAACCTGTTCCATAAAAGTACCCCCTAAAGTTTACACTAATGCCTTGAAGATTTGTTTCGACATTGGTTTTGCAAATCCTTTTTAAAAGATTATAATTCTAAATTAAATCCATTCTATGGTATAGTATCCTAAGAGTAGGAGGAAAAGACATGAAGAGATATTCCAATAAGATAAATAAAATCCGCTCTTTCGCATTATCCCTCATTTTTATAGGATTCGTCATTATGTATGGAGGCATTTTCTTCCGCGAAAATCAAATCCTCGTACTGATCTTTATGAGCCTCGGCCTTTTATGCATCATCGGCAGTACAGTCGTATATGGATGGATTGGTTTGCTTTCGACACGCGCCGTACAGGTGGAGTGCCCAAACTGCGGAAAGCATACAAAGGTGCTCGGCCGGGTGGACATGTGCATGTATTGCAATGAGGCCCTTACACTCGATCCGACGCTTGAAGGGAAAGAGTTCGACCAAAGCTATAATAGCAAAAGGAACTAAAGCCGGCCTGCCGGCTTTTTCTGTTGTTTTAGAGGAAAGAAGCTTCGAGAAGCTACCCCAAGCATCCAGGGAGAATGAGCATCTTCCTTCCACAGCCCCGTTATAAGTTTCTACAAAAAACCAGCAGCTCATGCTGCTGGTTTGGATTTTATAACGCTTTTTTATTCTCCCCTGCCAGACATTCCGGGCAAGTTCCGTAAATCTCCAAACGATGGGAATTCACTGAAAAACCAGTCACATGCGAAGCGAACTGCTCTACCTCATTCAAGCCCGGGTAATGGAAATCGACAATCTTCCCGCAGCACTCGCAAATCATGTGATAATGGTCATTCGTCACAAAATCAAAACGGCTCGCCGCATCCCCGTATGTCAATTCCTTCACCAGGCCGACTTCTCTAAACACACGCAAGTTATTGTAGACCGTTGCGACACTCATATTTGGAAACTTATCTTCCAGAGCTTTATATATATCATCAGCTGTAGGATGGATCATTGAGTTAATTAGATATTCCAAAATAGCATGACGCTGCGGAGTAATTCTTACACCAGTAGTCTTTAACGTGTCTAACGCGTCTTTCAAATGCATTTCATCAGACATCGCCATGCACCTCTTTCATTTATTATTAATTTATAATTGTTACAAATAGTGTATCGAATCTGCTCGCAGCTTGTCAACAATTCCTTGTTTGAATGGTTGGTGCATCATAAAGAAATACAGCTATTAGGGAAAGTCATTATCAATTAGAGTTCGTAATTGATAATATGGTTGCCATTCCACCGATTTACACCGTATCAATATCCTCTCAAAATATCTATCTCGTTCTCAAGTTTCCTTTCACCTGCCAGCCACTTCCGTAGACTTGGCTTGAAAATAGCCAGGCTGCGCTCGACATAGCGTGAGGAATGGCTGGAGAGATGGGGAGACAGCGTCACATTCTTCATCTTCCATAAAGGACTGCCGGCAGGAAGCGGTTCTTCCATATATACGTCAAGGACGGCATGGGCGATCAGCTTTGCCTCCAGCGCTTCTACCAGGACGGCTTCATCGACTAGATCGCCGCGCCCGAAATTCATGAAGATTGCACTGTCCTTCATCGCCTCGAAATGCCCACGCCCAAGAAGTGCCTGGGTCTGCGGCGTGCTCGGAAGCATGGAGATGACGATGTCCGCCTTTGGCAAATGCTTCATCAAGTCGCGCATGGCATATGTTTCATTCATATAGTCCGCCATCTCACCTGAGCTATTGATGCCGATCGTATGTACTTCGTACGCCTGCAGTATCCGCCCTATTTCCCTGCCAATCGCTCCCGGTCCCAATATCAATGCCGTGCTGCCGTTCAGCTCCGTCAATCGGATGCGCTTGTTCCATTCCGCCCGGGATTGCTGCTCATAGATGCTCGGAAGGCCGCGTTTCAGAGATAAAATGTGTGCGAGGATCGATTCGGCCATTGGCTTTTTATGAATCCCCCGCACGTTGGATACATAGATTCCCCGGTCTGCGATTGCTTGTGCCGGCATTTTTTCAACTCCAGCCGAGGCGACGAAAATCCATTCCAGCTTCTCCGCTGCGGCAATCTTCCCCTCATCCAGATCCTCTCCGTAGGTCACCAGGATGTCCACCTCCTTCAGCCTCTCCTCTGTAATCCCTTGCTCAAAGACGAAATCCACATGCGGAAACTCTTCCAATAGCGGCTTGCGCAAGTCTTCTCTCGGCTCGAATGTAAAGTAAATGTTCATCATCATTCTCCTTTTAAATGTGATAGCACTTGCTCGATATGGTTCTTCACCTTCACCTTGCGCCACTCTGCCATAACGACGCCCTCTTCATTAATCAGGAAAGTGGAACGCTCGATTCCCATGTATTCACGGCCGTACATCTTCTTTTGCACCCACACGCCATACTTTTCCGCCACTTCATGGTCCGTATCGACAAGCAGCGAAAAAGGCAGGCCATGCTTTTCGATGAATTTCGTATGCTTGCCTGCATCATCCATGCTTACACCAAGGATGACGGCGTTCAATGAAGAAAAGTCTTCATAGGCATCACGGAAATCGCACGCTTCCGTCGTGCAGCCCGGCGTCATATCTTTCGGATAAAAGTACAGGACTACATTCTTCCCTCTAAAGTCGGAAAGGCTCACCTGTTCCCCATTTTCATTCTCCAACGTGAACTCCGGGGCCTTTTCATTCAACAATGTCATAATATCCCTCCATTTTCCTCTATCGTACCCAATCCTCGCCTTTCTTTCAATTTCTTTGGCGTTCGGATGAAATTCGGACTACAATAGAGCATACATATAGGATTTGGAGGTAGAAAAATGAATCATACAAAATCAGAGCAACTATACAAAGAAGCATGTGAACATATCGTTGGGGGCGTCAACAGCCCATCTCGTTCTTATAAAGCAGTAGGTGGCGGCGCACCGGTCGTCATGGCCCGCGGGAAGGGCGCCTATTTTTGGGATGTCGACGGCAACCGCTATATCGACTATCTTGCAGCATATGGCCCGATTGTGACGGGACACGGCCACCCTCATATTGCAAAGGCAATCGCCCATGCCGCCGAAACAGGCGTCCTCTACGGAACACCGACCGAGCATGAGGTGAAATTCGCCAAAATGTTGAAAGAGGCCATCCCTACGTTGGATAAGGTCCGCTTCAACAACTCCGGCACGGAAGCCGTCATGACGACGGTGCGTATCGCCCGTGCCTATACAGGACGCAATAAAATCATCAAGTTCGCCGGCTGCTACCACGGCCATTTCGACCAGGTGCTGGTGGCGGCGGGCTCAGGACCAGCTACACTCGGCTCTCCAGACTCGGCAGGTGTGCCTGAATCGGTAGCAACCGAGGTCATCACGGTTCCTTTCAACAACAAGGAAGAATTCACATTGGCCATGGAGCGCTGGGGCAACCAGGTGGCCGGCATTTTAATCGAACCGATTGTGGGGAACTTCGGAATCGTGGAGCCGAAACCTGGCTTCCTGGAACATGTACATGCCCTCGCAAAAGAATATGGTGCACTGACAATCCATGATGAAGTCATCACGGCATTCCGCTTCCATTACGGTGCGGCACACACAATGCTGGGCCTTACACCTGATTTGGTGGCAATGGGGAAAGTGATTGGCGGCGGCCTGCCAATCGGTGCTTATGGTGGACGTAAGGAAGTAATGGAAACAGTGGCACCGCTCGGACCTGCTTATCAGGCTGGTACGATGGCCGGCAACCCAGCATCCATGCTTGCCGGCATCGCTTGCCTGGAAGTGCTCGCACAGCCGGGTGTGTACGAGGAGATGGACCGCCTTGGCGCCATTTTGGAAAAAGGTATTTTAGAGGCCGCAGAGAAGTATAATATAACGATTACAGTGAACCGCTTGAAAGGTGCATTGACAATTTACTTCACAGATGAGAAAGTAGAAAACTATGAGCAAGCCGAAAATTCAAATGGAGAGATTTTTGGCCGTTTCTTCAAACTGATGCTTTCCCAAGGAGTAAACCTCGCACCTTCCAAATATGAAGCTTGGTTCCTGACGACGGAACATACAGAAGAAGATATTATGGAGACGATCGCTGCGGTCGAGTACGCATTTTCACAGCTGTAGGCAATCTACCGGCGAAGCGTCTTCATTGATTACGTAAAGAAAGAGAGGGCTTCATCCCTTATGCAGTTAGGTGCCCGTGTCTTAAAAACTGGTGTCGCTATTGTATTTGCCTTATTTTTAGCCGACCTACTCAATATGCCTTCGCCGGTATTTGCAGGAATTGCAGCGATTTTCGCCATCCAGCCTTCCATCTACCGATCCTATTTGACGATTCTAGAACAGGTACAGGGGAATTTGATCGGCGCGACCGTCGCCGTCATCTTCGCCCTGTTGTTCGGCCATCATATTGTAGCCGTAGGGATTGCCGCCATCATCGTGATTGCGCTGATGATTAAATTTAAGCTCGAAAAGTCGCTTTCATTGGCGCTTGTGACGGTTGTAGCCATCATGGAGGTCCAGAACGACGACTTCCTGATGTTCGGGCTGATTCGTTTTTCCACCGTCATGGTGGGCGTATTTGCGGCATTTCTTGTCAACCTCGTATTCATTCCACCGCGCTATGAGGTGAAGTTATTCAAGAACATCAACTCCCTTCAAGACGACATTATCCGTTGGACGCGCCTTGCCGTCAGACAGGCAAGCGAGCACACCTCGACAAAGATGGCACTCAAAAAGCTGAAGAGCCGTATGCAGGAGGTGGAAAGTCTGTATGGCTTCTATGAAGAGGAGCGGAACTACTTCCATGACAAGAAATATGTCAGGGCCCGGAAACTGGTGATATACCGCCAGATGATTTTGACCTCCAAAAAGAGCCTGGAGCTTCTGCAGCGTCTGCACCAGCACGAAAACGAGCTGTCAAACCTGCCTGAGCAGTTCCGCCTTATGATCCAGGAGCGGCTTGATTTCCTGTTGACGTACCACGAGCAGTTGTTCCTTAAATATACGGGAAAGCTGAAGCCCGAGCTTTCCCAGTGGTCGCAGCATGAGGAATATTTGCAGCGCAATGAAGTGATGGAGATTTTCATCAAGCAGATTGCCCTGGCACAGGAGCTCGACGAGGAGGAGACATTCTCAAGCTATCATTTGCTCTATATTCTATCGCGGATTTTGGATTATGAGGAAAATCTGGAGCATTTGGATACGCTGATCGTGTCCTATCGCACTTACCATAGTGAAGAAAAGAATGTGGATTTGGAATCCGAGTTCTATTAGAAAAAGGGAGCGTCTGAAAAAATCTTTCAGGACGCTCCCTTTTTCTCTGCTTCGACGACAGTTTTATGCTGTATAAATGGCCTGTTCCGGCAGACTATCCTGCACTAAAAGCAGATATGCACGGCGTCTTATCTGCTTTTTCAGGGCTGGGTCACCCAAAATGGCGAAATCCATATACAACATATAAAAAAATAAATGCCAAAAAGGACTGCATCCCTAAAATGGCGTTTATTATTAATTAAGTTGTATATCAAATGCGCCAAATGACGTGAATCAGCCTCCAAAAGCATGCTGACATTTTTTCCGAATGGCGGCGCAAAAGCCTGCCACGTCTGGATTTCCAGCGGACAGCGGAATCAAAATGAAATCATCCGGCACTGCATAATCAATGCTTCAAAGCGGGCATTTTTCACAAAAATGGAGCTATACGGAAAGTTTTCGCTTTCTGTACAGCCCCTTTTTTTGCAATTAGAATGGATTTGTATTCAGCATGCTCGCCACTTTGATGTACATGCGCTGGTTCAGCTTCAGTTGTGCCACCACATACTCGGCCATATCTTCCGGATGCATGTATTGATCAGCCTTTTCCGGATCAAAGAAGGATTGATCCGCCACTAGATCCGTCGCCACCGTACTTGGTGCAAGGGCCGTGACGCGGATATTGTTGCGTCGCACTTCCTGGGCAAGGGATTCCGTCAGCCCGATGACGCCGAACTTCGAAGCGCTGTAGGCACTGGATGTCGCCGCGCCGCTCAAGCCGTTTGTAGAGGCGATGTTGATGATGTCCCCTGCGTTCTTCTCGATCATTTGCGGAAGGACGGCACGCGTTACATAATATGTACCCATCAGGTTCACATCAATCATCTGCTTCCATTCAGCCGGGTCCATCTCCACCAATTTCCCGAACGTCCCGATGCCTGCGTTGTTGATCAGAATGTCTGCCGGGCCGACCTGCTCTGTAATACGGGCAACAGCCTGCTCCACCTGCTCCATGGAAGAAACATCCGCAGCCGCGTAGCCGACTTTGACACCGTAGCCTTCAATTTCCTTCGCTACGTCTTTTAACGCCTCTTCCGTGCGGGCGATCAGCCCGATATGTACGCCCTCTTTTGCCAATTGAAGTGCGATCGCCTTGCCGATGCCGCGCCCCGCACCTGTAATGAATGCCACTTTTTCTGTCAATGCCTGTGCCATGTGCCACACTCCTTTTCCAAAATCAAAATTCCAACACTACTATATCATGGAAGACACAGGTTTTTTAAATGATACGCTCCTGCCCTGCAGAAATGAAAGAGGCCATCCATACAAGTGGATGACCCCTCTTTCTAATTCTTCATTTTTGGATCGAGTGCATCACGCAGTCCGTCCCCCATCAGGTTGAATCCAATGACTGTCAGCATGATTGCCAGCCCCGGGAATATCATCGCCCATGGTGCATTCATGAAAAAGATCCTTGCATCGGCCAGCATCTTCCCCCACTCGGCTTGTGGTGCCTGTGCGCCTAGCCCAAGGAACCCTAGTGCGGCGGCTTCTATGATGGCAGTTGCAATCGACAATGTCCCCTGTACGATGACCGGTGTCATCGAGTTCGGCAAAATGTGCTTCCATAGAATGCGGGAGTTTTTCATCCCGATTGCTTTTGCCGCCATAATGTACTCCTCTTCTTTAATGCTTAGTACACGAGAGCGGATCAGGCGACCGAAATTCGGTACATTGATGACCGCAATCGCAATCAAGGCATTCTGCAGGGAAGGCCCCAGGATGGACACGACAGCAATCGCCAGCAGGATGCTCGGGAATGCAAGCATGACATCGAACAAACGCGAGATGATCGTATCCAGCCAGCGTCCGTAATAGCCTGCAATAATCCCAAGGAAGCTCCCTACTATAGCAGATAGGATGACGGCGGAAAATCCTACAGTCAAGGAAAGTCCGGCTCCGTATATGATGCGCGAGAAAATATCACGCCCTAAATCATCCGTACCAAACCAGTGTTCACTCGACGGCGGTAATAGCCGGTCGGTCAACACCTGGTCGTTCATGCCTTGCGGGGCGAAGTACGGACCGACAGTCGCGAGAATAATGAAGAACACCACAATCCCCAGCCCTACAAGTGCCGACTTGCTTTTTTTGAATGTCCGCCACGCCTCTTTCCATGGACCGGCGACTTTTTCCTGCTGTTGCGTCCCCTCCACTTTCGTTGTCAGTGTAGACATGCTTTCGCCCCCTTCTAGTTATACTTGATACGCTTATCGATGACAGTGTATAGAATATCAACAATTAAATTAATCATTAAGAATATGAACGCAACGATTAGAATACCGGACTGAATTACCGGATAGTCGCGATAGCCGATCGCTTCATAAATGTAGCGTCCTATTCCCGGCCAACTGAAAATCGTTTCCGTCAGGATGGCACCGCCCAATAGCATCCCAAGCTGCAGGCCGATGACCGTCAATACCGGAATCAATGCATTTTTCAGCGCATGCTTATATACGACCACAAACATCTTCTGCCCTTTTGCACGTGCTGTACGCACATAGTCGACCCTCATTACTTCGAGCATCGAGGAACGCGTCATACGCGCAATGATTGCCGTCGGAATAGTGGCTAAAGCGAAGCCGGGTAGGATCAGGTGCTTCACGGCAATAACAAATTGATCAAAACGCCCTTGAATTAATGTATCAATCAGATAGAAATGAGTGATTGCAGTAATCGGATCGCGCACTTCTTCACGACCGGAAGTAGGGAACCAGCCCAGGTTTATACTAAACACCCATTGTTCCAATAGCCCCAGCCAGAAGATCGGCATGGAAACCCCGATCAGCGCGATGACCATCGCCAAATAATCGAACCAGGAATTTTGGAACCAGGCTGAAATAATCCCTGCGTTCATACCGATAATGACGGCGATGATCATGGCGAAGAGCGCCAATTCAAATGTAGCCGCCAAATAAGGCCAGATTTCTGCGACAATCGGCTGGCTCGTGCGCAGTGATTCACCTAAATCGAACGTCATCAAATCTTTCAAATAGTTGAAGTACTCCACATACCATGGATTGTTCAGACCTAGCTTTTCACGTAAGGCGGCGGTCGCTTCCGCCGTCGCCTGCTGCCCCAGAATTACTTGCGCGGGGTCTCCGGGAATGGCGCGGATGATCAAAAATACAATGAATGTCATCCCCAACAGAACCGGTATCAAATGCAGCAATCGCTTTCCTATGTAGTGAAGCATTCTCCTTCACCTCTCTATCAGAATCTAGTTTTCATATACAAACACACGTGTTGATTTACCTTTTAATGCTGGTAGCATCTTGCAGAAAGCGGCTTTCCGCTACGGCCGGCTCGCCGTCCACCCATAGTGAAATGTGCAGTCCAACAATAGACCTCTTAACATGGTGGCTGAGTAGTTACCAGCCGTGATATACAAAAAGAAAGGAAGGGGCAGGCAAGAGGCCCCCCCTTCCTTTTTCTTGCTGATTATTGAATTGAAACGTTTTCCAAAGATTCCGAACCAGTTGGGTGTGGCACATAGCCGCTTACACCTTTTTTAGCCGCCAATAACGGCGTAGAGTGTGCAATGTTTACCCATGGCGCATCTTCACGAATGATTTCTTGCGCTTGTTTGTAAAGCTCATTCCGTTTCTCTTCATCCACCTCGGATTGTGCTGCAATCAGCAGCTCATGTACCTGGTCGTTTGAATAGTAAGAGTAGTTGTTGCTGCCAATGTTGTCTTTATCAAGTAATGCATACAGGAAGTTGTCTGCATCCCCGTTATCCCCAGTCCAGCCCAACAAGAATGCGTCCGCTTCCCCGTTTTTGGCCTTATCCAGGTAGGTAGCCCACTCGAAAGTGACGATTTTGGAAGGGATGCCTACATCCGATAAGTTCTTTTGGATGGCTTCCGCTACCTTTTGTCCATCCGGCATGTATGGACGAGGAACAGGCATGGCCCAAAGTTCGATTTCCTTTCCGTCATATCCAGCCTCGGCAAGCAGTTCCTTTGCCTTTGCCGGATCGTACGAATAGTCTTCGATTTCATCGTTGTAGCCACCTACTGATGGTGGCATCGGATTTTTCGCTACGTTTGCATAGCCCTCGAAGAACGCATCGACAATCGCCTGTTTGTCAATTGCATAGTTGACCGCCTGGCGCACCAATTTATTATCGAATGGTGGACGTGTACTTGTTAATCCCAAGTAGCCGACATTCAATGATGGTCGCTCAATCAACTGCAATTCTGCATTGGATGAAACAGATGTCCCATCCGATGGGTTGATGCCATCAGCCAGGTCGATTTCATTTGTCATTAGGGCGTTCAGGCGTGCCGAGTTGTCAGGAATCGAACGGAAGATGATCTTATCCAGCTTCGGCAAGCCCTCCTGCCAGTACTCTTCATTCTTCTCCACTGTAATGGAGTCATTGCGCTTCCATTCAACAAATTTGAATGGACCTGTACCTACAGGCTTATCGCCGAACGCCTCGCCGCTTGCTTCAAATGCCGTTGGTGAAGCGATGCCGAATGCCGCCATGGCGATGTTCTTCAAGAACGGTGCCTGCGGACGGGACAGCGTGATGACAACTGTGTTTGCATCCTGAGCCTCGATGCTTGTAATCAAGTCTTTGCCTTCAGCACGGAACATCGAGTTGTAATAGTAGTAAGTGTCTTCCGCTCCAGCACTCCAGCGTTCAAAGTTCTTTACTACAGCTTCTGCATTGAAATCAGTGCCATCATGGAATTTGACGCCTTCTTGCAGGATGAATGTGTAAGTTAGGCCGTCTTCGCTGACATTCCAATCTTTTGCCAGTCCAGCTTCGACCGTTGTATCATTCTCGTTGAATTTTAATAGCGTATCAAAAATATTCTGTGTTACTTTAATCGACTCGCCGTCTGTAACTGCCGCAGGATCCAGCGAAACCGAATCCCCTCCACGACCGAATACTAGTACGCCGCCGCTAGATTCAGTGGCTTTATCGTCTCCAGCGTCATCCGAATCTGCCGTATCAGAATCTGAATCACTGTTACACGCAGCCAGTACTACTGCCAGAACCAGCATTAACATGAATGCCCAAAGTTTGTTTTTCATGCACAAACCCCTTTCCCTTTATCTATTTATTATCATTGTGCTCGTCATATAGGTGACAAGCGACAGAATGACCTGATGTAATCTCCTGCAGTGCAGGAGCCTTTTGCTTGCACACTTCCATCGCAAATGGACAGCGGGTATGGAATGTACAGCCGGATGGTGGATTGGATGGACTTGGAATATCGCCCGTCAATATCATCTGTTCGGAGACATGTTCAGGATCCGGAATCGGAACTGCCGATAATAGTGCCTGCGTATAGGGATGCAGGGGCTTTTCATACAGCGACTCGCTTGTCGCCAGCTCCACCATGCGTCCGAGGTACATGACGCCTACGCGGTCGCTGATATGGCGTACGACGCCCAGATCATGCGCGATGAAAATATACGTCAGCTTCAGCTCCTCCTGCAACTGCTTCATCAGATTGAGCACCTGCGCCTGGATGGAAACATCCAGAGCTGATACAGGCTCGTCCGCAATGATGAGCTTCGGATTTGTCATAAGGGCCCTTGCAATGCCGATGCGCTGCCGCTGCCCCCCACTGAACTGATGGGGATAGCGCTTGGCATGGTATTCACTCAAGCCGACGATTTTCAGGTAATCCAGAACCATCTTTCTGCGCTCCGCCGATGTCCGGCCGATGCCATGGACGATCAGCGGCTCCTCGAGTATCTTCTCGATGGTATGCCTCGGATTCAGCGATGCGTAAGGGTCCTGAAACACCATCTGGATATCCCGGCGCATCTTGCGCATTGCCTCCGAAGACAGTGCCGTCAGATCCGTCCCATTGAATTCTATGCGGCCCTCCGTCGGTTCAGTAAGACGCATGAGTACACGGCCCGTCGTGGATTTCCCGCATCCGGACTCCCCGACGATTCCCAGCGTCTCCCCCTCATATACTTCAAACGACACATCATCAACCGCCTTGACCTGTCCCGTCGTCCGTGCAAAGATGCCCGAGCGAATCGGAAAATACTTCTTCATATGGTCGACCTTCAGTAATACTTTGTTCATTGAACCCTCTCCTCTTCCAAGAAGTCCGTCGACTGATGCACTTCCTCCTCCACCAAGAAGCATCTTGCCTGGTGCACATCCGATGTCCGGTATA
Organism: Lysinibacillus sp.; assembly: GCA_045605545.1. Taxonomy (GTDB): domain Bacteria; phylum Bacillota; class Bacilli; order Bacillales_A; family Planococcaceae; genus Lysinibacillus_B. Next base: position 12,723 of record JAZUQF010000152.1, read on the forward strand.
ATGGAGGCGTTTCCTTCATACACCGCTCGGTTGCAAATTCACAGCGCGGCGCAAACCGGCATCCTTCCTTGATGGAGCCGGGCTTCGGCACGTTGCCGGGAATCGAATAGAGGTTGTCCTTTTTAAAGCGCATATCCGGTACGGACTGGATGAGCCCCTTTGTATAAGGGTGCTGCGGATTTTTGAATATCTCGCGCACCGGTGCCTCCTCGACTACTTGGCCGGCATACATGACGATCACCCGCTCGCACGTTTCCGCTACGACGCCCAAATCATGCGTGATTAATAGAATCGCGGTGTTCAGCCTTGCATTAAGCTCCCGCATCAGCTTCAAAATCTGCGCTTGGATCGTTACATCCAGCGCTGTTGTCGGCTCATCGGCAATGAGCACCTTCGGATCGCAGACCAAGGCCATCGCAATCATGACCCGCTGCCTCATGCCGCCGGATAATTGATGTGGGTACTCATGAATCAGTTCTTCAGCCCGTGGCAGACCCACCAGCTTCATCATTTCGACTGCACGTGCCGTCGCTTGTTTTTTAGACCAGGACTTGTTATGTATACGTATCGCTTCAATTAATTGATTTCCTATTGTAAATAATGGGTTGAGCGAAGTCATTGGTTCCTGGAAAATCATCGCTACATCTTTCCCGCGGATGGAGCGCATTTCTTTATCCGATAGACCGACGAGATTTTTTCCATCCAATAGAACTTCACCAGCTGTTATTTTTCCAGGCGGGCTCGGAATCAACCGCATGATGGAGAGAGACGTTACACTCTTGCCGCATCCGGATTCACCTACTATCCCCAATACTTCCCCTTCATGCACATGAAAATGGATGTTATCAACGGCCTTTACAGCTCCATCATCCGTAAAGAAAGTCGTTTCCAGCCCCTTTACATCCAGAAGTACTTTTCTAGCCATTACTTGTTGCCCCCCTTTTCCCAAAGTGATTTGGAATACGCTTTATCATATAGCATTTCAATAATGTTTACAATATTCCGAAAGATGAAATTTTAAAAATATGCAGAAAATTGTCACTAATAAGTATTTTTATATTATTCATAAAAATTTTCAGATAAATTAAAGCTGAAATCTATAAATATACATAAAAAAATAGCTCGTAGGCAGCAATCCTATGTTGCCTACGAACTATTACATCATTAATCAAATTTTTGTATTTGGAAAAGCTGATAGTATGCGCCCTGCTTTTTCATGAGTTGCGCATGCGTGCCTTCCTCGACAATCTTCCCGTGCTCCACCACAAAAATCTTATCTGCATGCGTGATGGTGGATAGCCGGTGGGCGATGACGATGGTCGTCCGGTCATGCACCAGACGGTCCAGTGACTCTTGAATCAGCGCCTCGCTTTCCAAATCCAGTGCTGATGTGGCTTCATCCAGCACAAGGATTGCCGGATTCTTCAAAAATACACGTGCGATGGCGACGCGCTGCTTCTGACCGCCGGATAGCATGACCCCGCGTTCCCCCACCTTCGTGTCATATCCTTCCGGCAGGCTCATGATGAAGTCATGGGCGTTGGCAGCCTTAGCCGCAGCAATGACTTCCTCCTCCGTCGCATCCGGTTTCCCCATCAGAATGTTCTGCTTCACCGAATCACTAAAGAGGATGTTGTCCTGCAGGACGATTCCAATCTGTGAACGCAGCGACCGTAGCGTCACATCCTTGACATTGCAGTCGTCGATTTTCACGGCTCCCTCGCTTGCATCGTAAAAGCGCGGAATCAGGCTTACAATCGTCGACTTCCCGCCGCCGCTCATACCTACGAAGGCCGCGGTCTGGCCCGGCTCGATGGTGAAGTCCACCCCTTCGAGCACCCTGCTACCGTCTTCTTCATACTGGAAGGACACATTTTCAAATGCCAGCTTTCCGTTGGCGTCAGTCAGCTCCATTGCATGGGGCTTGTCTTCCACATCATATGTTTCATCCATCAGCTCGAACATACGGTCCATCGAGGCGATTGACTGCGTCAGCGTCGTGGAGGAACTGACCAAACGGCGCAAAGGTCCATACAATCGTTCGATATAGGCATAGAACGCTACCATGATGCCTATTGTCAGGTTTTCCTGGATGACCTGGTAGCCGGCAAAGCCGATGACGAGCAACGGTGCGATATCAGTGATTGTGTTGACGACGGCAAATGATTTGGCGTTCCACCGCGAATGATCGAGCGCCTTGTTCAAAAACTCCCCGTTCGTCTCATCGAAGATTGCCTGCTCATGCCGCTCGAGCGTAAAGCTTTTAATGATGCTCATTCCTGTGACCCGTTCATGCAAATAGCTCTGTACCCCAGCTAGTGCCTGAGAACGGGCACGCGTCAAGCTGCGAAGGCGGCCGAAGAAATATTTCACGCTGAATGCATAAAACGGCAGCGCAATCAGCGAGACGATCGTCAGCTTTACATTCATGGAAAACATGATGGCGATGACGATGACGATGGTCGCCAAATCGAGCCATAAATTCATCAGGCCCGTCATGACGAAGCTTTTCGTCTGTTCTACATCGTTGATGACGCGCGAAATGACCTCTCCGGCACGCGTGTTGGCATAATATTTCAGGCTCAGCTTCTGCAGATGCCCATACAGCTCTTTACGGATATCGAATAAAATATTATTGCTTAAATTCTGCGCGAAATATTGCCGGTAATATTCAATGGGTGGACGTATGACGAAGAATAGAACAAGTGCAATGCCGATCCAGGTGAACAGCTGCCTTGTTTGCTCTTCTGCCGATAGCCCATCTTCCAATAAAATGTCATCTAGAATAATCTGCACCAGCCATGGCAGGAACAGCGGGATGGCGAATTTCACAATCCCGATGACGATCGTCCATACCAATAGCCAGCGGTACGGCTTTACAAAACGCATATATCTCTTGATACTATCCAATGATTTTTACACTTCCTCCCGCCTCTTGTTTATAACGTTACATACTATACCACAATTTGCACAATTCAATGCCTGCCCGCAGCCCGGTGCTTTTCGTCTCCACAAAAAGAAGCCGCCCGGAAAGATAAGAACCTTCCGGACGGCTTTGCCTATCCTAATGCGTATCCAGTAGGAACGCCCTTCCCTTGCAAAAAAACAGTTATTCCTGCCCCTCTTGAATATCGCGATACAGTTGGTAGCGGTTTGTCCAGACTTCAATGAAATCCTGGGCAAACGGTCCTCGCCGCTGTTGAATCCATCCGATTAATTTTGCCAAGTTGCGCTTCAAAATCTTATCAATCACTTCAGGGTATGCCATTTCCTTCCGGTGCTGCTCATATTCATCCTCATCCAGCAGCGTATACGACATATCCGGGAACACCTTTACGTCCAGGTCATAATCGATATATTTCAGTGCATGATTATCATATACAAACGGTGAACTCATATTGCAATAATAATACACGCCATCCTCGCGCAGCATACAAATAATATTGAACCAGTGCTCTGCGTGAAAATAACAGATGGAGGGCTCCCTCGTAAGCCACGTACGGCCATCCGACTCGGTGACGAGCGTCTTTTCATTCGCGCCGATGACAATATTTTTTGTCCCCTTCAAAATCATGGTTTCTTGCCAGACACGGTGGATGCGACCATTATGTTTATAGCTATGTATTTGTATCGTCTCGCCTTCTACTGGTAATCCCATTTTGAAGCCCACCTTTTCGTCTAAGCTATCTGTAATCTAGTAGTCTCCTACTTATTATAGCAATGGTTGGATGAAAGGTGTAGTTAGAAAAACAGAAATTTCGTAATACGAGGTAAAAGCAAGGCATTTTGCGCTTTGCTTTCCAGCACTTCCCGAGCTGGCAATCCCAATGCCTTAGTTGTGGAAGTATCCTTCAGGGTCTGCTCACCCTCTACATTTCCATCAATTCATTAAGAAAGCCGGTGCACCTGTAAAGGCACACCGACTTTCGCAGGGAATTCATACTGTTAACAATAACTCAACTTAGAAATTGTTGTTTTCGTTGTTGTTGTTATTGTTGTTTTTGTTGCGACGGTTTTTTTGATCTTGTTGATTGTTTTGTTGATCAACACGATTCTTTTCCTGTTGCAACTGATTGAAATCTTGCTCGTTACCGAACTCTTCACGATTGCGTTCGTTGTTCTCGTTGTTACGATTATTACGACGCTCGTTGTTGTTGCGGAACTCGTTGTTGTTGTTGTTTTGATTTCGACTCATTATGAATTCACCTCCGTGCTATCTATTGTGTGCAGAGGTGTTTTTTTTATTCATCAAACTTCCCGCCAGATTTTCAGCATCGGCACCGGCATAGGTAGCGCCTCGATTTGCAGAGGCGTGAAAAATTTTTCTGCGTCGTCTGCCGCCACTTCCACCTCTTCGGCTTCAATGTGCCATGTCAGATGGGAGAAGACATGCTTGAACGAAGTGACGGGCCTGCTTTCAGACCGCACCTCGACGCCATACGTTTTGGAGAATTCCTCAAGGGGATTTTCCCCTCCCTTCATCTCGACCATCGGAAACTGCCACATATTGGCCAGAAGCCCGCTGGCCCCGCGCTTCTCCATCAGGTATCTGCCTTGTTCATCCCGGGCAATATACACTTTGTATAGAAGGTTCTTCATTTTTACCTTCTTCGATTTGACCGGAAGCTGGGCCGCATCCCCAGCTTCAAAGGCGCGGCAGTATTCGCGCACAGGGCAAAGAAGGCATTTCGGGGATGTCGGCGTACAGATGAGCGCCCCCAGCTCCATCAGCCCCTGGTTAAAGGAGGAGGCATTGGCCGGATCGATCAATTCCGTCACCGCTTCTTCAAAGACCTTCTTCGTCTTAGGAAGCGCAATATCATCATCTATATGAAGGACTCTGCTCAACACCCTCATGACATTGCCGTCCACCGCATGCTCCGGCTTACCGTATGCGATGCTCAGGACAGCTCCAGCCGTGTAGGGGCCGACACCCTTCAATTTTGAAATGTCCACCCGGTTGTCCGGCACGACACCGCCGTACGTCTCCACCACCTCGCGTACCCCGGCCTGCAGATTCCGGACACGCGAGTAATACCCGAGCCCCTCCCATATCTTCAGTATGTCCTCTTCCGGGGCGTAGGCAAATATTTCGGGGGCGGGGAACTTTTCCAAAAAGCGCTTATAGTAAGGGATTACCGTCTCCACCCTCGTCTGCTGGAGCATGACCTCCGACACCCATATTTTATAAGGGTCTGTCGTCTGCCTCCACGGGAGATCCCTTTTTTCTCTATTAAACCAGTCCACCAGTTCTTTTCTAAATTCTTCTTTATATTCGTAATTCACTTCATCCACCCATTTATTTCTATTTTATTTTCCCTAGAAAGGGTATATGATTAAAAACAAGTAAGGGAACATAAACTTTCCTCCCTATATTTGTGTACGTCGGTTGCAATATACAAGGAGTTGATTGTTTTGGACACAGGTACACACTTAGTCATGGGTATTGCAATTGGAGGAATGGCACTTGTCGATCCCGTCGTCTCTGAAAGTACGGCGATGTTCGGAGCTGTCATGGCAGGCACAATCCTGGGACAGCAGGCGCCTGATGTGGACACAGTCTTAAAGCTCCGCAACAATGCGGTCTATATACGCCATCACCGCGGAATCACCCACTCGATTCCGGCAGTCCTGCTCTGGCCGATTGCAATTACGGCTATTTTATCGTTAGTTGTGCCCGATGCCAACTTATTTCACTTGTGGCTGTGGACGCAGATCGCGGTGTTTCTCCACGTGTTCGTCGATATATTCAATGCATACGGCACCCAGGCATTCCGTCCTCTATCCAAGAAATGGGTGGCACTTGGCGTCATCAACACCTTCGACCCGTATATTTTCGGGCTCCACTGCATCGGAATCCTCTTATGGATTTTGGGCAGCGATCCCGTCTGGACATTCAGCATCATGTACGTGGTCATCATAGGCTATTACATCCTGCGCTTTTTAGTGCAGCGTGCAGTGAAGAAGGCAGTCCATAATACGATCCAGGATGAGGAATACGTCATCGTCGCCCCTACCATGCGATTCTTCTACTGGCGTATCGCTGCCGCCTCCAAAACCCATTATTATGTCGGACGCGCCTACCGCCGTTCGGTCAACATCTACGACAAGTTCGAAATCGTGCCATTGCCCCGCACCCCGCATGTCGATGCGGCCATGCGGGATCCGAACCTACAGTCATTCGTCTCCTTCTCTCCCCTTTACCGCTGGGAGATTTCGGAGCTGCCGAGCGGCTTGATGGAGGTGCGGCTGATTGACCTGCGCTACCGCAGCAACAACCGCTATCCGTTTGTGGCCGTGGCGCATGTCAATGATGACCTGGAAGTGGTCAATTCCTATACGGGCTGGATTTTCAGCGAGGATAAATTGCAGCGCAAACTGCAGATTGGCACGAGCGATTAAAAGAGGCTTGAAAAAAACACCCCTAACAAAAATAGCCGCCAACATTTTACGAAAGTGAAATGCCGGCGGTTATTTTTCGCATCAAAAAGGGACACTTTCTAAATAAAATTTAAGTATCTGATCCCTAAAATTTTATATAGAAGGAAGTGTCCCTATGTTTAAAAATTATAACGTAAACCAATGAACTTTACCTCTGGAAGTTAGAAGTTGAATTACAAAATAACGATATCTCTTTTCATGTACATCCGCTGGTGGAAAGTATCCCCACAGAAGCATTTGCACCTTTCATCCCCTGCTCCCCAGGGACGCTGCCACATCCATTCCAGCGCATTCCTTCATCCGCTCATGCAGCCGGTTCGTCCATCCGCTTTCCTGCTCATACAACCGGGCAATGTCCAATAATGTAAAGTCATCCTTTGGCAGCCCCATCATTTCTGGGCTAAATAAAAAATAGGCAGCCTCAGCTGCCTACCCTCTTCACCTATTGTAATGTATCATCCGCCGCATCCAACAGATGTGCATATTTTGGATTTTTCGCCGCAAACAGATGCAGTTTATCGCCATAGCTGTTGATTAGCTGTCGCACAAGGTTTGCCGTGTAGTCCGCCCCGCGGAATGCATATCCAGCCTTTGCCGACGTCGCTTCATAGTCGCTCCATAACAGCTCGACCCAGACGCGGGCTCTTCCTGCAGGCATCTGCGGGTTTTTCGCCAACAATTCCTCTGTCAATTGCTTGATGTGTTGCTCCATCCTACTTCCCTGCCTTTACCGGTGCTAGAATTGAAACAGGCAGCGCCTCTTCATAGCGGTCGCCGCCCAGGCGGTAGCCCCATGCGAAGCGTCCCTTCAAATACTCCACCTTGAAGTATTCGCCAGGCGAGCCGTCGATTTTGTACATTTCCCCAGGCACAATCGTATCAAGGTCCACTAGATACGCCGCCGCCATCAGAGCCCTCCGCTCATACACCGCATATTCGTTCACGATGCCGAGCTGCTCCGCCTTGCGCGCCTTTTCCTTTAAATATGCTATTTCTTCCCTTAGTTCATGCTCCGTCATTGCTGCATAGTTTTTTTCCATCATGCTTCTTCCTGCTCCTTTTCTTCAATAAAACGATTGATTACTTCTATTGGAAAGCCCTTTTGATAGAGGGCTTGCTTTACTTTTATATTGCGTTCAGCCCCGGACAGCCTGCTGGCGAACTTGCGCCAGATCTTCTCCCCCTGCGAGGAAATCAGCCCTTCCCATTCATCATCCTGCCGCTCCAGGTCGATACGTTCGAGCACGTCGTTGACAATGCCGAATGAATAGCCCTTCCTCATGAGCACATCCTGGATTTTCTGCTTCAGCTGCAGTGGGGTCCTGCGGCTTCCTGCACGCACTTCCTTCTCTGCCAGCTGCATGGCGATTTCCAGCTGTTCCTCTTCGGTGAAGGTTTCAAGCACCTCGTCTTGCAGCGCTTTGTCGATGCCCTTTTTTTTCAGGTCCTGCCGGATGGCACGGGGCCCTTTTTTCAGCGTTCGCTTTTTCGTCTCCAGCAGCGCCTTTGAATAGGTCTGGTCGTTCAAGAAGCCCAACGACTCCAGCTTGCGGACGGCCTCCAGGACCACCGCCTCCCCATGCCCTGCGTCGAGGAGCTTTTTCTTCACCTCATACTCACTGCGCATCTGGAAGCTCAGAAAGTGGAGTGCCTTATTGAACGCCTTGGCGATTTCATCCTCATAGGTGATTTCATCGATGTCGAACTGCTCGAGCGTCTTCCCTTTCATCAAGCCGAACTTGATCAGGATGCCTTCGTCCACCGCAAACGCATATTCCTCGTCCAAATAAATATTATAACGTTCCTGGTTATTTTTTTGACGGGTGATTTTCGTTATCACTTTCATACGCTCACCTTCCTTCCCCTAGTATACATCTTTTTACGAAACGTTTCACGATTGGCTATAATGGGGGAAAGAAGAAAAACGGAGGTGTTGGAAATGAAGGTGGCAATTGCGGGCGGTACAGGACTGGTCGGCTCCAGGCTCTGTGACATGCTGAAAAAACGGGGGGATGAGGTGGTTGTCCTCACCCG
>JAZUQF010000153.1:0-2492 GCA_045605545.1 Lysinibacillus sp.
CGACTCCTGTACTCACCGCTATCGCTACAATCGGCAACTGGTTCCTCGGCAATGACGTGTTGTTTGACAAAGATCTTTCGTTAGCCAAAATATCAAACACTGGCAATTACTTCCTAAGTGGTTGTACATCTTTTAATCATACGTTAACTCTTTCCAATGTGCTTACTGTGGGAGATTATTTCCTAGCTGACTGCGAGAGCTTTAACGATACTATCACTTTGGGAAAGCTGACAACAGTTGGCTCTTACTTCATGAGCGGATGTTCTTCATTTAATAAAAATCTCGACACCTCTACTATCTCTACCTTTGGTATGTCCTTCTTGTACAACTGTAGTTCGTTCAATCAAAGCATTAGCCTTTCAGGTGCATCGTCTATTGCAAGTGGGTTTATGACGGGTTGTACTTCATGGAATCAAGCTACCGTTACTATTCCTGCTACAGTTTCATCCTTCGCTACTCCGATGTTTTATAGATGTGACAATATGGTAGGAGTATACCAATTTGAAGCTCCAGCCTCTATAATTTACACATCTACCGCGATCTATGACAACCAAGCTTTTGCCACCAACGGGCAAACACCGGCCTACACTCAAGGCATTTCCTTTTCTGGAACCTACGCTGGGGAATGGGCGAGAAAATTCCCATCTAATGCTAACGTTTCAGAAAATGGACGAAAAATTACTACTTCTACTTATGGTGAAATTACCATGGCAAACGATTCGATTATTAAGATATATTCGACAGCCGACCTTCAGGCTCTTACTCGCCCTGTCTATGACTGGCCAGCGGGCAGTACTCATATCCAGGTCGAGCCAGACGAAACAGTTTTTGAAATCGGTGGACAAACGTATCAACGCTCTAATGTGCGGGCGGTTAATGTTCAACGCACAGAAGTGACTTCCCTTAATGATGGGTTCTTAATCAACTGCACAAATCTAGAATCTTTTTCGTTACCTGACAATATTACCGAATTCAAAGGCTCATTCTTGGCTAACTGCACCAATTTCAATGGTGATTTGGATTTGCCTGCAGGACTGACCGAAATCGGAGCCTCCTTTATGTATGGATGTCAATATTTTAACCATCCAGTATCACTGCCCAATGGCATAACCTCTATCCCAGATTCCTTCATGCGTAGCTGTTATCGCTTTAATTCTGCTCTGACTTTACCACAAAATCTACAAAATATTGGACCATATTTCTTATATGAGTGCCACACTTTCGACAAAAATGTAACCGTTCCAAATTCCGTAACAGAAATCCCTAACTCATTTATGTACTATTGCCAAAACTTTAACAGTACCCTAATATTACCTAACGCCATCACTAGGATTGGAAATGCCTTCATGGCTTACTGCTCAAAATACAACCAACCAATGACCATCCCGAATACAGTCCTTTATATCGGCACAGATTTCATGGTTCACGATTTGCGCTTCAATAGTTCCCTAACCATTTCTAACAACATTATAGAAATTGGCGGTGGCTTCATGCATTATTGTTCTGCTTTCAACCAAAATATTACCATCCCAACATCATTATCGTTAATAGGTTCTTACTTTATGGCCAATTGCGATGCCATGACGAGCACAGTCACAGTCAACGCTTCGTACAAAATATTAACGAATATAGACGACAACTCCCTTAGCACAATTCTTTCTACAACCAACGCAAGCGCAGCAATGGCTACGACTGGTTTTTCTCTTGCTGGTGACGAGATGCGGGGGTGGGGAGAAAAATTGCAAACAAGAACATCAACCCCATATCGTCGCGTATCGAATTATTATGGATACGTCCAGCAATATACAGATTCTAGCTATACGAACACAGAAGAAATAATATTAACGTCGCAAGCTGATGTCAACTCACTCAGCTGGTCTGGCACCACCTACGACCAAACATCGACGGTTGGCGGAAAAACAATTACAAATGGGTACGTGAAAAAAGTTAATATCTCTGCTACTGCAACTTCCGTTCCAGATTACTTCCTCGGATACTCTCATAAGCTTAGTGATCTAGCAGTACCAGACACGCTGACGTCAATGGGCGACTATTTCTTGACTAATTGTATATCGTTCAATCAGGGGGTCACAATCCCCAGCCCTATCACTACATTGCCAAACAAATTTATGTTTGAGTGCCATTCCTTTAATAGTCCCCTCAACCTTAATAATGTAACCGTTATAGGACAATATTTCTTACATAATGCAACATCGTTCAATCAGACACTTAATGTGACTAATATAGCCGAGGTGGGGACCGGCTTCCTCGAATTCTGTGAAAAGTTTAATAAGGCTCTTAACTTCACCAGCCTGACAAGGATTCTTGGGCGTTTTATGTGTTGCACCTTTGCCTATAATCAAAACACAACAATCCCGGCGTCAGTTACCTATATCGGTGGCCGTTTTATGCAAGACGTAGAAGGGATGTGTAAGACCGTGACCTTTAACTGCTCGCCGTCAGTTTTTCAACTAACTAACGATCAAAAATCG
>JAZUQF010000154.1:0-9122 GCA_045605545.1 Lysinibacillus sp.
CATACGAATCGAGGGAAGTGCATCGCCGGGAAGAAGGGCCCCGCTTAAAATTGCCTGCTTCATCTGCTCTGTAATCTGTTCGTAGATAGGTTTGTCGCTGGCATTGCTTAATTTAATGATCAAATGATTCCCTCCTTGAAGCTCAACTGTATATATACAGTATATACAGTTAGAACAGTCTATGTCTATTAAAAAGAATTATGCTTACCGTCACACAATGAGAAATTGAATGCATATAGTAATGGTAAGCTCGCTTGGGAGGAGGGAAATGATGCGATTATCTGAGCTTGCAGAAAAAGAATTGATTGAAATGGAGAATGGGATGAGGTACGGCTTTTTGTCGGAGTCGGAATGCCTGTTTGATGTGAAGACGGGAAAGATCCAAGGCTTCGAATTGACCTCGTCCGTTAGTCTGCCATTTATGAAAAAGAAACAGGAACAGGGATTCATTCCCTGGGAGGAAATTCTACTGATTGGTGAGGACCGTATACTCTTCCAGAAAATCCATACAAAAAAGCATGACCGGTCATGACGGAGCGCTGGCTGATTATTGGCAAGGATGCGCGAATGAAGGAGCTGGCAAAAATGATGTCCGCCCCGCACCGGACCATTTTCTATAAAAATGCGGATGCGTGGGATGCCGGAGTGAATGCTACGGTCCTCGATTTTTGCCCCGACCATATCGTCTTACCGATACAGCCCCCGGCAATTGATGTCCCGCTGCTTCTTGGAACAAAGCATGTAAAGTTCCATGCGGGAAGGCTGACGGACGAATGGCGCGCGATGCTGAAGAATGAAAACGTCAATCTGTATTTGGAAAATGAATCATTCATATGGAAGAATGCCGCACTTACTGCTGAAAGCTTCATCTCCTATTGGTACCAGAACCAATGGACACTGCGGGGGAAGCATTTTATTGTGACGGGATTCGGCCGGGTCGCCAAGTTGCTTGCGCAGGCTTTGGCCGGTCTGCATGCCGATGTGACGATTGCCGTGCGCTCACGTCCCCAACAGCTTGAAGCGGAGCTCCTCGGCTATGATACAATCTGCCTGCAGCCGGAACAGATGAAAGAGGCTACTGCACTTATTAATACAATTCCTGCCCAGTGGCTGACACAGCCGTTCAGCGATGTGTTGAAGATGCCAATCTATGATCTCGCTTCGGCACCCGGCTGCTGCTACTATGTAACTCGCAAGGACTATACACCGCTCCTTGCATTACCTGGGAAATACTTTGCAGAAGATGCGGCTCATCTTCTTTACGACTCAATCATGGAGGGGTGTGAATGTTAGAAGGAAAGCGAATAGGGCTGGGAATCACTGCCTCCCATTGCACATATGAAGAAGTTATCCCGAAAATCAAAAATTTAACAGATGCCGGTGCGATCGTCGTGCCGATTATTACGCCGTCCGTGTTGCATGCAGCCACCCGATTTGGAACGGGTGCTGAATGGATCGAAAAAATAGAGGCGCTTTCTGGGGAAAAGGTGATTTCCTCCATGGCGGAGGCGGAGCCATTGGGGCCGAGCAAGCCGCTGGACTGCATGATCATTGCACCGATGACTGGAAACTCCATCAGCAAATTCGCCAATGCGGCTACGGATTCTCCTGTATTGATGGCAGCAAAAGCTACGCTTCGTAATGGCAGCCCAGTCGTGCTGGGCATCTCCACGAATGACGCGCTTGGTCTGAATGGTATGAACATCATGAAGCTGATGAATGCGAAAAATGTATACTTTATACCATTTGGGCAAGATGACCCAATCAATAAACCGACGTCAATGATTGCAGATTTCAGTAAAATGGCGGAAACTGTCCATCATGCTATAACTTATAAAAAACAATATCAGCCAATGATTATACAATATTTAAAATAGTCAAATAACAGTACACAAGACTTTTACTTTATGGTACAATATGCAACATTATGTAACTAGTTATTTTTAGGAGAGATGAGATAATGACTAAGCAATACAATGTCGCTGTTGTCGGTGCCACTGGCGCAGTCGGCTCGAAAATGATGGAGCATTTAATTAAGCGCAACTTTCCCCTTAAATCTATTAAATTTTTAGCATCGGCACGTTCGGCCGGCAAGCCAATTGAATTTAATGGTGAGACTTATTTAATCGAAGAAGCTGTACCGGAAAGCTTCGATGGTGTAGACGTAGCGCTCTTCTCGGCAGGCGGCTCCGTATCTGCAGCCCTTGCCCCTGAAGCGGCGAAGCGGGGAGCCATTGTCATTGATAATACAAGTCATTTCCGCATGGATCCGGAAGTGCCGCTTGTTGTACCCGAAGTAAACCGCCATGCACTGAAGACAATTCCGAAAGGCATCATCGCGAACCCGAACTGCTCAACTATCCAAATGGTAGCAGCGCTTCAACCAATTCGTGAGAAATTCGGCTTGATAAAAATTGTAGTATCTACATATCAGGCAGTTTCAGGTTCCGGTATTGCGGCAATTGAAGAGTTGAAGGCACAATCTGCGCAGTGGGAAAAAGGGAAGGATGTAGAAGCGAACATCCTCCCTGCAAAATCGGATAAAAAGCATTATCCGATCGCCCGCAATGTCATCCCGCAAATTGATAAATTCACGGATAATGGCTATACGTATGAAGAAATGAAGATGATTAATGAAACAAAGAAAATCATGGAGCTTCCTGACCTGCACGTAGCTGCAACATGCGTACGTGTACCGGTCGTGTCGGGCCACTCCGAATCCGTTTATATTGAGCTTGAAAAAGAAGCAACTGTGGAAGAGATTTTCGCAGCCCTGAAAGATGCACCAGGCATCGTTCTACAAGACGACATCACAGCGCAGGAGTATCCAATGCCGATTTATGCTGAAGGCGAAGATCCGACATTTGTGGGCCGTATCCGCCGGGATTTGGATAATCCAAAAGGCTTCCATATGTGGATTGTAGCCGACAACCTCCTAAAAGGAGCGGCCTTGAATTCAATTCAAATAGCAGAAGCGATGATTGAAGATAACCTATTATAAAGAGGGGTGCGGAGTATGAATGTAGGTCGTATCGGAACGGCGATGATTACGCCGTTTAAAAAAGATGGCACAATTAATTACCCGGAACTAGAACGCATCATCAACCATTTGATTGATAATGGAACGGATGCCATTGTAGCATGTGGTACAACATCAGAGAACCCAACCATGTCGACGGAGGAAAAAATAGAAGTCGTCCGCTTTACGGTGGAGAAAGTAGCCGGCCGGATTCCGGTCATTGCCGGAACAGGGGATAACGAAACAGCCTATTCCATCATGATGACGCACAATGCGGAAAAGAACGGTGCGGACGGCATCATGCTTGTTACGCCGTACTATAATAAGCCAAACCAGCGCGGGATATATGCCCACTTCGAGACGATTGCAAAGGAAACATCGCTGCCTGTCATGCTGTATAATGTACCGGGCCGTACTGGCGCAAACGTGCTGGCGGAAACGACCATTGCGCTGAGCAAGGACGTTCCGAACATTACATGCATCAAGGAAGCGAGCGGCAATCTGGATCAGATGGGCGATATCATTGAGAACGTCGAGAAGGATTTCCTTGTCTATTCAGGAGATGACGGCCTGACGCTGCCGTTGCTTGCCATTGGAGGGGCCGGCGTCATTTCGGTCGCATCCCATGTAGTCGGGAATGATATGCAGCTGATGATCAAGGCGTTCGAACAAGGAAACCATGCATTGGCATCCAAAATCCACCGTGCACTGCTTCCGCTTGTTCGCGCATTATTTGCACAGCCGAATCCATCGCCGATCAAGTATGCCATGACAAAGCTGGGCTTCGATACATTGGATGTGCGCATGCCGATGATGGAGATGCTGCCGGAGGAGAAGGCAGCGTTCGACCGCATCTGGGATACGTATCAGGAGAAAGCGAAGCACTTCCGCGAATTAGCCGTCCAGTAAACGATGCACTAACTATAGACAAAGCAGCACATTATCTAAAATCAATCATAAACAGCCAGCGTGGGTTTCCGCGCTGGTTTTTCTAATTGCCCCCATTATCTGAAGATGGGTTGTAGAAGAGGAAGAACGGTTCTTGGCCAAGCATATATGCCAGGTACGGCGAGATGATATTGATTTCTTGGAATCTCCCATTCTAGACGAAAATGGTAGGATGCCGCTGTGCGTAATGAGGATGCTTATATTTTTAATTTGTGCTTATGAGAAAGTCCACGTATAATGGGGATAAGTGGTTGCTGTTCGGGATAATTTTCTGTTATAGAAAATGATGAATTATTAGTTTAAGTAATGTCTAGGCATTCGCGCTGTCTAATTGGTAGATATGGAAGCAGGAGGGGAAGCCAGGCGTCCTTTATGTGAAGGATCATAAAGGGAGAGCCGGCTTTTTTCAGCAATAGGGCATTGTCCTAGCCCTTCTGCGTCCCTGTTATAGGTGATCGTGCGCGTCGAATGCTTTTCATAGGAGGAAATAAAGTGAATAAAAAGAAAAATGAATTAATTCGCATCATCCCTCTCGGAGGAGTAGGGGAAGTCGGTAAAGCCATGTATGTAGTGGAAATCGATGAGGAAATATTTGTCGTGGATTCGGGATTAATGTTCCCAGAGGATGAAATGCTGGGCATTGACATCGTTATCCCCGATATTACGTATCTAGAGGAAAATAAGGAGCGTGTGAAAGGAATTTTCCTGACACATGGCCATGAAGATGCAATTGGCTCAATTGCCTATGTACTACAGAAGATCAAGGCGCCTGTATATGGTTCGAAATTGACGATAGCCTTGGCGAAGGAGCATGTGAAGGAGCTTCCTGCACCACATCAAGTGAAGTTCTTTGAAGTGACGAACAAAAGCCGTATGAATTTTAATTCGACTTATGTGACGTTCTTCCATACAACCCACTCGATTCCCGACTCGCTTGGTGTTGTCTTCCATACCTCTGAAGGTGCGATTGTGCATACAGGGGAGTTCAAATTCGACCAGTCTGCGCAGGGCAAGTTCCGTCCGGATTTAGCGAAAATGGCGCAGTTGGGAGAGGAAGGGGTATTCATCCTTCTTTCAGAATCAACAGAGGCGGAGCGTCCAGGCCATACAACGAGCGAAACGGTTATTGCTGAACGCTTGGCGAAAACATTCCATGCATCCCAGGGACGTATTCTGGTCGCTGTTTATGCATCGAACTTCATCCGTATCCAGCAAGTGTTCACCCAAGCCCAGGCATCGCACCGCAAAGTCGCGATTGTAGGGAAATCGCTGGAAAAGGTCGTAAACATCGGTATGAGTCTCGGTTATCTGAAAATTGCTGAAGATGCCCTCATTCCTGTGGGCGATATTCACAAATACCAGGATGATGAAATCGTAGTCATTGCGACGGGCAACCAAGGTGAGCCGCTAGAAGTGCTGGATAAAATCATCCGCAAGCATCACCGCGACATTAAAATTAAAGATACGGACACAGTGCTTATTACATTCACACCGTCTCCAGGGATGGAAGTGCAGATGTACAATACGATGAACCAAATCGCCAAGGCGGGGGCGAGTGTCTTAACCGCAGATAAAAAAGTGCATGTATCAGGTCATGGCAGCCAGGAAGATTTGAAGCTGATGCTGAACCTGATGCGTCCGAAGTATTTCGTTCCCATCCAGGGTGAGTACCGGATGCTGATCGCCCACTCGAAACTAGCGCAGGCGGTCGGTATGAAGAAGTCTCAGGTTTTCATCGCTGATAAAGGGGACATTGTCGAATACAAAAATGGGAAAATGCGCATGAGTGGCCGTGTCCAGGCAGGAAATGTACTGATTGACGGCATTGGTGTAGGGGATGTTGGGAACATTGTCCTCCGCGATCGAAAGCTACTATCGCAGGATGGTATTTTCATCGTGGTCGTCACATTGAATCGTGCACAAAAGAAAATTGCATCCGGCCCTGAAATTCTATCCCGCGGGTTCGTTTATGTACGTGAATCGGAAGAGCTTATGGTCGAGGCGGCGGACATTGCACGTAAGGTTATTGAAAAGTATGTAAATAAAGACACGTTTGAATGGACAAATATTAAACAAGAAATACGTGACGAGTTAAATACTTACTTATTCCAAAAAACAAAACGCCGCCCAATGATCATCCCAATTATCATGGAATATTAGGACTAAAGGATTTTCTTTCGCTCGCGTAGCTGAAAGAAGGTCCTTTTTTCATTATCTACGTTCATCAGCTTATTGTAGAGGTGATATCCATTTTGACTGCCCTGTTTCCTCAGGGCGCGGATTCGCCTGCTCGCTTCCGAAGGAGTTGAAGAAAGGGGGGGCGTCCCCATCATTTCCTTTCAGGCCAATCCTTGAGTAAGTGGAATTTATCATCTTCAATTCATGGAGCTGGGCGTATTATTCATTTTATTGGAAAAATATTTGTTCCTTACCTAAAGAAAGCAGGTGTTTTGATTGGCTGAGAAGAAGAATAAAAAGAGAGAAAAAGGACAAACGAAGGCAAAAAACAAAGGAAACAAGGAGCTGCATCCACTGGCATATGAAATCATCGGCATCCTGCTGATTGCATTTGCCATGATTTCGTTTTTCGAGATGGGTGTCGTAGGCAGAGTCGTACAGACGCTCTCCATGTTCTTCCTTGGCAATTTGCACTTCTTTGTACCATTTCTTTGTGTCTTTGTTGCAGGCATGCTGATGGTGAGAAGGCGCGGTGTCCGGTTGACGAACCGCATGGTGGTCGGTCTGCTGTGCATATTGGCGAGTTTCACGGTGTTCAGCCATTCCATTCTTTTTGAACAGATGCATACCGCAAAGCTCTTGGTGACAGATTCTGTACTGCGTGAAACATGGCGCATGCTAATCGAATCTGAAGGGATTGCAGGCAGGGCAAGTTCGTTGGGCGGAGGGATGGTCGGTGCGCTCCTATTCAGCATGTTTCATGTTTTATTTGATGCAACAGGCGCTAAAATCGCTGCGCTCGTTCTCCTATTGATTGGGGTCATCCTGATCTCCGGCAAGGCGCTCGTCCCCTTATTAATCGAAAAGGGTCCTAGCATGCAGTTAAAGCTGAAGCGGCGTAAAGGGAAAACGCCCACCGCACGCCCCAAACGAACAAGAGCAAGTACCCCACGAGAGCCGGAGGAGACGGCTGCGACGGTAGAGGAGGAAGAGAGGGCGGAACATTATGAACCAGTTATTTCTGCCTTTACGGAAAATGTCACACAGCGCAGCGATAAGGAGAGCAAGCCAAAGGTCGAGGAGGAAACGGCGGCGGATATGGTTGTGTCGATGGAGGGTAATGCGGAGAATACCCTTTATACACTGCCTCCGTTGCATATTTTAAATTCTCCCCCCGAGCATGACCAAAGTGGGGAATACAGCGTCATCCAGGCGAATGCCAAGAAGCTGGAACAGACATTCCATAGTTTCGGCGTCAAGGCGCGGGTGATGCAGGTGCATCTTGGCCCAGCCGTCACAAAATATGAAATCCTTCCTGACGTAGGGGTGAAGGTGAGTAAGATTGTCGGACTGCAGGATGATTTGGCTTTAGCGCTGGCTGCGAAGGATATCCGGATTGAGGCGCCTATTCCAGGCAAATCGGCTATAGGGATTGAAGTGCCGAACAGTGAAGTAGCCATCGTTACTTTGCGTGAAGTGCTCGAGGCAAAGGAAAATAACCGGCCTGATGCCAAGCTCCTGATAGGCTTTGGACGCGATATCACGGGACAGGCCAAATTGGCCGAGCTCAATAAAATGCCGCACTTGCTTGTGGCGGGTTCAACCGGAAGCGGGAAATCCGTATGTATCAATGGCATTATTGTGTCACTTTTAATGCGGGCAGCGCCGCATGAGGTGAAGATGATGATGATCGACCCGAAAATGGTGGAGTTGAATGTCTATAATGGCATTCCGCATCTTCTCGCTCCTGTGGTGACGGACCCACGGAAGGCGGCGCAGGCCCTCCAGAAAGTGGTGTCGGAAATGGAACGCCGCTACGACCTGTTCTCTCACACAGGTACAAGGAATATAGAGGGATATAATGAGCATGTCGACATCCATAACCAGAAGAATGAGGACAAGCAGCCGAAGCTTCCGTATATCGTCGTCATCGTGGATGAGCTTGCTGATCTGATGATGGTGGCTCCTGGAGAGGTGGAGGATGCCATCACTCGTCTGGCCCAGATGGCCCGAGCTGCCGGCATTCACTTGATTTTGGCGACGCAGCGTCCATCTGTAGATGTCATCACCGGCATCATCAAAGCTAATATCCCGTCAAGGATTGCATTTGCTGTATCAAGTGCCATCGACTCTCGTACCATTCTTGATATGGGCGGGGCAGAGCGGCTGCTTGGACGCGGGGACATGCTGTTCCTGCCCGCTGGTGCTTCCAAACCGACACGCGTACAAGGTGCATTCCTGTCCGATTCGGAAGTCCAGACTGTTGTCGACTATGTGATTGCACAGCAAAAAGCGCAGTACGAGGAAGCCATGATTCCAACAGACGAGCCCTTACAGGAAGTCTCCGATGATAAGGATGACCTATATGATGAGGCGGTACAGCTGGTCATCGAGATGCAAAGCGCTTCTGTTTCAATGTTGCAGCGGAAGTTCCGCGTCGGCTATGCGCGGGCGGCCCGCATTATGGATCAGATGGAGATGAGGGGGGTTGTCGGCCCTCCTGATGGAAGCAGGCCAAGGCAAGTCCTTGTGACGAAATCAATGATAGAATAATCACAAAAAAATCAGAAAAAATAGTATGATTTAATTGTGTCGGATTTCGGCCGTTTAGAAAAAAAGTAGCATGTACTATACAATTTTTTTTTGAAAATGTGTTTGCATAATGAAATAAAAGTGTTATATTAATCAACGAATTAGTAGGGATTGTTGTACATCAGATGTCTGATCTCTAATTTTGGTGGTGGTGTAAATGACAATTAAAGCTGATCATCGTCATTTATACTTGCAGGTGATCGATCGTTTGAAGTCGGATATAGAAAAAGGAGTCTATCAGGAAAATGAAAAGCTCCCATCCGAGTTCGAGCTATCCAAATCACTTGGAGTTAGCCGGGCGACTTTACGCGAGGCGCTGAGGCTGTTGGAAGAGGAAAACGTGATTGTGCGTCGTCATGGGGTAGGTACATTCGTAAATCCAAAG
>JAZUQF010000155.1:0-6225 GCA_045605545.1 Lysinibacillus sp.
TTATTGCCGCCGGGGCATTCCATGTATCAAAGCCGAGCGATTTAATTCCAGAACTTCAAGGACGCTTCCCAATCCGCGTGGAGTTGGAAAAGTTGACAAAAGACGATTTTGTCCGTATTCTTCAAGAGCCGGATCAATCACTGATTTTACAATACAAGGCACTGCTGGAGACAGAAGGCGTCACAATCCACTTCACCGATGAAGCGATTGAACGTATTGCAGAGATTGCAACCGAAGTGAATCAGGAAACGGATAACATCGGAGCGCGCCGTCTGCATACAATTTTGGAGCGCCTGCTGGAGGAATTATCCTACGAGGCATCGGAAATTGCACCTGCCCATATTGACATTACACCGAGCTATGTAGACCAAAAGCTCAATAACATAGTAAAAAACAAAGATTTATCACAATTTATCTTATAAAAAAGTCAAATTAGTTTCTTTGAATTGTAAAAACCTTTAGAATATTTAGTGAATTAACTGTTAAGTTACCTTAGGAGGAAATAGTAATGGATTTATTAACAAAAACAAGAAAGATTAACGCGATGCTGCAGGCTTCAGCCGGTAAGCCAGTAAACTTTAAAGAAATGGCCGATACATTAGGAGATATTATCGACAGCAACGTGTTCATCGTAAGCCGAAAAGGAAAGCTGCTAGGAATATCGATTCATCAGCAAATTGAAAACGACCGCATGAAGAAGATGTTTGAAGAGCGTCAATTCCCTGAAGGCTATACACAAAATCTGTTCAATATTACAGAAACTTCTCCGAATCTCGACATCGAAAGCGACTATACGGCGTTTCCTGTAGAGAATAAAGACCTCTTCGCTTCTGGTCTAACGACAATCGTCCCAATCATCGGTGGCGGTGAACGTCTGGGTACATTAATCCTGGCTCGTATCAACGGCCAGTTCGAGAATGATGATCTAATCCTTGCCGAGTACGGTGCGACGGTAGTAGGTATGGAAATCCTGCGTGAAAAGGCGGAAGAAATTGAAGAGGAAGCTCGTTCAAAAGCAGTCGTTCAAATGGCAATCAACTCTTTGTCATACTCGGAGTTGGAAGCAATTGAGCATATTTTCGAAGAACTGGATGGGAACGAAGGCCTGCTGGTGGCATCTAAAATTGCCGACCGTGTAGGAATCACTCGCTCAGTAATCGTGAACGCTTTGCGTAAGCTTGAATCAGCGGGTGT
Source organism: Lysinibacillus sp. (assembly GCA_045605545.1). Classification (GTDB taxonomy): domain Bacteria; phylum Bacillota; class Bacilli; order Bacillales_A; family Planococcaceae; genus Lysinibacillus_B. The sequence continues at coordinate 1,195 of JAZUQF010000155.1, forward strand.
AATTGAATCACGCTCGTTGGGAATGAAAGGTACTTACATCAAAGTATTGAATGACAAGTTTCTGGCAGCGTTAGCTGAAATTAAGATGAAATAAGCAATGTTTTAGTATGTTTTAGGCGTGGAATAAAGTCACTGGAGGCTTTTTTCCGCGCCTTTTCTATGCGCTTGAACAAAAGGGAAAGAATGATGGGGAGAAAATGGTTATTCACCTCCCGTGGGCTGGGCCGTAAGTATTAATTGTTATTGCGGCAATAGGAATTTACTAACGGTGAAGCTATTTCTATCACCGTGCCTATATTTGTCGAATTTAAGAAAAATAAAGCAGAAAATAGGTTTTATGCCCTATGAAAAAGAGTCGAAAGTCAATGGACACCAGCCTGTATATTCATTACAATTGTATTATTGGTTATTTTGGATAAAATTTCATTAACGAATTTTGTATAATAATTATTGAGGTGAAAAATTTGGATTTGTTTGGTGGGACGATCGGCAGTTTGGAAAAAGGGCTCGCCTATGCCACTTTGAAAAATAAGGCAATCGCGCAGAATATAGCAAATGTGGACACGCCGAACTACAAGGCGAAAGAGGTAAGCTTCAAACAAGTATTTGAAAATGTCCAAAAGGAGCCGCTAACATCCTACAGAACAGATGAAAGGCATTTTGCGTTTGAAGTGGGACAGTCGGCACCGGGGCTATATAGTTATAACAATTTCAGCGCTCGCCCAAATGGTAATGGGGTCAATATGGATGCCGAGCAGGCGAGCCTGGCGGAGAATCAGATTTACTACAATGCGCTCATCGACCGTGTCAGCGGGAAATTGAGTACGCTGAACAACGTCATAAAGGGAGGTAGATGACAATGACAATCTTTCATAGCATGAACACGACAGCCTCTGCACTAACGACACAGCGGCTTCGTATGGATGTCATTTCATCCAATATCGCAAATGTCGACACGACGCGCGCACGTCAGGTGAACGGCGAGTGGGAGCCTTACCGCAAGAAGTCTGTCGTCCTATCCGAACAGCAGGAAGGGCGGCGGTTCGGCAGCTTTCTCAATGTAGCGATGGGAAGGTCCTCTAATGAAGCGGCCGGCAACGGAGTGAAGGTGAAGGAAATTAAGGAGAATACGGAAACACCGTTCAAGCTTGTCTATGATCCGACACATCCTGATGCAAACGGGGAAGGGTATGTACAGACTTCAAATGTAGAGCTGCTGACGGAAATGGTTGACCTGATTTCCGCTTCACGCTCGTACGAAGCGAACGTGACAATGTTCAATGCAAATAAAGCGATGCTTACAAAAGCCCTGGAAATCGGTAAGGGATAAGGTTTAGGAGGATAGACGATGGCGATTAACTCTGTATCAATGATGACACCACCCATGGTGAATGAAGCTGCAAGGATTTCAACGCCCGCTACATCTTATGAAGCACAGCAAACATTCGCAAGTACGCTGAAGGATGCGATTTCAAATGTGAATACACACCAAATCCAATCGGATGCGATGACGCAAAAGCTGATTAATGGCGGCGACGTTGAATTACACGAAGTGATGATTGCTTCTCAAAAAGCCAGCATTACATTAAACGCAACAATGGAAGTTCGTAATAAGGCGATAGAAGCCTACCAAGAGATTATGAGAATGTCTATATAATCCAAAGGTGAAAGCGAATCATAAATTGTTGAAGCATTCACTATAACCGGAGGATTCAGAATGAATGAACGATTATCAAAAGTAAAAACGGATTCGACAAGATTCTGGACAAGTAGGACAAGGAATCAGAAAGGTGCAATCATCGTCATGTTCGTCGCTATCATTGCACTGGCAGGTACACTTACATACTTCTCCACGAGGACGACGATGGCACCGTTGTTCAGCGGTCTATCCACTACGGAAGCGGGGCAAATCGCTGATGTGCTGACTGCCCAGGGGACGACGTATGAGCTGGAAAACGGGGGCACGACCATTTTAGTGCCGGAAGAACAAGTGGACCAATTGAAAGTTTCGCTTGCATCGCAGGGGTATCCGGAAACGGGGGCTATCAGCAACTCGTTCTTTACGGAGAATGCCGGCTTCGGTATGACCGACAATGAGTTCGATGTGATTAAATTGGCGGCTACGCAGACGGAGCTTGCCAATCTGATCAAGCAGATTGAGGGTGTCAAAGATGCGAAGGTCATGATTTCGATGCCTGAAGAAGGAATTTTCATCACGGACCCTACTTCTGAGTCGAGTGCGGCCATTATTCTGAATACAGAACCGGGACATAAGTTTACCAACGACCAGATTCAGACGTTGTACAACCTGGTTTCGAAAAGCATCCCGAATCTAAGTACGGAAAATATTGAAATTTCAAATCAATATGCGGAATACTATGATCTGGGCGCTGCTCAAAGCAATACCGGCTCTGCTGCGACTGCTGAAGGTCAGATGGCTGTCAAGAAAACAGTGGAACGTGACATCCAACGGCAGGTACAGAATATGCTGGGCACGATGATCGGACAGGACAAGGTCGTTGTATCGGTTACAACGGATATTGATTTTAAACAGGAAAATCGGGAAGAGGATTTAGTACAGCCGGTCGATGAAGACAATGTCGAAGGAATTGCCATCAGTGCACAGCGCATTACGGAGACATATACAGGAAACGGTGCGCCAGCGGAGGGGGTACCCGAAGCGGGGAATGCCACTGACAACTTTACAGACTACCAGGAAGGAACTACGGGGGATGGCGATTATGAACGGGTGGAAGAGACAATCAACAACGATGTCAACCGCATCCGTAGGGAAATCCAGGAAAGCCCTTATAAAATTCGTGATTTGGGGATTCAGGTGATGGTGGAGCCCCCTGTTGCTGACGATCCTGCGTCACTCGATGCAGCGGTCCAGGAGAATATCGAGCAGATTCTATCGACAATCGTCCGTACGACGCTGAATAAGGAGGCTGCGGGTGATTTAACCGAGGAAGAAATAAGTAATAAAGTCGTCGTTTCAGTCCAGCCGTTCTATGGCAAAGTGGAGGCTGAAACGGAGCCTGAAGCCGTCATCCCATGGTGGCTATGGGTGGTCGGCGGCATCGTGCTAGTGGCAATCGGCCTGCTCATATTCTTCATTCTCCGTTCTAGAAGACGCCAGCGTGAAGAAGAAGAGCTTAGCATTATTGAACAGCAGCAAGAGTTGATTGAAATAGAAGATATTGCAGAGGAAAAAGAGACGGAAGCGACTGTACGCCGCAAACAGCTTGAAAAGATGGCAAAGGAGAAGCCGGAAGATTTCGCCAAGCTGCTGCGTAGCTGGATTGCTGAAGATTGATGGGAGGTTCGGCTGTGTCCAAGAAAGACAAAGAGTTATCTGGAAAGCAAAAGGCTGCTTTGTTATTGATTTCTCTGGGGCCAGAGGTTTCGGCTTCTGTCTATAAGCATTTAAGCGAAGAAGAAATTGAGCGTCTAACACTCGAGATTTCAAGTGTTAAAAAAGTAGAGTCCTATACGAAGGAAAATATAATAGAAGAATTTCATAACATTGCTCTTGCGCAGGATTACATCACACAGGGCGGCATCGGATATGCCAAGACAGTATTGGAAAAAGCCCTTGGTGCGGATCAGGCACAGGCAATTTTAAATCGACTGACGTCTTCCTTGCAGGTGCGTCCATTCGACTTTGCCCGCAAGGCGGATCCTTCTCAGATTTTCAACTTTATACAAAACGAGCACCCGCAGACGATTGCGCTGATTCTGTCCTACCTGGAGCCGGGGCAGGCGGGGGTCATCCTGTCCTCCCTGCCACAGGAAGTACAGGCCGATATCGCCAAGCGTATTGCGGTAATGGACTCCACTTCACCGGAAGTCATCAGTGAAATTGAGTCTGTACTGGAGCGGAAGCTGTCCTCGACGGTGACCCAGGATTATACGGAGACGGGCGGAGTCGATGCAGTCGTGGAAGTGCTCAACGGAGTGGACCGCCAGACGGAGAAAACGATTTTGGATGCACTCGAAATCCAGGACCCGGAGCTGGCAGAAGAAATCAAGAAGCGTATGTTTGTATTCGAAGATATCGTTACGTTGGACAACCGCTCGATTCAGCGTGTCATCCGCGATTGTGAAAACGAGGACCTGCTTCTTTCCATGAAGGTTTCCAGTGAGGAAGTAAAGGAAATCATCTTCCGCAACATGTCGCAACGGATGGCAGAGACGTTCCGCGAAGAAATGGAAATCATGGGACCTGTTCGTCTGCGAGATGTGGAAGAGGCCCAGTCCCGTATCGTAGCGGTCATCCGTCGATTAGAGGATGCCGGTGAAATTATCATTGCACGTGGTGGAGGAGATGACGTCATTGTCTAGAATCATCCGGAGAACACAGGCAAAACAGACAGACGACAAAGCAATCACAATCCAGCCGTTTCAGTCTTTCCAGCCGGGCTCGGCAGATGAGCTGGAACAAATCGAAAGAAAGCAAGACATCACACGCGAGGAAGTCATTGCTGAGCGCGACCAGCTGCTGGCAGAGGCAAGGCAACTGCTGGACTTGGAAAAGCAGCATTTCGACCAATTTCGACAGCAACAGTTGCACAGCATTGAGGAGCTGAAGCGGGCTTGGGAGGAAGAAAAGCTTGCCCTGCAGCAAAAAGCGTATGAGGAAGGGTTTGCCCAAGGTTATGAAGAGGGCGTGCAAAAGGCGAACGCCGATATGCAGCAGGCTCTCCATATGGCGAATGAGACAATGGCCCATGCGCAGGCCAATGCAGAGAAATACTTGGAGTCCCAGGAATCCGTTATCTTTGAGCTGGGCATGACATCGGCAGAGCGGATTCTCAATACAGTACTCGAGCGGGATGAGGAGGCGTTTGTTTCCATCGTGAAAAGAGCACTGAAGGAAGCACGGGAAATGAAGGAGATTAAAATCTATGTATCTCCTGAATATCATGCTGTGGTTTCAAAAAACCGCGAGGAACTGGTCGAGATGTTCCCGCCTGACGTCCCTTTCCTCATTTTTGTCAATGAAGATTTGGTGAATGCAGAAAGTTATAT
>JAZUQF010000156.1:0-1743 GCA_045605545.1 Lysinibacillus sp.
GACAATCCTCCCAGGTGAGCAGATTTCACCGCGTATGCTCGTAACAGAAGTGGTGAACTCGTTAAGTACGGAGGAAGGTAAGTATGTCACGCGTGAAGGACGTACGACGACACCGACATTCATCGGACAGCTGTTCCTGGATGGTGGCTATGTGCTGGTGGCAATCGGCTTCCTATTGTACGGGGCGATCATTTCACTCGTCTATAATAAAGTGAAGCAGGCGGGCGTGAAGACGTTCCACTCGGTGGCCTATGCATTCGTCATCACCCTGTTCACCGTATCGATGCATACGGGTCTGCTTGATTTGATATTGATCTTGATGTTTGGCTTCGTCGTCTTGGCGTCGTCCATCCAAAGTTCGAACGACAGCAAAAAGCTTGCATAATGAAAGCGATTGGTAGAAGGAGTATTCCTTCCGCCAATCGCTTTTTTGTTGGGGTAGATATAGGTCGAAAGTAGTGATTCACGCAATGGGTGGACGAATTCGCGCAATGGCACCCCGTTTTCGCGCAATCACCATTGAAATTCGCGCAATTCCCTCCAAAATTCGCGTAATACCATGGCAGAGCGCTGTCTTCTTATTTCGACGTGTTTTCCAGCGAGCGCATGATGAATGTCGCGAACTGCTGGCGTGTCACCGGACTGTACGGGCTGTAGAGTGTAGCCGTTGTACCGGTCGTGATGCGATGGTGATAAAGGGTGGCGATGTTTTTGTACTGGTTATAGGAGCTCACCGTACCGATGTCGGTGAATGCCATGTCGCTTGTTCCCTGTAATCCGAAGCCTTTCACAAGCGCCTGTGCCATCTCTCCGCGGCGCATCGGGGCATCCTTTGCAGTCTGGCCATTTTCAAGGCTGTATAGGCCCAGCTGATAGGCAGTCGCCATCACGTCATAGCCGTACATGCCCTTCTTCACGTCTGTGACGGTGCCTGGAAGGGTGGCGGATGATGACGGGCTGACGCCCTTTGCACGCAGCAGCATCATCATGGCGTTCAAACGGGAGACGTTGGCCGTCGGTTTGAAGGTCTGGTCGCCATACCCTGTGATGATTCCGAGCTTCGCGGCGTTCAGGATGTTCCGGTGGTGGCCGTTGCCGGGGCCGACATCCTTAAAGCCGGGGAAGTTTGCAAACGAGCCTTTGTTGCCCTTCTTTGTGACTGTATGTGCTTCGGCGCGTGTCATATAGCCGGAGCGGTCGTGGCGTGTTTCCTCAAATGTCGCCTTTACGGTATAGTTTCCGTCTTTTATGCTGCCTGGCAAAAGGATTTCGAACTTTTCTGCATAGCTCGATGACTCGTTCGGGGCAGGCGATAGGCCGACCAAGACCTTTTCATAGCGGCCGAGCACTTTGTTGCCTGCATCGAGCACTTGTACACGCAATTTCCCACGTGCCGGCACGTCCCCTCTATTGGTCGCCGTCACCGTCCCGCGTAGCGCAAACGTCTTTTGCGGCGTCATATTGGCCGTATAGTTCGAGGCGGCGAGCTGTACGTCATAGTTGCGCGGCTTGAAGGTGTCCGAACCTTCCAGGAGCCACTCCATGGAGGAGGCAAGCACGGCTTCTGCATCCTTTTCTCCCGATGTTTCACCGTAGGCTTTGCCGGAATCCTCCTGCCAGCCGCCTTCATGCTTTTCCACACCGACATAGTCATACATTTTGAACGGCGCATGGACGATGCGCCCTGCACCATGTTCCAGGGCGAATAGGGCGCCAGACTGGCCTTTTTTGATGTTGGCGGGC
>JAZUQF010000157.1:0-3579 GCA_045605545.1 Lysinibacillus sp.
GATAAGCTTGCCCGCCAGGAAGATGTCGTCTACTTCGGTAGAAAGACGAGCGCATGCAGCTCGGTCGTCCATTCTGGGGACAATCTGACAGGTGATGGAGCTGGCGATGACGAAGTGATTACAGTGGACCTGAACGCTGTACCGGCTCAGTACAATAAATTGGTGTTCGTCGTAAATATTTATGAGGCGCAAAGCCGTCAACAGCACTTCGGCATGATTCGCAATGCGTACATCCGCGTAGTGGATCCAAGTACAAATAATGAAATCATCCGCTATAATCTATCAGATGATTATCAAAATCAGACGGCCCTCATTACTGGAGAGATCTACCGTCACAACAACGAATGGAAATTTGGCGCACTAGGCACTGGCACTCAAGATAAGAAGCTAGGCGAAGTTTGTGCCCGATTTACATAAAAAAAGGAGGAAATGAAAAATGGTAGTTTCATTAGCAAAAGGTCAAAAGGTTGATTTAACAAAAACGAATCCAGGTCTTACAAAGGTGATGGTTGGTTTAGGATGGGACACGAACAAGTATGATGGAGGAAACGACTTCGACCTTGACTCATCCATCTTCCTATTGGATGAGACAGGAAAAGTGAAGGATCCGAGCGATTTCGTCTTCTACAACAACACGACAGGCGGAAACGGCTCTGTCGTCCACTCAGGCGACAACCTGACAGGCGATGGCGAGGGCGATGATGAAGTAGTATACGTGACACTGAACGACGTGCCATCTACTATTCAAAAAATCACGTTCACAGTAACAATCCATGATGCGGAAAGCCGCAACCAGAACTTCGGCATGGTATCGAATGCCTTCATCCGCCTTGTCAATGATGCAAACGGCCAGGAGCTGATCCGCTATGATTTAGGGGAAGACTTCTCCATCGAAACGGCGCTTGTAGTAGGGGAGCTGTACCGTCATGGTGCGGAATGGAAGTTCTCAGCAATCGGTTCAGGCTACCAAGGCGGCCTTGCTGCCTTATGTAACGACTTCGGTCTGCAAGTAGGCTAAGAGGGGGATATCTATGGGGATTCAATTAAGCAAAGGGCAGCGTATTGACCTGACGAAGAATGATCCGTCCCTGCAACGGATCATCATCGGTCTGGGCTGGGATGTAAAGCATTTCGACGGCGGCCAGGACTTTGACTTGGATGCATCCGCATTTCTGCTTGGGGCGGATGGAAAATGCCGTAACGACCTGGATTTCATCTTCTACAACAACCTGCAAAGTACCGATGGCTCTGTCGCCCATACCGGTGATAACCGTACGGGCGAAGGTGATGGGGACGATGAACAGCTCACGGTTGACCTATCGAAAGTGCCGGCATCGGTAGATCGCATCGCCATTACGGTGACGATCCACGATGCAGAAGCGCGCCGTCAGAACTTCGGGCAGGTTGCCAATGCCTTCGTCAGACTGGTGAATGAAGATACGAATAATGAAGTGCTGCGTTTTGACCTGGGGGAGGATTTCTCCATCGAAACGGCAGTCGTGTTCTGCGAGCTTTACCGCCATCAGCAGGATTGGAAATTCAATGCGGTGGGTTCGGGCTATCAAGGCGGGCTGGCTGCTTTAGTTCGAGCATACGGTTTATCCGTGTAATGGGCTGCTCATCCACTTCGATTCAATAAAGTACAAAGGAGGCCGTTCCGGAAGGGGGCGGCTTTTTCTTTTCAAAAGGAGGGTTTTTATGCGTTTTTTTATGGATTTACCCCATGAGGAGCTAACAACGATTTTTTATAAGCAGCCTACTCTCTTTTCCAAGAATACTAGTAAAGAGCATCTCGCTTATTGCCTGGGGGCCACCCTTTATATGCCTGCTACAAAGCCGCATATTGCAGAGGATCTGATCATCCGAAAGTTTCCCAATCTGACGTCTGTCGTCATCGATTTGGAGGATGCGGTCGGCGATCTTCATATGACGGCCGCCCTGCATAATCTGCAGCAGACATTTGAAGTGCTCGCAGCAGCCGTCGAGCAAGGCGCGGTCATGCAGGATGACCTGCCGCTTTTATTCATACGGCCACGCAACCCGGAACAGTTGGCGGAAGTGACTGCCTTGCTGGGCCCCCTGCAGCACCAGTTGACGGGCTACGTATTTCCGAAATTCCGCCTGCAGAATGCCGATGCCTATCTGACCGAGCTGGAGGAGCAAAGGATGAAGGGCTACTCGCTTTACGGGATGCCGATTTTAGAAACGAGCGATATTCTCTATAAGGAACAACGCCCTGAAACGCTGCTCGCCGTTCGTGAGAAATTGGTTCGGCATTATGATGCTATTTTAAATGTACGCATCGGCACAACGGATTTTTCAGGGATATACGGAATCCGCCGCAACCAGCAGACGAGCCTGTACGACATCCTCATCGTCCGGGACTGCCTGGCCGACATTTTCAATGTGTTCGGCAGAATAGAAAACCAGTTTGTCATTTCCGGGAGTGTATGGGAGTATTTCGATTCTCCGGTCGCTCGCGAGTATGAAACAGGCAATACATTGACGAAAAAATTGACTGCCGCCACCGAAGGGCTGATAAAGGAAATCCAACTCGACCGCCTGAATGGATTGATTGGAAAAACAATCATCCATCCGACGCATATCAATATCGTGAATGCCCTGCATGTTGTCACACATGAAGAATATATGGATGCAATCGATATCATGGGGAATCAGCAAGGTCTGGTCGGGGTGCAAAAGAGTGAATATGCAAATAAGATGAATGAGATGAAGCCCCACTTTGAATGGGCTCGCAAGGTCCTCATTCGGGCGGAGGTATACGGCGTACTTCATCCGCAGCGCCAATTCAACGACTTACTGTAGGAGGGGTTCATATGTACTCAGTATTGGAGAAACTTTATGTAAACACGACAATCCGCGAAAACCCGTACCAGTTCGATCGTGCCGACCTCTTTGACGTAGCGGCGCGCATCAATAAAAAGCGCCCCTTTTTGTTCGTAAGTAAAGTGCTAGGAAAGCACCTGGCGGTAAAGCCGCAAATCCCGTTGCTGACAGGCGCGCTGCTGGCCATCCGCTTTGCAGAAGCTGCCCTGCAGCAAAAGCCCCCCTATACAGAAAGGGCCGTCCAAGCGTTAAAAAACCAAACAGGCTTCGACGTACTGGACGAAATTTGGGAGCATCCCATCACGCTTCCTGAAAAGCACCTCGTCATCGGTTTTGCGGAAACGGCGACGGCATTAGGACATGCCTTCTTCCGCGCCTGTGATGACCAGGCGTCCTATATCCATACGACCCGGGAACAGCTCTGCGGTATGGAGCCGATCATCCGGTTTGAAGAAGAACACTCCCACGCAACGAGCCACCGCATGTATACAGAAGATGAAACGCTATTGACTGCACATAAACGTATCATTTTAGTAGATGATGAAATTTCCACTGGGAAGACGAATTTGAATATCATAGAGCAATTGAAGACTGCCTATCCGCACCTGGAGCATTTCACGGTCGTTTCCATATTGGACTGGCGTAATGAGGCGCAAAGGAAAGCCTATGATGAGCAGGCTTCACGTCTCGGCATTACCATCGATGCCGTATCCCTCATGGCCGGCGACATGA
>JAZUQF010000158.1:0-5327 GCA_045605545.1 Lysinibacillus sp.
CGATAGCGGTGCCGCATAGGAAACGACGCCATCCGCTGCCGCTACAACCGGTGTGCCGGCAGAGTTGGCAATGTCGATTCCGTAGTGGAATTCAGGACCTGCGCCAATGTTGCGCCAGCCGAATGGTGACGTCAGGCGTCCATTCGCCGGCTTCGTCCATGTACCAGCTGAAACGGCTGGTCCGTTACCTGAAACGCTGCCGCTGTTACTGCTGCCGCCCGAGCTCGATTGTTGTTGCTGCTGCTTTTTGCGCTCAGCTTCCTGACGCGCGATTTCAGCTAGACGTGCCTGCTCCTTCTGGATTTGGGACTCTACTTCCTTACTAAGCTCCAATGCCTCCGAGTATTGCTCCTCTAGCAAGGCTTTCTCCGTCTTCAACTTCGCCTGCTCTGCTTCAAGTTCATCGATCAGCTTGTCTTTTTCAACCTTCTGTGAATCCAATGAAGACTTTAAGGATACTAGCTTCTCTTTATCTTCTTCCAACTGCTTTTTCGTGTTTTGAAGAACGGTTTTTTGCTCTTCCAGTTCTTCCTGGTCACTTTGCTGGTCGCGCATGATTTGGCGATCCGCATCCATCAGTGTGTTGACCGCAGAGAAACGGTCGATGAAATCTACAAAGCTATTGGCACCAAGCAAGACATCCAGATAGCTGACCGAACCATTCGTCTGGATGGCCCGAGCCCGCTCCTCCAATAATTCATTGCGTTGGTCGATTTTCTCCTTCAATTCCTTGATGGCCGCTTCCAATTCGGCGATTTCCTTGTTCGCCTCGTCAATGTCGGCCGTCACTTCGGCGATTGATGCATTTGTCTTTTCAATCTCTGCATTCAATGTCTGAATCTGCTGCATCAATTGTTCCTGCTTCGATACATTTGTTTGAATCTCAGATGATTTCTGGTTGATGGAACTATTTAATGAATTTTTCTGTTCATCTATTTTTTTCTGTTCCTGCTGCAAATCCGACAAGGATGTCGCATAGGCTGCAGGCATTTGAACCATTAATAGCAACGCCATGAAAATAGCGGTCCATTTCCAAGGCTGCTTACTTCCCTTTTTCAATTGGTGGTGCTCCCTTCTTTTCACGTGGCTAGATTTTCAAGAACTTGCGAACGGACATGAAGCTGCCCCAGATGCCGATCAATAGACCCAGCAAAATAAGCAGTGCGTTCACCTGGTATAGAAGAGGTGTGACGTTCAGCATCTCCAACATGTTGTTTTGCAGACGCGGCGCCAATGAATGATACAAATTGTAGTACACGACGGAAACGACGGTAATCGGAATGATGGACCCCAACAGGCCAATCCACATACCCTCTAATACGAATGGAATCCGTACGAATGAATTCGTCGCCCCTACTAGTTTCATAATCTCAATTTCGTCTTTACGAGCGATAATAGTAATACGGATCGTGTTCGAAATTAAAAACATTGCTGTAAACAGCAAGCCCAGGATCAATACCAGTCCAATATTGCGGCTGATATTCAAGAAGCTGAACAGTTTCTCTACTTTTCCTTCACCGTACAATACCTCGTATGTATGATCCAATTTTTCAATCTCCCCAGCTACAGAGGCTGTGGACTGCGGATCTTTGGCCTTGACGTACAGTACATTGTGTAATGGATTATTCTGCTCGAATAGACTTAGCTCATCACCGAAATCTTTGATTAAATCCTCTAATTCATCTTCCTTCGGTGAATAGACGACCTCTTCCACATCCGGCATATTCTCAATCTGGGCAATCAGCTGCTCCTCGGCGACCTGCATTTCAGCCTCATCATTGAATATTTCAATGAGGACGCGGATTTCCACATCGTTTTCAAGGTCGTCCGCCACCTTGTTCAAGTTCATCATGATGATGGCGAATACCCCTACCAGCAGCAACGTCACTGTGACGGCGCTGACCGATGCGAAGGTCATCCAGCCATTACGGCTCAATGATTTGAAGCTCTCACGGAAATGTCGACGTAATGTCCTAGCCTTCATAGCCGTAGTCACCTCCGTATTCATCCCGTACAATCATGCCGCCTTCAATGGCAATGACGCGCTTGCGGATGGTATTGACGATTTCACGGTTGTGCGTCGCCATGAGGATTGTCGTACCTTGTCGATTGATTTCCTCAAAGATATCCATGATCTCCCAAGACGTTTCAGGATCCAGGTTGCCTGTAGGCTCGTCCGCAATCAGCACTTTCGGTCTGTTGACGATGGAGCGGGCAATCGATACACGCTGCTGCTCTCCGCCGGACAACTCGCTCGGCAGCATGCGCACTTTATGCTTCAGGCCGACCAGCTCCAGCACTTCCATGACACGCTTGCGGATTTCCTGTGGCTGCTCTTCGATTACCTCCATCGCAAAAGCGACATTCTCATATACACTTAGACGAGGCAGGAGCTTGAAGTCCTGGAACACTACGCCCAACTGACGACGAAGATACGGGACACGCCCATTCTTCAACGTGGACAAATTAATGCCCGCGACGATTACATCTCCTGTTGTCGGCTTTTCTTCGCGATACATCAATTTAATAAATGTCGATTTCCCTGCACCGCTGGGACCGACTACATACACAAATTCACCTTGCTTTATATTCACCGTGATGCCGTTTACTGCGACGACACCATTTGGGTACTTCTTAATAACATTATTCATTTGAATCATGTAACGAAACCACCTAATAGTTTATCAATCTAATTTTTATAACATGATATACATTATAGCATTTTCAAACCTATTTTTTATTACAGTTATATTTCATTCGCGCAGATAATAAGACAAATTGCTTCATAAACTGGCGCAATTCTCCTCTACTGATCCAATACATGCAAAAAAGCTGCCTGAAATTTACTTTCAGACAGCTCTAGGCTGTAGTATATAAACTCTAATAAATTTAAAATTGTCTTCAGCCTTTTTTGTATAACCGCCCATCCTAAGAAGTCGCCGCTTTCCGCTACAGGCGCTACGCTTTCCACGGGCACGGCCTCAGCCTTCTCCCTCGCTGCGCTCAGTCCGGGTGCTTCGGCCCGTGCTGCTCCCGTTGGAGTCTTCGCGCCTTCCACTCCAATCGACTTATAACGACTACTTAAAAAAGATTATATTTCTATCCTTTCCAATACGCTGAGAAGACGATAACCATGCCAACAAAAATAAATTCCAGGAACGTGAACAAGCTAAAACCCCAACAATTGAACTTCCTTTTGCTGACATGATATTTGAAAACATGTTACTTGAACATGGCAAGTCACCTAATCGGAGATGAAGGCTTCACGTAGAAACGCTTACTGCATACCATTTAAAGAGAAGTTGGATTCAACTATCTCCAAAAACAACAAAATACCACGAGAGTTCCATGTCTCGTGGTATTGTGCACACACTCTGAAGCGGCCTGAAATTTACTTTCAGACAGTTTCTTCTATTCTTTCTTATTCACCTTGTGTCGTATAACGGACGATGACGGAGCCTGTTCTTGATTCACCGACCAATTTCAGCATCGGTGCATCCTCCAGCATCTTGTTGAAATACGAGATTTTCTGCAGGAACTGGCCTTCGCCCGTGCGGACCGATACATCCGTCAAGCCGACATCCGTGCGGCCGAAGTTCGTTGTAACCTGTCCGTCCAGCGCTACGGTTTTCGGAATGTATAATTCCACGGAGCCCGCCACGGTGCGCGCCTTCATCTTATATGGCTTGTCGGAAGTAGTGGTCACCACCACGTGGCCATTCACCGATTCGGCCTCCACTTCCTTCACGTCCCCATCGATATAGATGCGTCCGTTCGCTGTTTCCGCCTCGACATCATCGCCAGTAATGCCACGTGCTTCGATGGCGCCGTTCGCCGATTGGAAGTTTGCATGGTCGAATTTCACATTCTCCACCTTCACCATGCCGTTGTATGTCTTCGCCTTCAATAGCTTTGTATCCAAATCGTTCAATGTGATGCCGCCGTTCAGCAGGCGGATGAGGAACACGTCATACTGCTTTTCAGGCAGGACGATGCGCAGCGCCACGTGGGCCATCTTTGAATGTGTCGACACTTCAATCTTGCCGTCCTTCAATTCGACAAAGCCATCTGTGAATTGTTCGATGGCTTCCTCTTCCGAATCCTTTTTCTGCGTCTTTACATGTGCCTCAATGAGGATTTTTTGCTCCTCTGTCCCCTTTTCAACAGCGATACGCCCGTTCGGCACATCGATTTCAAGGCCGCGCACCTCGTCTGCATTGAATGCGTATGTTTTGTTGAATTCGACCTTTTCCCCGAATGGGAACTCCATGTCAAAATCCTTCATCTTCGACAGCGTCGTATTCATCATTGTCATCATGCGGCCGCTGAAGTCCGTCAAATCATGACGCAGCTCCTGCATGAACTCGTCCATTTTCTTATTTATATCTTTGTTGCCAAGCTTGCTGAATAAATCTTCAAAACCTGTCGTTTTACGCTTCGGCTCTTCCTCAAACGTAAATTTAGGTTCCTCTTCTGTTGTCGTTTGTACTGATTTCTCATATACGGTAGGTGACGCATTTTGAGCAGGGTCTTTTTGCTGTGATAATGCTTCCAGTAATTTAATTGCCTCTTCAGCCGAAATCGTACCGTTTTCTACTAATTTTAATATACGTTTACGTTCATCCATCAAAAAAGCCTCCCTTTCGTCATATACGTTATTATACAACGTGGGAGGCCAAAAAGTTTCGTTTGCACTCTGCTATTTTGCTTTCGCCTTTTCAATAGCGTCTTCCATCCGCTTGCGGTCACGCTCTAGGACAGGCTTTAAATAGCGTCCCGTATAGCTCTCGGACACTTTGCAGATATCCTCCGGCGTACCGGTCGCCACGATTGTGCCACCCTTGTCTCCGCCTTCCGGACCAAGGTCGATGATGTAGTCGGCCGTTTTGATGACGTCCAGATTGTGCTCGATGACCAGCACGGTCTCGCCGTTGTCGACAAGCCGTTGCAGCACCTTCAGCAGACGCGCGATGTCGTCCGCATGCAGGCCCGTCGTCGGTTCATCGAGGATGTAGAAGGACTTCCCTGTCGAACGGCGGTGCAGTTCGGAGGCAAGCTTCACCCGCTGCGCCTCGCCGCCGGACAATGTCGTCGCCGGCTGCCCGAGCTTCATATAGCCGAGCCCCACATCGACGATTGTCTGCAGCTTGCGCTTGATCTTCGGGATATTCTCGAAGAACAAAACTGCATCCTCCACCGTCATGTTCAGCACATCGGCGATATTCTTCTCCTTGTACCGGACTTCGAGCGTTTCACGGTTATAGCGCTTGCCGTGGCATACCTCGCACGGCACGTAGACATCGGGTAGGAAGTGCATTTCAATCTGG
>JAZUQF010000159.1:0-10262 GCA_045605545.1 Lysinibacillus sp.
CCCTCCCGCTACATTTCTGCAGAATCGACCAGCCGTGCGAACCTGGCCTTCGTGATTTTCGCCAGGTGGGCCGGCTCCAGCTTCACCTGCAGGCCGATCTTGCCGGCACTTACAATCATGTAGGCAAGGCTCTCGGCAGAAGCGTCGATGAATGTCGGGAACAGCTTCTTCATGCCGACGGGCGAACAGCCTCCGCGTACGTAGCCCGTCAGGCCCAGCAGCTCCTTCACGGGAAGCATTTCAATCTTCTTTTCACCTACAGCCTTCGCCGCCGATTTCAGGTTCAATTCTGCCGCAGCTGGAACGACGAACACATAATAACGGTTCGGTCCTGCCGTGGCGATCAATGTCTTGAAGACATGGTCCACGGGCTGTCCTATTTTTCCAGCCACCGTGACGCCATCCACCGCCTGGCCGTCCTCTGCTGTATATTCAAACAGCTCATGCGGCACCTTCTGCTGTTCAATCAGCCGGACCGCATTTGTCTTTGCCGCCTTCTTCGCCATTTCCATCCCTCACTTTCCTCCATTATTATAATGCAAAGCTCAAAAGCGCCAAAGTACGTTTTGCGCAAGTCTTGCGTATTCCGCCCATCCATATGCACCAGACGCCCAAAATGAGGCATAGCCGGATTTGTCTAGCATGCTCCTTCCACTTTCATTTTAATGCAAACAAAAAAACACGGATAACCCCGGCTGGCCGGTCTATCCATGTCGACTGAGG
Source organism: Lysinibacillus sp. (assembly GCA_045605545.1). Classification (GTDB taxonomy): domain Bacteria; phylum Bacillota; class Bacilli; order Bacillales_A; family Planococcaceae; genus Lysinibacillus_B. The sequence continues at coordinate 724 of JAZUQF010000159.1, forward strand.
ATGCTATGCTGTTCTCGAAAATGTCGGTTCCTCAAATGATTGATACCCATTCTTCACCATCGCAATATGATTTGAATAGTTCATACTCGCCAATCGGAAGATGCGCTCGTATGCCTGGCTTTCCATTTGACGCCCCGGCAGCAATGCTCCTCGTTCGTCAAACATGCCCATTGATTGCTCCTCTTCTTGCAGCACCAGCCCGTACCCATTCGCGAGCAGTGCGGGAGCCGTCTGCTTTTCCGTACTGCCCCCTACCTCTTCCAGCATGGATGCTTCCTTGTTCTGCAGCCCATTCCATCCTGACGTGCTTTGTTCCTTTTCCGCCTTCCCTAAAAGAAGGCCCTCCAATGCCTCGAGCAACACGTTCTTGTTGGTTTGGTACTCGGCATTCCTGCGATATGCCTGCCCCACCTCGCGCCGCTGCAACGCACGCTTCCGGCTTTCAAAATCTCCAACGGATGCATCCATCAGTCGGGACATCCTCATTCCCCCCACCTCACATTCCTATATATTACAGTTAACTTTTTTATTGTAAAATTACAATACTTTTAGAACCGCAAATGAAAAACGATTACTTTTAACTATCCCTTATTGCTATATGGTCATTTACTACCTTTTATTCCCACACGCCCTATATGCGGAAGGGCCTTCAAGTAAGGCATCAGGATATTAACATTCCATCTTATTTCGGAGTAGCGTTTATAATAGAAAGAGAAAGGATGTGATATGAATGACGGAAGAGGAAGCACGGCAACAACTGAAATACGCCCAGCAGCATCTGGCGAACGAGCGGACCTATCTTGCCTGGATTCGTACTGCCATCTCCATCGTGGGAGTGGGCTTTTTGGCGACGAGCCTTCATTTCACCATCGGCAATATACGCGATGCATGGATTGATTTGCTGTCCGTTATCGTGGGAATCTTCGCATGTATCTTCGGCTTTGTCATCATACTCACGGCGACGGAAAACTATAAGAGAAAGCGCCAGGCGATCCTCGAGGAGAAATTCTATCCTTCCCACCGGCACATCACGCTCATCTCGACCATGCTCGGCATCATGATCCTGCTGATCCTGTTTTATTTCTTCCTGCTTTTTTAGATGTGCCCTCAAATAAAAAATGGGTATGGAAGCTAGCTTCCATACCCTATTATCCATCCCTATCCCCTTTGTGGACTCATAAAGAACAATCGGTTCTACTGTTCCTCTTGCTGCCCGAGCAATTCCCTTTTCACGTTGGCATAGGCCAGCTCAATTTCCTTTTGACAATGCCGATCGCTCTGTAGGAGAAGATCCTTCCAAACTTCAAGCGACACCGGCTTGCTCTGCAAATAATTTTCCATAATCTTTATTTTAAAGATTTCTTCATACTCGACTGCTGTACTCAAGTGCAACGCTCCTTTATTCTTCTTTTGCTTCATCGTAAAATTCCCTTTTCAAATAGATTACATCTCTATTTTTTCCGGAAATCGTACAATGAGCATGCACAGGCTGCTGTGTCACACTCTTCACCTCCTATCCTCGTAGGTACTTGGTTTGTACTGGAAAAGGCAGGTCTCCTGGCTCATCTTCCTTGCTCGGCGCCCCTTCCCGTCTGAATAGACAGTGGTATATTGCGCTCCGCTCCGATTTACAGTTGCGGGACAGCTTCAGGCTTTCACTGAATTCCCTTTTAAACAGGCACCACCATCCGGGCCTGTACCCCTTCCTGGAGCCTCGGGGACTCCGCTGTAGCCGGCAGATATGACAGCTACAGCGCAAGCCCCAAGACGGCCGTGCACCCGGGTGGGATGCACGGCCTCCCCTTTACAGCAATACGACTTCTCTCAGCTTTTTAGCCGCGGCCACCATATTCTTCAGCGCCGCCAGCGTCTCCGCTTCCTCTCTCGTTTTGAGCCCGCAGTCGGGATTGACCCAGAACTGCTCCTTTTTGATGACCTCGGCACTGTCGAGCAGGATGGCGGTCATTTCATCCACGGACGGTATGCGCGGGCTATGGATGTCGTACACCCCTAGTCCGATTCCCAGCTCGTACGGCTCCTTCTTCAATGCCTCAATCAATTCCCCATGGCTGCGCGACGTTTCAATGGAGATGACATCGGCGTCAAGCGCACGAATCGGCCCGATGAAATCATTGAATTCGCAGTAGCACATATGCGTATGAATCTGCGTCGTATCACGGACAGCGGAAGTGGCCAGCTTGAAGGCCTCGATGCCCCACCGTACATAATCCTGTCGCTTCTCCTCACGCAGTGGCAAGCCCTCACGCAGTGCCGGTTCATCCACCTGGATGATATAGATGCCGGCCATTTCCAATGCCTGCACTTCTTTACGAAGAGCCAGCGCAATCTGCTTGGCGACCGTCTCCCGTGTCATGTCATTCCGGACGAACGACCAATTCAGAATGGTTACAGGGCCCGTCAGCATGCCTTTTACGGGCTTATCCGTCAGCTGCTGTGCCGCTTTGACCTCACTCACCGTCATCGGCCCCTGCCATTCCACGTCCCCATAGATGACGGGCGGTTTGACACAGCGCGACCCGTAGGACACGACCCAGCCTTTCTGTGTAAAGGCGAAGCCGCTCAGCTTTTCGCCGAAGTATTCCACCATGTCCGTACGCTCGAATTCCCCATGGACGAGGACATCGAGCCCGATTTTTTCCTGCAGGCGAATCCACCTTGCCGTCTCCTGTTTCAAAAACGCCTCATACTGCGCCGTCGATATCTCCTTTTTCCGCCAGGCGACGCGCATCTTCTTCACTTCCGCCGACTGTGGAAAGCTGCCGATCGTCGTTGTCGGATATTCCGGCAGCTGCAGGAACGCCTGCTGGAATTTCCGCCTTCTACGGTAGCCCATCGAACGTTTGAAGTCTTCCGGCTTCAGCATGGCCAGCTCCTTGCCGATATGCTCCTTTTTTCTGGAAGGATGCTGGGCCAGATTCTGGATTGCCAGCATGCTTTCCGACAGGCTCCGGTTGCCACTCCAGTCCACACCCCGCTGATAAGCGGCAATGGTCGTCAGCTCCTGAATTTTTTCATCGGCAAACGACAGGGCATCGTGGAGTTCTGGAAACAGCGCCGTCTCCCCCTTCTTCGTAACCGGTACATGCTGCAGGCTGCACGATGACTGCAGCCATACATGCTGTGCCCCGCTCAGCTGGAGAATTGCCTGCACCTGTACGGCCTTTTCCGCCAAATCTGCCCGCCAGACATCCCGGCCATTGACAATGCCAATGCCTAGCACCTTGTCGGATGGGAAGCCGTGCTGCCTCATGGATGCCATATTCTCCTCATAGCCGTTCACAAAATCGAGGCCGATGCCTGCTACCGGCAGATCGACAAGACGCTCATAGGCAGACAGCGCTTCAAAATAGGTGGTCAGCATGAGCTTCACCTGCGGCAGGCCATCCGTCAGCTGTGTGTACATCTCCTCGACAAGACGGACTTCTTCCTCCGCTAAGGACAGGCCGAGTGCCGGCTCCTCCAGCTGGATCCATTCAGCCCCCGCCTCCGCAAGCTGCCTGATGACCTGTTGATAGAGCGGCAGCAGCTTCAGGATGAACAGCGGCTCGCCTCTTTTTTCGATTCCTTTCGTCAGCTTCATGAACGTATAGGGGCCAATCAGCGTCACGCGGGGCGTCCGGTCCGATACTTCCTTCGCCTCCATGAAATGATCGAGCAGGTAGTTATGCGTCAGCTCGAGTGCCTGCCCTTCATACTCCGGTACAATATAGTGATAGTTCGTGTTGAACCACTTCGTCATTTCGTTCGCCACGACGAAATCCGCACCGCGCGCCATGGCGTAATACGTTTCCAGCGTTACATCCGGACCATACCAGCCATAGCGTTCCGGAATCATCCCGAACATCGCCGACAGATCCAGCATGCGGTCGTACAGTGTGAAATCCCCCACCGTCACGACGTCCAGCCCCAATGCCTGCTGCTTCAGCACGTTCTGCAGGCGCAGCTTCTTCATCCCATGCACGAATGCCCCTTCGCCCAGCTGCTTCTTCCAATACTTCTCCGTCAGGCGCTTCCATTCCCGGTTCTCCCCGATGTATGGATAGCCGACGACACCACTCAAAAATTCCATTAGTCTTCCCCCTTGTCCTTCAATGCCTGAAACAACATAAAAAGCCACCCTCCGAATGGAAGATGGCTAACACGCAAGTATAAAGAAAATAGTGAAAAAGCCTGCAAAAGCAGCGCAATCCTTTAGACTCGTCTGTCGTACAATTCAATGGTCACCACCTATTTCCACGTAGGCATTTGGTGTGTACTAGGTATTGGCAGGTCTCCTGGCTCCTCATCACAGCTCCTCACCCCTTCCCATCAATAGACAGTGGATATGTGATTTGCTCCGAGTTACAGTTGCGGGACAGCGACGGACTTTCACCGTTCTTCCCTATTAAGTCATGCCTCAGCATGACACCAATCCTTACACGATATGTAATTTCATCCACTATAACATAGTTCTGAATTTTTTGTATATACTATTTCTCAAAAATGATTTTCCATTTTTATTCTCAAACGGTCTATTGCTATATCGAAAACTCATTATTTATACTCGAAAAATCTCCCGGGTTCTAGCTTATGTTGCTCCTTATCCCCTCAACTCGTACAACCATCAAAAAAAAGCAAATTTATCCTCTTTTCTTTGCAATTAAAAAATAAGTTTTGAGCAGAATAGCAATTACAGTTTAAATTAACTACCCAAATTAAATTATGTTAATTTCACTAATAGTGCAATTGAAAATCAGAGGCCGAAAGGATACAAAAAATGAAGTTTACAGAGTTCCTAAAGAGCAAAGGGGCCATCGCCTCTATTTTTATGGGGATTTTTTATGCGGTATGTATGCTGGGAATCTTCTTATCGGGTTACACAGCCATCCCGGGAAATGTGGACCGGCTGCCGATTGCCATTATCAATGATGATGAAGGAGAATACGGGGGCCAAATTGCGGATAGCTTAGCAGAACAGCTGCCGTTTAAAAAAATAGAAAAAGACCTTTCTAATAAAGCAGCTCTCGAGCAATTAGAAGAAAATGATTTAGCGTTGGTTGTGCATATTCCTGAAACATTTTCAGCTGACCTGCAAAGTGGAGAAGTATCAGCGAGTATCGATTTTACAACGAATGAAGCAACAGCTACTGTCGTTTCATCCACTATGGCGCAAGTCGTTTCCCAAGTTAATGACCAGTTAAGCGCACAGTTTTCACAGCAAACAGCGCAAGGAATATTAATGGATTTTAACGTACCAGAGGAACAGGCCAAAGAGATGGCCGAGATGATTGAAAATACTTATACACCAAACGTTGTAACAATTAATGATATTCCGGACGGTATGCACAATACTATGCTTCCGATGCTCCTGACAACGGCTTTATATGCAGGCGCAATGATTGCAGCCATGCAATTGGTAGGAGCTTTTAATGCGAATCGCGGCAAGGCAAGTAAAACACGTTTATTCATTTACATGCAATTGACAGCAGTATGTATCGGTATTGTCGCTGGATTAGCTTCAACGGGCGTAGCATTCATCATTAATGATTTAGGCTTGGAACTGTTCCTACCGATTTGGGGCCAGCAAATCTTAAACTACTGGGTAAACTTCAACTTCACAGCCATCTTTGTTCTCCTGATTGGACAGGGGGGGATGATTGTCAATATTCCTATTTTGTTGACACAAACAATTACCAACGGTGCGACATTGCCACGTGATATGATGTATGCGCCTTTTGAATGGGCCAGCCATATTACGCCGATGTATTATTCCGTACAAGCATATTTTGCGAACATTTACGGAAGTGCCAGCGTGAGTCCTTACATCTTCGGCTTGGCTGCTGTCGGAGTCGTCGCTCTGCTGATCAACATTTTAGCAGTAATATTTTTCCATAAATCACCACCTGTGACAGGAGCTGATCCATCAACGAATTCCACTGAAGTACAAGCTTAATTTTTGCTGCAATGGAAATATCACTTGCCAAAGGAACGTAAAACATGGCAATCCAAATTTTTTTGAGCAAGCTGATGGAGGAAAATACGTATCCCTACAAACTAAAGAAATGAATGTCCGATGCTTAGCTAAATAAGAAAATGATAAAAGCAAGTCAGTATCCTATAGAGCATATTTATAAAGAAACCAGAGCATCTTAAAGAGCTCTGGTTTCTTGTGCGTTATTAGTTATTTTTCTATGTTAAATCCCTTTAGTAAATCCGCAAACGCATTATTGATCGGCTCAGCTTCTTTTTGCTGTTCTTTTAAGTACTTCTGCACGCTGCGTTTATCCACTTTGCCGCTGCCTTCCTTTTTACGGCGGGCTTCAAAGGCGGATAGCTTTTCGCGATATCCACACTTGCATGTAAAGATTTGGCCTTCCCCTTCGCCGCGGAGCTCCATCTTCTTCTTACATTGCGGACAGCGCGCATTGGTAACGCGTGATACGTTCTTGCGATGGCCGCATTCACGGTCCTGGCACACAAGCATTTTCCCCTTCTTGCCGTTCACCTCAAGCATCGGCTTGCCGCAATCAGGGCAGGACTTCGTCGAGATATTGTCGTGCTTATACTTCTTATCGCTGCTCTTGATTTCCGAGACGATTTCCTTTGTATGCTTTTTCATCTCATTGATGAACGCCTCTTTCTTCAGCTTGCCTTTTGCAATCAGCTCCAGCTTTTGCTCCCACTCGGCTGTCGTGGCAGGCGAGCGCAATTCTTCCGGAACTAGATCGAGCAACTGACGGCCTTTCGACGTGATATAGATTTCCTTGCCGCCTCGTTTTTCAATCAGGAATGAATTGAACAGCTTGTCGATGATGTCCGCGCGGGTCGCAACCGTACCAAGCCCGCCGGTAGATTTCAATGTATCCGCAAGCTTCTTGTCGCCTGTCTCCAAGTACTTTGTAGGGTTTTCCATGGCCGATAGCAATGTAGCCTCCGTAAAGCGTGCTGGCGGCTTCGTCTGGCCCGATGTCTGCGCGATGAGCTTCGTTTTCAACACGTCGCCTTTTTCAATGCGCGGCAACAGCTGCTCCTTCACATCATCCGTTGACTCTTCATCGTCAAAGCGGTTTTCATAGACTTCCTTCCAGCCGGCCTGCAGGACAGTCTTCCCTCTTGCGATGAATTTTTCCTTGCCGATTTCAGCCTGTACAGTCAACTGCTCATATTCATGCGCCGGGAATAAAACAGCCAGGAAGCGTTTTACCACAAGGTCATAAATTTTGCGTTCCTTGTCATTGAAAGCCGAGAAGTTCACGTAGCCCTCCGTCGGGATGATGGCATGGTGGTCGCTCACTTTACTGTCGTCCACGAACGCCTTTGAAGGCTTGATAGGCTTCGTCAGGATTTTATTGGCCAAAGAACGGTATTCCCCTACGCCGCACGCCTTCAAGCGCTCCGGAAGCGTACTGACGATGTCAGAAGATAAATATCTGGAATCCGTACGAGGATAAGTCAATACCTTATGCTGCTCATAAAGTTTTTGCATGATGTTCAATGTCTCTTTGGCCGAGTAGCCGAAGAATTTGTTTGCATCACGCTGCAATTCCGTCAGGTCATACAAGGCAGGAGCGAATGATTTCTTCGCCTTGCGGTCGATCGCCACGACCTTTGCATCCTGGCGTCCAAGAGACTTGACGACTGCATCGATTTTTTCCTTATTGAAGCTGCGGCTGTTGCCGTTTGCATCCTGCCAAGTCAGTTTGACCGTATCCGTCTGGGCCTCGATGCCGTAGTATGTCTGCGGCTTGAAGTTTTTGATTTCATCCTCCCGTGCTGCAATCATGGCTACCGTAGGCGTCTGCACCCGCCCGCAGTTCAACTGGGCATTGAAGCGTGTCGTCAGGGCGCGCGTCGCGTTCAGGCCGATATACCAGTCCGCCTCCGAGCGGGCAACCGCTGCATGGTACAGGTTTTCATACGCTTTACCAGGCTTCAGGTTGTTGAAGCCGTCCTTGATCGCCTTATCTGTAACCGAGGAAATCCATAAGCGTTTGATGGGCTTATTCACTTTCGCCTTTTCAATGATCCAGCGTGCAACGAGCTCCCCTTCACGACCCGCATCCGTTGCAATGATGACTTCATTTACATCATTGCGGTTCAATTGCGATTTCACGGCATTGAACTGCTTGCCCGATTGTTTGATGACAGTCAGCTTCAAGCGCTCCGGCAGCATCGGCAGGTCTTCCAGATTCCAAGTCTTATATTTCACATCGTAGCTCTCTGGGTCTGCCAGCGTCACTAAATGACCAAGCGCCCACGTCACGATGTATTTGTCTCCTTCTAAAAATCCATTTCCTTTTTTATGACACTTCAATACGTTCGCAATATCACGAGCGACTGAAGGCTTTTCTGCTAGTACAAGGCTTTTTGCCATAAGGTTAAACATCCTTTCTTACATCACTTCTTTTAAATATAGCATAAATGCAATGCCTCCATATAAAAGAAAGGGGGCGGAATCCCCCCTTCTATTGATTCCGTTCCTCGTCCAGCACTGCAGGATGCATCCTTGAAAATCCCTCCTCGGCTCAAAGACTGCAGGATTCCTGATGAATCCGGGCTAATCATGTAAACTCTTCATTGAAAAAGAGCAAGACAAACAAAGAAAAAGACAATTCGCAGTCCGAAATCAGACGGCAAATTGCCTTTTTTGTTTTCATAGCATGTACAGCTGATGGAAATGTAGGTCATTAGGGTCGTTCTCATACCTGGACTGTTTTTTGGCTGATTGCTTCAGGCTCCTCTTCTGCATAAGCGGCATGTCGATCATTGATGAAGAACATCGCAATCATTCCAAAAATCGCCGCAATACCGATGGCGATGAAATTATACTGCGGCTGCAAATTCATCGTCAGCAGCACGGCAACATACGTCGGTGCGACAATCGAGCCGATGCGTCCAAAAGCCATCGTGCTTCCCAATGCTGCCGAGCGCACTTCTGCAGGATAATACGCCGCCACAAAAGCATTGGACATATTCTGCAACCCTAAGGTAGCTGCCCCGACCAGGAAGATCAATGCGTAGGCTACGTACAAATTCGTGGAGAAGCCAATCAATGTCAACGCAACGGCCCCCAGTAAATAGAGCGGCATTAAGACATTTTTGAACCCCAGCTTTTGAATTAAGTTGCTAAATACCAGCGTCCCTACAATGGAACCAAGCTGCAGGACCGCAATAAACATGAGGCTGGATGATAAATTATAGCCAGCCTGCATCATTAATGTCGGCAGCCACGTATTCAGTGAATACATGAGGATGAATGTACAGAAGCATGATAGCCAGAACATCATAGTCGTCACAGCGAAGCGCTTTTGGAACAACGCACGTACAGGCGATTTTTGCCCTTTTGCAGGCTGCTGATAGGCATACTGAAAATCCTTTGCTACACCTGGTTCTATTTTTTCAGCGGCAGCGGCAATTTGCGCATGTTGCTTCTTCTGCAATAAGTAGACGGTTGATTCCGGCAGTACCTTCAGCAAAATCGGAATGAAGAGCAGCGGGATGGCCCCAATCCAGTAGATGGGCTGCCAGCCGAACTCCGG
>JAZUQF010000160.1:0-1972 GCA_045605545.1 Lysinibacillus sp.
TGACATCCATCTGCTTTTTGGCATTTTCGATGATGTCCGCACCATTTCCAGCCGTATTGCTCGCTTCAAGCGAGGATGTATGTAGCGTCTGAGAGGCTTCTGCAATACGCTGGACCCCCTGCGCCGTCTCCTCCATCACCAGTGCGCTTTCATTCGCCGCACGCGCCGAACCTTGGGCTGCATCCGCCGTCATCGCCACCTGCTGTGTCACATCTTCTGTTGTGTCCGAAATTTCCTCCGTACTGGCGGAGAGCTCCTCTGCCGCCGCGCTCAACTGCACCGTATTGGCCTGGATGTTCTTGATCAGTCCTCTCAGGCTTGCCTTCATATTATTGAATGCTTTCGCCAATTGGCCGATTTCGTCCTTGGATTCGTAGGAGATGTCCTGCTGCGTCAAGTCCCCATTAGCAATTACATGCACCGCATCATTTACCAGTTTCAATGGCTTCGTAATTGCATGGCGGACATAACCGATTACGAAGACGCTGATCAGCAGGCTGACAATCAGAATGATGACCGACGTAGTGCGGGAGCTGCTGATGGAATCCTCTGTCTCCTTTTCAATGAGCGCCAGCTGCTCCTCCTGGAATTCCCCCATTTTCGTAGCCACCGTCAAGAGTCCGACATTGGCTTCCTGCAGCTCTGTAGTCAGCAATGCAGTGGCTGCGCTGATATCCCCTTTGTCCACAGCTGCCAATAATTCCTTCATCAAGTTGTTGAAGTCCGTATTGTAGGAGTCGGCTTCCTGCGTATAGTCCCTCATCGTGTCAGACATCACGAGCTCCTTCAATGCCAAAATGTTGTTGTCCAGTTCTTCAGCGTAGCCTAGCAACTTCCCCCTGTTTTCATCTGTTGTATCGATGAGCATGGCACGGGCATACAACCCTTGCATGCCGACATCAAAACGGATTTCATCAATGAGGCGAAGCTGCACAACACGGTTGTTCAGCGCTTCCTCTGTCTTGTTTTCGATATTCGATAAATTGTAAAAGCTGATTCCCATCGAAATGCACAGGAGTCCGATAATTGAATAGAAAGCTATGTTTAACTTTGTTCCAACCTTCATGGCAGTGCCTCCACATTTGTATTTTTCCTTTACACTGCCATTCTATTACATTTCCATGTAAGTATTTGTAAATAAAGCAAAACCGAGCATTTTACGTAATTTTATTACCTTTGTACCAGGCTACATATCATTCAAATGTCCTTTTTCAAGAACTGCAGCGTCGCATCCCCCAAAATCTTAGCCGCGATGAGCATGGCACGTTCGTCAAAATTGAACTTTGCATGGTGGTGCGGATAGGCCGTTTCCCAGCCAGGATCCTTTGCTCCTGTAAAGAAGAACGTGCCAGGTACGTGCTGCATGTAGTAGGCGAAGTCCTCCCCAATCATGAACGGTTCACACGTATGCACCGCCTTGACCGACGGGATGCCTTGCGCAATTTCCGCCACGAAGGCTGTTTCGTGCGGATGGTTGACAACCGGTGGATATCCCCGGTGGTAGCTGTATGTATAGGAAGCGCCCGCCCCAAGGCATACAGACTTCAGTAGCAGCTCTATCTCCTCGATGATCTGGTCACGTACCGTTTCATCGAATGTTCGGACGGTCCCTGCCAGTTTCACGGAATCGGCAATGACATTGAACGGATTGACCGCCTCAAAATGGCCTACTGATATGACAGCCGGATTCAATGGGTTGATGCGGCGCGAAACGAGCGTCTGCAGCTGCGTGACGAACTGGGCGCCCGTCACGATGGCATCAACGGCGTGATGCGGCTCCGCCCCGTGCCCGCCCTTCCCCTGGATGACGATTTCAAAGCGGTCGGCAGCCGCCATGATGGCGCCTTCACGTACCAGTATGTCCCCCAGCGGCGCCGGTGCCCAAAGATGCGTTCCGAAGATGACGTCCACACCTTCCAGACAGCCGTCTTCAATCATCACCTTCGCCCCACCCGGCGCCAATTCCTCTGCA
>JAZUQF010000161.1:0-4814 GCA_045605545.1 Lysinibacillus sp.
TTTGCTTTTGATCACCGCGGCCTACTACAACCGTTTTTGCATCGGCAGCAGAGCCATCGCCTACTAGGTGTGTAATGTTTTCGGAAATTGTATTTGAATCGTTCATTAGACCAAGGGCCCAGTCGATTTTTGCGTCACGTGCCAGATGTGCACGGCGGTTGACATATGTCGTATAGCCTTTTGCCAATACATCGACAGCACCGAATGTAACCTGTGCATTATCTTTGGCGATTACCTCAGCGATGATGTTCGCTTGGCCTTTCGCCTCTTCTACTGTCGACACATACGTTTCTACGTATGTAACCGCTGAAGACTCTTCAGCTACCACCAGTACATGGTTGAATAACGAAGCTTCTTCATTGTCATTCAGGAATACGACCTGAAGCGGCTCTTCAATCATGACGTTACGCGGTACATAGACGAATACCCCACCGTTGACGAGCGCTGCATGGTAAGCCGCCAATTTGTGCTCATCCACTTTCACGGCAGTCGTCATGAAGTATTTCTCTACTAGTTCAGCATGGTCACGAATGGCTGTCTCGATATCTGTGAAAATCACACCTTTAGAAGTCAGCTCTTCCGACACTTTGATGAAAGCAGGTGTATTATTGCGTTGGATATACAGGTTTTCCTGGCCTTCAATGTCGATGATTGCCTTAATTTCTTCAGGCAGCTCTTCTAAAGAGGCAAACTTCGCCGATTCCACCGTGTGGACAGGGAATTCAGTAAAGTTCCATTTTGTGATATTTGTTTTGTCTGGCTTTGGTAGCGCTAGTTCAGCCGCCTTTTCAAGAGCTGCAACGCGGAAATCAGCAAATGCTGCCGGTTCGTTGTTGTTTTGCGAGAACGAACGTACTTCTTGTGCTGATAACGCCAATTTAGTTTCAACCGTCATCTCTTTCGTCCTCCTTAATTATGCTTCTTGATTGACTGTTTCGTCTTCGATACCTAATTCTTGCTTGATCCATTCATAGCCCTCTGCTTCTAGGCGTTGAGCCAGTTCAGAACCACCTGATTTTACGACGCGACCTTGCATCATTACGTGCACGTGGTCAGGTGTGATGTAGTTTAATAGACGTTGATAATGCGTGATCATTAAGCAGCCGAAGCCTTCGCCGCGCATTTCATTGATACCTTTTGAAACGACTTTCAATGCATCGATATCAAGACCGGAGTCGATTTCATCAAGGATGGCGAAAGTAGGCTTGATCATCATTAATTGCAGGATTTCGTTACGCTTTTTCTCACCGCCGGAGAAACCTTCGTTCAAGTAACGTTGACCCATCTCTTCTGGCATTTCCAAGAATTCCATTGTTTTATCTAATTCACGGATGAATTTCATTAAAGAAATTTCGTCGCCCTCTTCACGACGGGCATTGATTGCCGAACGTAGGAAGTCCGCATTTGTAACACCAGAGATTTCTGATGGGTATTGCATAGCCAGGAATAGACCAGCCTTCGCGCGCTCGTCGACTTCCATTTCCAATACGTTCTCTCCATCAAGCAATACTTCACCTTGTGTTACTTCGTATTTCGGGTGACCCATGATGGCAGATGCCAATGTAGATTTACCAGTACCGTTCGGGCCCATGATTGCATGTATTTCGTTTGTGTTGATAGTTAGGTTTACACCTTTTAAAATCTCTTTGCCGTCGATTTCAACGTGAAGATCTTTAATTTCTAAAGTTGCCATAAGTTACCCTCCATATGTTCAATTGAATGGAATTCCCATTACTTATTTCATCATAAACAATCTTAACTGAAATAGAATCTACTTGCAAATAGTTTAGAATGATTTTAATTAAATAACTATAAATCCAGCCTCAAAAACAGTATTATAGTGTGATTTTATATAATAAGAATGAAATTGCCTCTCCTTTCCACTTTTTCAATAAGAAAGCGCCAAATGAGAATCAATATCATTTTCCATTATTTCTCGACATATAGAAAAGGTGCCTTATATGCCTCCCACACATAACATACCTAATTTTTCCTTAAACGAATGTTATTTATACATTTTGACTAGTTCCTCTATATTTTTATTCCTCTACCGCGAACCATTGCTATGGAAAAGAAATAGAAATACTTCTATACCCAGCATCTAAAAAACATGGGTAACTACTCAGCCTCAATAAAAAATTCTATTGTTGGACTGAAAAACAGGTCAAAAGAGACGGCAACGAGCATTTGTTACCTTCCAGTAGATTAGGAATGTAAAAAAATCCATGTTTCTTTTCATTTATGAGCGGTTTACGAAAAAGGGATTTAACCATAGTTAGATTATTTCAGTCCAGATAACTGAGTAGTTACAAACATTGTTTTCAACCATCTAATTTCCTCTTACCGTTTGCAAAACTCTCATCCAACCTATTTTCCGTATTTCGGATTCAGGCATCGGCATAGATGCAGCCGGATTATCTGAAGTATTTAAGCGGCTCTACAAAACAGATGCGACTCGCTCCACTGACAACGACGGCATGGGACTCGGACTATCTAACCTGAAGAAAACCGTGCTGGCGAAAAAGACCAGGGCATCACTTTTTCGATCATTCTCCCTGTCACCCTCACAGATGATCAACGGCCCGAAAACCAAAAAGTCCAGAAGGATGGATACCTTCTCCACCCTCCTGGACTTATTTTCACTTTATAAGGCAACCTTTGCTTCTTGTAGATAATAATCAACACTTGCCGCCACACTGCGCCCTTCCTTGATCGCCCAAACGACCAGGCTTTGGCCACGGCGTGCATCGCCGGCCGCAAATACGCCGGGGATATTCGTTTCAAAGTCCTTGATGGAAGCGCGGATGCGGTTGTTCGCCAACTCGACACCGAACTGCTCCGGCAGTGACTTCTCGACCCCTTCAAAGCCGATTGCAACAAATACATGCTGTGCCGGCCATACTTTTTCAGTACCCGGCAGCTCCTTGAAGTAATGGAAACCGTCCTCCCCGAGGATTTTCTCCATTTGGATTGTATGGAGCTCCTTTACACGGCCCTTTGCATCCTTCACGATTTTCTGTGTCTGGATACAGTATTCACGCGGGTCGTAGCCTTTTACATCGTTCACTTCTGCATAGGCATAGTCCAAGGTGAAGACATTTGGATCCTTTGGCCATGGCGTGTCTTCCGTCCTGCTGATCGGCAGGGCCGGATGTTTGCCAAACTGGTGGACGGATCTGCACTTCTGGCGGATGGCCGTTGCCACACAGTCGGCGCCCGTATCGCCGCCACCGATGACGATTACGTCCTTCCCTTCGACATTCAATGCCTTTTTGTCCTCGAAGTCCGAATCGAGCAGGCTCTTCGTTACATCCGTCAGATAGTCCATTGCCAGATGGATTCCTTCGGCGTCGGAGCCATCCATATGGAGCAGGCGCTGCTTCTGCGCCCCGATGCATAGGATGACTGCATCATATTGCGAACGGAGCTCCTCTGTCGAAATATCAACCCCTACATTGACACCACATTTGAATTCAATGCCTTCCAGCCCCAGCAGGTTCACACGGCGTTCAATCACTTCTTTTTCAAGCTTCATATTGGGGATGCCATACATCAGCAGTCCGCCAGGCCGGTCTGCACGCTCATAGACCGTCACCTTATGCCCAAGCTGATTCAGCTGGTCTGCAGCGGCCAATCCGGCAGGACCCGATCCAATGATGGCCACTGTTTGCCCAGTTCGCTCACGCGGGATGCGCGGGACGACCCATCCGTTTTCAAAGCCCTTGTCGATGATTGTACGCTCGATTGATTTGATGGCCACGGCAGGATCTGTGATAGCCAATGTACAGGAGCCCTCACAAGGCGCCGGACATACACGTCCTGTAAATTCCGGGAAGTTGTTCGTCATATGCAGGCGGTCCAGCGCCTCCTTCCACTGCCCCTTGTATACCAGGTCATTCCATTCAGGTATGACATTGTTGATTGGGCAGCCTGCAGCCGTCCCACGGATTTCAATCCCCATATGACAGAATGGCGTGCCGCAGTCCATGCAGCGGGCACCTTGCGCCTGCAGTGATTCATCCGACAACCTTGAAGCATATTCATTCCAGTTGGAGACCCGTTCTCGTGTTGGCCGCTCCGTCGTCTTTTCACGTTTGTATTCCATAAATCCAGTCGGTTTGCCCATCTAGACCCCTCCTCTTCCTAAGAAACGCATTCACCCTACGTCCACCTGCGCCGCGCGTTCACCCAGGACAGCCTGCACTTGCTGTACTCGGCCATCCGGTGACGTCATGCGGGACGCGGTGTACGTAATGCTTTGAAGTTATTTATCATTCGTAAAACCGTTGCTTTTTTATTTGGAAATCGCGAATTCCTTGCTGCCCGTCGTTTCTACGAAAGCCTGCATCGCCGCACTTTCGTCCGTCAACCCTTGAAGCTTGTGGAAATTGATCTTATCCAGCATTCTTTGATAGTCTGTCGGCACGACCTTCACGAATTTTGGGATCATCTGCTCCCATTTCGCCAATACATCAAGTGCCGCCGAGCTGTCTGTCTGCTCCAGATGCTGAATGAGCATCGTCCGAACCGCCTCGATTTCCCCTTTATCCTCCAGCTTCGCAAATTCAATCATTTCCAGATTGCACTGTGCCTTGAACGCCGCTACATTTGTCGGCAGCACATACGCGACACCGCCCGACATGCCGGCTCCGAAGTTTTGACCGACATCGCCGAGGATGACGATGCGTCCGCCTGTCATGTACTCGCATCCATGGTCACCGATTCCTTACACGACGATATTGGCACCCGAGTTACGGACAGCAAACCGGTGTCCGGCACGGCCATTGATGAATGCCTGGCCACCAGTGGCTCCG
>JAZUQF010000162.1:0-10602 GCA_045605545.1 Lysinibacillus sp.
TTTTGAAAATGCTCGTAAAGTAGCACGCGAAGAAGGCATCCTGGCTGGTATTTCTTCAGGGGCGGCCATCTATGCAGCGATTGAAACGGCAAAACGTCTAGGTGCGGGTAAAAACGTCCTGGCTGTCGTGCCATCAAACGGTGAGCGCTACCTGTCTACACCTTTATACCAATTCGAAGACTAATCAAATAGAATGGGAGTCAGCAGCTTGCGGCGGTAGGCTCCTCCGATGGGCGTGGCGAGAAATCGCTGCGCCTTTTTGGTGCGTCCGGGAAACGGGGATGTCTCCGTACGGGACGGGGAGCTTCCTCTTGCATGGTGTTTTTATCTATATCTTGCGCCGGCTAAGCGGCAGTGGAGGTTCTTTACTATTCCTTGATAGCTTTTTCCCTCGTTTTCGAGTTTAATAGTAGGTAATTGCAGAAACTTTGGAGGGTAACATGTCAGAAACAACAATAGAGTCGTTGTCGTTTGCGATGACGAAGGACGCATTTTTTTATGGCTTCAAGCAGCAGATTCAATCTGAAACGGAATATGCCTTTTTGGAGAGCGGACGCGGCGGGCATTATTCGATCGCCGCAAGCCAGCCGTTTGCGACGGCTGCTTCCCAGGAAGACAGTTTACATATCCGCTGGCGCAGCGGACGGACGGAGGTAAGAAAAGGGGAGGCACTGGCACAGTTGGAGGCGCTCATCGACGAATATAAGCTGGAGCGGAACGAGGACCTTCCTGTATTCCAGGGCGGTGCGGTCGGCTTCATCACCTATGATTATGTGCGGAAGATTGAAGTGCTGCCTGAACGGGCGGAGGATGACCTGCATGTACCCGATCTCTTCTTTTATTTGTTTGATGCATGGGCGGTACATGATGTAAAGAATGACACGGTGACATTGATGAAATTGTCGACGAGCGATAAAAACCTGGAGGCGTGGGCCGCTGATTGGCAGCGCAGCGGGGAAGAAGGGCTACAGACGCGCCTGTTTGACGGGGAGAAGGCGGTGGAAGTGAGGCCGGATGAAAGCGAACTGGCCGTCTCGTTCTCGCAGGAAGCCTTTGAGGATGCAGTGCAGAAAATCCAGCAGTATATCGGGCAGGGGGACGTCTTCCAGGTCAACCTCTCCGTACGCCAGGCAAAAAGGCTGCATGCGACGCCGCTCGTGATGTATGAAGCGGTCCGTTCCTTCAATCCGTCGCCGTATATGGCGCTGATTGCACATGGAGAGTTTGCGGTGGTGAGCGGGTCGCCGGAGCTTTTAATCAAGCGGGATGGCCGGGAGCTCTCCACACGACCGATTGCAGGGACACGCCCTCGTGGACATTCCGATGAGGAGGATCTGGCACTTGCGAACGAACTGATCGGGCATGAAAAGGAGCGGGCGGAGCATGTCATGCTGGTCGACCTCGAACGGAACGACCTTGGCAAGGTGGCGGCATACGGTACGGTGGAAGTGAATGAATTCATGGTGATTGAGCGCTATTCGCACGTCATGCATATCGTATCCAATGTACGGGGCCGTCTCGCGGATGGGAAGACGAATACGGATGTCATCCGCGCGATGTTCCCAGGCGGAACGATTACAGGGGCACCGAAAATCCGCACGATGGAAATCATCGAGGAGCTCGAACCTGTACGGCGCGGCCTGTATACAGGATCCATCGGCTGGATTGGCTATACCGGGGACATGGAGCTCAATATCGTCATCCGAACTGCCTTCATCAAAGATGGAATGGCCTATATCCAGGCAGGTGCAGGGATTGTCATCGATTCGATCCCCGCAAATGAGTTTGACGAGTCGCTCAACAAGGCAAAGGCGATGTGGCAGGCAAAAGCGATGGCGGAGGAGGCATACCAATGATATTGATGATCGACAATTATGATTCGTTTACATACAACCTTGTACAGTACCTGGGGGAACTGGGGGAGGAACTGCTTGTAAAGCGCAATGACGAGGTGACGGTGGAGGAGATCGAGGAGCTTGCCCCTTCCATACTCGTCATTTCACCGGGTCCTTGTACGCCGAATGAGGCGGGGGAGAGCCTGCGCATCATCGAGCATTTTGCAGGCGCCATCCCCATTTTAGGCGTCTGCCTGGGACACCAGGCGATTGCACAGGCGTTCGGTGGCAAGGTCATCCGTGCAGAGCGGCTGATGCACGGGAAGACATCGCCCGTCCACCATGCAGGCATCGGGCTTCACACCAAAAATGCGAACCCTTTCGCAGCGACACGCTACCATTCGCTTATTGTGGAGCGCGAGTCACTTCCCGATTGCCTGGAGATAACGGCTTGGACGGCCGAGGGGGAAATCATGGGGCTACGTCATAAAGAATATGCCATCGAGGGTGTGCAGTACCATCCGGAGTCGATCCTCACGGAGGACGGAAAGCAGCTGCTTTCCGAATTCATTGCACTGTACGGCAAGGGGTGAAGAAGATGCTTTGTTGGATGAACGGAGAGTATATCGACTCTTCTGAACTACGGATTTCGCCATTTGACCACGGCTTCTTATATGGGCTCGGCTTTTTTGAAACATTCCGTACGTATGAAGGGAAAGCGCCCTTTCTACAGGAGCATATGGAGCGTCTGGAAAAGGCGCTTCGGCATTTCCATATCCGTATGCCTTATACAGTGGAGGAGCTGTGTGCGGTGGTCGGGCGGTTGAACGAGGCTTCGGAAGGAGACGGCTATTTCCGTCTGAACGTATCGGCCGGTCCGCATGATATCGGTCTGCGGCCTTCGGAATATACGGAGCCTACCGTCATCCTCTTTCGTAAACCGCTGCCGGAGCATGTGCGCGGCAAGGGAAAAGAGGGCATATGGCTAGAAACCCCGCGCAATACAGCCGAAGGGGGGCAGCGCTTCAAGAGCCACCACTACGGCAACAATGTGCTGGCCCGTTTCGAGCTTCCCAATCTTGTGGATTATGAAGGGTTTTTCCTGACGGCGGAAGGTTTTGTCGCGGAAGGCATTACCTCGAATCTCTTCTGGGTGAAAGATGATATACTGTATACGCCCTCCCTTGCAACCGGCATATTAGGCGGCATTACCAGAAGCATGGTGATGGAACTTGCCGCAGGACTCGGCTTGCCGGTGGAGGAAGGCCGGTATGAGGCAAGGGAGCTCGAACGGGCGGACGAGTGCTTCATTACGAATGCCGTCCAGGAGCTTGTGCCAATCTACCGGATAGGCGGGCGTGGTTTTAAAGGTGCTGGCGGTCCAATCTACAGCATGCTGCATGACGCCTACAGTGAGCGAATTCTACAACGGATAAAGGGAGAATGAAGATGCTGCAACATTACCCAAAGCCGATTACATTGAACGGCATAACATTAGACTATACAAAAGAGACCTTCATCATGGGGATATTGAATGTCACGCCCGACTCTTTTTCGGACGGCGGCAAATACAATTCGGTGGAGGCTGCCATAGAGCAGGCGAAGAAGATGGTGGCGGACGGCGCGAAAATCATCGATGTCGGCGGTGAATCGACGCGCCCCGGCTATGAACGCATTTCCGATGAGGAGGAGATTGCGCGTGTTGTGCCTGTCATCAAGGCATTGCTGCGCGAAGTGCCCGCCATCATCTCCATCGATACGTACAAATCGGCGGTGGCCCGCGCGGCAATCGAGGCGGGCGCCCATATGATCAACGACATCTGGGGTGCCAAGGCGGACCCTGCAATGGCTGCGGTGGCAGCGGCGTATGATGTGCCCATCATCCTGATGCATAACCGCACCGAGGAGCCGTACAGCGATTATTGGGAAGGCTTCATGGCGGATATCGGGGAAAGCATCGCCATTGCCAAGCAGGCAGGCGTCCCGGATGAGCATATCATCCTGGATCCGGGCATCGGCTTTGCGAAGAACCTCGAGCAGAGCATTGAGACGATGCAGCGCCTGGATGAGCTGTCCGCACTGGGCTACCCGGTCCTGCTGGCGACTTCCCGCAAGCGCATGATCGGCTCGATTTTAGATCTGCCGGTGGACGAGCGTGTGGAAGGTACGGCTGCCACATGTGCCTATGGTGTCATGAAGGGCTGCCACATGATGCGCGTTCATGATGTCAAGGAAGTGGCGCGTACCGTAAAGGTGGTCGATGCGCTTGTCGGCAAATTCGTGGTCGAGGGCGAACTAGCACCTCGCCACTAAGAGGAGAGGTTAATTATGGATTACATTCATTTACGAGATATGCAATTTTTCGGCTACCACGGCGTCCTGCCGGAGGAGACGGTGCTGGGCCAGCGCTTCCGTGCCTCCGTCTCGCTGGCGGTCGATATTCAGAAAGCCGGACTGACGGATGACCTGGAGGATACGGTCAGCTATGTCGGCGTGTACGACATCTGCAAGGAAGTGATCGAGGGCAAGCCATTCAAACTGATTGAAGCAGTCGCCGAAACGGTGGCGGGACGCATTCTTGCCCAGTACGCAGGACAGGTGAAGGGCTGCAGGGTGGAAATCATTAAGCCTGACCCACCGATTCCAGGCCATTATAAGGAAGTGGCAGTGGAGATTGTACGGGGTGTGTTCCAATGAATACGATCTATTTATCAATCGGCACGAACATGGGAGACCGTGAAGCCAACCTGAAGCTTGCTGTGAAGCTCCTCACTGAAGCAGAGGACGTGACGGTTGAAGCGGTTTCCTCCATTTATGAAACTGCTCCGGTCGGCTTTGTAGACCAGGCTTCGTTTTTGAACATTGCGGTCCGTCTTTCCTCCAGCCTATCGCCTGTTGGCATGCTGGGACTATGCCAGGAAATAGAGCAGGAGTTGGGAAGAGTCCGCGAATTCCGTTGGGGTCCGAGAATCATCGACCTTGACATTTTGCTTTATAATCACGAAAATATTGAAACAGAGAGCTTGATTGTGCCTCACGAGCGTATGTTCGAGAGGGCGTTCGTCCTTGTACCGTTGATGGAGGTCGGCGGTCCTGCTACCGGACAGCTGCGCCGGGCACATGAAGCACTTGAATCAATGGACATACAGAAAGAAGGCGTCGTGCGATGGAAGAAGGGCGTTGCGGTAGAAGAATTCGTGCGTTCCGAAAGTTAAAGCGCATCCAGCAGGTGGAGTTTGCGAAACGCATCGGTGTTTCTACAACCATTCTAGGACGGATGGAGCGGGGCGAGAAAATCCCCACTGCTGAGCAGCTTCAAAAAATTGCAGACGAACTCCAAATAGATGTACAGGAACTGATCGGTGAATAACATTAGGGAGGACAAAGGATGATAAACGACCAAAAGCCGTTTCAAATTGCGGACATCGTCATGGACAACCGTGTCGTACTGGCTCCGATGGCCGGCATTTGCAACTCGGCTTTCCGTCTGACAGTAAAAGAGTTCGGAGCGGGTCTGGTATATGCTGAAATGATCAGCGATAAGGGTCTTGTACAACGTAATCAAAAGACATTGGATATGCTTTATATCGATGAGCAGGAAAATCCTCTGTCCCTGCAGATTTTCGGCGGGGATAAAGATACGCTGGTGGAGGCCGCGAAATATGTAGATCAAAATACAACGGCGGATATCATCGACATCAACATGGGCTGCCCGGTCAATAAGATCATCAAATGCGAGGCCGGTGCACGGCTTTTATTGGACCCGGACAAGGTATATGAAATGGTGGCGGCCGTGGTGGATGCGGTCAAAAAGCCTGTATCCGTAAAAATGCGCGCCGGCTGGGATGAGGAGCATATCTTCGCCGTCGAGAACGCGCAGGCAGTGGAGCGTGCCGGCGCATCGGCGGTTGCCGTGCATGGACGTACACGCGTACAGATGTATGAAGGCAAGGCGGACTGGAATATCATCAGACAGGTAAAAGAGAATGTCAATATTCCAGTGCTCGGCAATGGAGACGTGGAAACGCCTCAGGATGCAAAGCGCATGCTGGAAACGACGGGTGTCGATGCCGTCATGATCGGACGGGCGGCGCTAGGAAACCCGTGGATGATCTATCGTACCGTGCAGTATCTGGAAACGGGAGAGCTGAAGGAAGAACCGACAGCAGCGGAAAAAATCGATGTCTGCCTGCTACACTTTGAGCGTCTGCTCCAACTGAAGGGTGAAAGCGTGGCGGTACGTGAGATGCGTAAGCATGCCACCTGGTATTTAAAAGGCATCCGCGGGAACGGGAAGATCCGCAATGCCATCAACCAGGCGGAGACGGCAGCGGAAATGCGCGCCCTTTTAACAGGTGTGGTAGCGGAGTACGAAGCGCTGGATGCGGAGCAAATGACGCAGGCCGGTGCAATGTAGGATGGGAGTGTCACTTTGGTGACGCTCTTTTTTATAATTTAATGGGAATTAGGCCGAAAGTGATGAATACAGGCTGGAATTTGTGTACAATAAGAAATTATGGACAAATGTACCGCATATCTGCGGATGATGAAATAAGGAGTGACAAACTTGTCAAACATGGAAGAATTAAACGACCAGCTTTTGGTGCGACGCCAAAAGATGACAGATATTCGTGAAAAAGGCATGGACCCGTTCGGCAGCCGTTTTGAACGCACGCATTTATCAAATGAAGTAAAAGCCGAGAACGAAGAGTTCACAAAAGAGCAGCTTGAAGAAAACCCGCGTGAAGTGGTGATCGCAGGCCGCATCATGACGAAGCGCGGCAAAGGGAAAGCAGGCTTTGCGCACGTCCAGGACCTTGGCGGCCAAATCCAGATCTACGTGCGTAAAGATGCAGTAGGCGAAGAGGCATACGAATTGTTCAACAAGGCGGACCTTGGAGACATCGTAGGCGTGAAGGGGAACGTATTCCGCACACAGGTGGGAGAACTATCCGTGAAGGCTACGGAGTTTACATTCTTGACGAAGTCCCTGCGTCCGATGCCTGAGAAGTTCCATGGCCTGCAGGACGTGGAACAGCGCTACCGTCAACGCTACCTGGACCTGATGACGAACGAAGAGAGCAAGGAAACGTTCATCGTGCGCTCGAAAATCATCCGTGCCATCCGCAACTACCTGGACAACCACGGCTATTTGGAAGTGGAGACGCCGATGCTGCATACGATTGCCGGCGGTGCGGCGGCCCGTCCGTTCATCACGCATCACAATGCACTGGATATGGAGCTTTATATGCGTATTGCCATCGAGCTTCACCTGAAGCGCCTGATTGTAGGTGGACTTGAAAAGGTGTATGAAATCGGACGTGTATTCCGAAACGAGGGGATTTCGACTCGCCACAACCCGGAATTCACAATGATTGAGCTTTACGAAGCATATGCGGACTATAAAGATATCATGGATCTAACGGAAAACCTGATCGCCCATGTTGCACAAGAAGTATTGGGTACGACTTCCGTACAATACGGCGAAGATACAATCGAATTAGGTGTAGGCTGGAGACGTGTACACATGGTGGATGCGGTGAAGGAAGCGACAGGTGTGGACTTCTGGCAGCCGATGTCTGTAGAGGAAGCGCGTGCTTTAGCTGCAGAGCACGGTGTGGAAATCAAGCCTGCGCATGAAGTAGGACATATCATCAATGAATTCTTCGAGCAAAAGGTGGAAGAAACACTGGTGCAGCCTACATTTGTAACAGGTCACCCGGTTGAGATTTCTCCGCTTGCGAAGAAAAATCCGGAAGACCCACGCTTCACGGACCGCTTTGAATTGTTCATCGTACGCCGTGAGCATGCAAATGCCTTTACGGAATTGAACGACCCAATCGATCAGCGTGAACGCTTCGAAGCACAGATGGCTGAAAAGGCGGCTGGCAATGATGAAGCGCACGAAATGGACAATGACTTCATCGAAGCGTTGGAGTACGGCATGCCGCCGACTGGTGGTCTGGGCATCGGAATCGACCGTCTGATCATGCTATTGACGAATTCGGCGTCGATCCGTGATGTATTGCTGTTCCCGACGATGCGCCACATAACGAAGTAACAAAGACGAGACAGTGAATGAAGAACAGGAGAATCCCCGTTGGATTCTCCTGTTTTTTCGTGTGGCAGGCCTTAAAAGTTCCGGTTAGATATCAGAGAGTCGAGATGATAAAAAATCCGACAGCTCATTTTCATTAGTAAGCGGTCGGATGTGAAAGGAGGCTGCAAGACGAATAGGCGTTCAAAGCCTATTATAATGATGCTGCCTTAAATCTATTTTGAATTTCATGGATAAAGCAGTTAGTTGCCTTTGAATCCTTTACATCTAAAGAAAGAACTGCGTTACTTAATTCGGGGTCCTTTTCAAAATGTGTTTGATTTTCGAAATGGATCTGCAGGGCGACTGGATATTGCTTGCCGAGCTTCTCCATCTTCGTTTGGATTTTGTGTTCATTCGTCCCGAAACCGAGCGATGTATAGATCATGATGATAAGGTCAAGAGCGATGTCCAAAAAAATCATAGCTCATCAAACCCCAAGTTGACGGGCTCTAACGGTAATTCCTCAATATGGGCCAGCATATTTGTTGTCGGTACGCTTTGGTCGACCTCTTCAAATTTAAAGCTGTCGGTCCATACTTCTCCTGTACCGATGAGAAGCACGCCGAAATGGATCGAGGCACTTTCTGCAGGCACATCCAAAACGATTGCATAGTAGTTCCAGTCTGTTGTTCCCTGAATCGGTCGACTGTCCATATTATCGAATTGCAGCAGGTCTCCGGAGTGATTATCCACACGACACCAGGCTCCGCATCTCACGGCATCCTTCGTTTTGATGAAACAGGACATCTTAAAGCGTTTCCCGCGCCAGTTTTCTGCCGAGAAGCTCTGCATCATCGTTCCGAACTGATTTTCGCCAGCCGGTGCCTTTGAAGTGAAATACCCTGATTTCGATCCTGAATGGAACACCGAGCCGTCAGTTTTCATCTCATACATTTCCGGATGGGAGCCGCTTAAGCTCCATCCCTTCACTTCATTTCTAACAGTCATCTTCCCTTCCTCCGTCCTCTGCAATGTCCGCATGAGCGTGCGGTATTTTCCCGGCGGCATCTTGTATAGCTCCTTGAAGGATCTAGTAAAGGCTTCCTGCGATTGGAAGTGCAGCTCCAAAGAAATCTGCATGATGCTCAGATCCGAGTGCAGCAAAAACAATGCTGCCATGGCGAGCCTGCGCTTTCGTACATATTCCCCTATGGTCATGCCTGTTTCCTTTTTGAAATTCCTCGTTAAATGGAATTTCGAATAGCCTATTTTCTTTGCATAGTCCTCTAATCGCCACTCTTCCAGCAAATGCTCTTCCAAGATGAAGATAATATCCCTTACGGCTTCACTATACATCCCGTGCTCACCTCAGTATTAAGTTTATTAGGTTTCGCTGAATTGTTTTTGATGAAAATTGCGGTTTTCCAAAATGGGTTGATATAAATGATCCGTTTCAGCTATGAGACTTAATGCTTTTTCTAAGGAAAAGGTGAATTTATGTGATGAAAACATTCAATTTATAACGCTCACCTATAGATATGTTGGCGAGATTAAGTGCCATATCCTTCTTTTATCAATGAAGAATGTTCCATAATACGCCGGACTTTTTGCTTCTTCTACTATAGAAAAGATGCAAAACAACGCCCTTAACAAACAAAAAACTCTTATTGAGAACGTGCATTTGAGCTGCCTGCCTTGCATCAAAAAGAGGCTTGGACTGCTTGTGGCCGGCATTTTTCAAGTGCGGAAAGGAGTATTGGAGGGAATGATATACAACATATTTGAGGATAAATGCCAGAAAGGGCTTTTGGCGCTTATTATTAATTAAGTTGTATATCAAAATCGATAAGTGGCGATTTTGAGCATTTATAAAGAACGGTATTATTTTTGGGATGAATCAGAATGAATGCTGGGGTTTGAATTCAAATGTGTATTTCAGGCGGGTGGAAACGCAGGATGGAGTTTAGATAGGGAGGGGATAGGCTTCTGAATATCGGCACTCCGCTCCTGTATTCGTTTAGTTTTCAGTTGTTGAACACCAACTTCAACATTCTTGGGGAGAATGAGGGTGAGTTTTCGTATTAATCATTTTTTTATAACATAGAGGCTTATCTGTATAGACGTAAAATGATGGGTACGAGACACCTGCTATAAGATGGCGGTGGATAAAAGAGGCTGGAGGACATACAGCCGACTTTACAAGACCCCAGCCAGAGAAGTGGGGCTTGATGTGTCTATCCTTTCTTCGGAGCATCTTAAGAACTGTTATGCACGGGTCTTTCTTTCACTTAAGGAAATCACATATATAGGATGATCAAGAGGGAAGGAGAAGGGCAATGAAGTTTTTTAGAAAAAAGGGTTGCGTTGATGATAGAAACATGTTAAATTATTAAACGTCGCTGAAACAGAGCGTCGAGCAAAATAAAAGCTTTTTAAAAAGTTGTTGACTTTCAACCGTTAAGTTGTTAGTATATAAGAGTTGCTGTTGAGAAATGAACGAGCGACTTAAAAAAACTTTTAAAAAGTTGTTGACACGAACTTCGGGGAGTGTTAAGATATAAAAGTTGCTGCGAAAGAGCGGCAACGAAATGAACTTTGAAAACTGAACAAGCAAGACGTTAACAATAATTTTCTTTCTTAATGGAAAGAGACAACTTGACTAAATAATAGTCAGCAAAATTTTGAGCTTAACTCAAACTACTTTTATGGAGAGTTTGATCCTGGCTC
>JAZUQF010000163.1:0-7810 GCA_045605545.1 Lysinibacillus sp.
TACATCTGTCATATTCCGTTATAAATAGAAGGGCGTGCTGCAATTTGCGGCACGCTTTTTGTTATGATATAGATGAAGTAATGGATGGAGAGAAGGTGATGGCATGAACGACCATTCGAATATAACAATATTGAAGGAAATCGCAGAGCTGCTGAACGAAGAAACGGAAATGATTCCGATGCTGCGGGGGGCGCTCCATAAATTTTTAAACGGCACGAAATTCGATGCAGGCTGGATTTTTTTCATCAACGAAAAAGGGAAGGCGGAGCTGGTGGCGCACGAGAACCTGCCCGAAGCGCTCTCCTATAACAAATGCGAGCATCTGAAGCATGGCGGGTGCTGGTGTGTATCACGCTATCGCAAGGATGAGCTGAAAAGGGCATCGAACATCATCGAATGCCAGCGGATTGAAAGTGCCATTGAAGCGGAAACGGGCAATCCGGAAGGCATCACGCACCATGCGACAGTACCTCTCCAATCGGGTCAGGAGAAGTTCGGCATTTTAAACGTGGCTTCCAAAAACACAGTCCGCTTTTCAGAGGAGGATTTGGAGCTTCTGGAATCGGTCGCGTTCCAGCTGGGATCGGCCATCAAGCGCATTCTGCTTGTCAATGAGCAGCAGGAAATCGCCCTTGTCCAGGAGCGCAACCGGCTGGCACGGGACCTCCATGATTCCGTCAACCAATTGCTGTTTTCCGTCACGTTGACATCCCGTGCAGGAATCGAGATGACGGATGACGCAGACGTGAAGGATACCTTTAAGGAAATACAGAATCTTACACAGGAAGCATTGAATGAAATGAGGGCGCTCATCTGGCAATTGAGGCCGAGGGGGCTTGAGAGCGGGCTCATCGATGCCATCAAAATCTATGCGGAGATGCTTGGGTTGAAGCTTGATGTAACGGTTTCAGGCGTCCTGCAGTTTCCGTCTAGAGTAGAGGAGGCGCTGTTTCGCATCTCGCAGGAGGCGCTGAATAACGTAAGGCGCCATGCAGGGGTGAAAAGGGCGGAAATGTTTGTAACCGTGACGCCTACAGATGTCCTGCTCGTCCTCAAAGACGAGGGAAGGGGATTTGTCCTTGACCCAAAGGCGGCCCTCCCGTCGATGGGACTGCAATCAATCAGGGATAGGGCGAAGGCAATCGGAGGCACTGCAGACTGGGTGAGCGAGCTCGGCAAGGGGACCGAGCTGTTAATCCGTCTACCATATTAAGGGGGAGAATGAGATGATTCGAGTGTTAATTGCAGACGACCATCATGTGGTACGTCGCGGGCTGCTGTTTTTCCTGAAGACGCAGAAGGATATTGAAGTTGTAGGTGAGGCGAAAAATGGACTGGAGGCGGTCGAAATGGTGGCCGGGCTGAAGCCGGACATCGTCTTGATGGACCTGGTGATGCCGGAGATGGACGGCATTCAGGCGACCAAAAGCATCAAGTCGAAATGGCCGGATGTGCAGGTGCTGATGCTGACGAGCTTTTCGGATAAGGACCATGTGCTGCCCGCCATCGAGGCGGGGGCGTCAGGCTACCAGTTGAAGGATATCGAACCGGACGAGCTGGTGGAGTCCATCCGGCTCATCATGCAAGGGGAAAATACGATTCACCCGGAGGCGACGACGCAGCTGGAAGAAGGGTTGCGTGAGGAGAAGAACCTGCCCCATGTGCTGAATCCGTTGACGCCGCGTGAGCAGGATGTGCTGGCGGAGCTGACGAAGGGGAAAAGCAATCGGGAAATCGCCACTTCCCTGTTTGTGACGGAGAAGACGGTGAAGACGCACATCTCCAATATTTTTGCGAAGCTTGAAGTGCAGGACCGTACACAGGCCGCACTCTATGCCGTCAAGCACGGACTGACGGTAGGGAGCGGAAAGGCATAAGGGAGACCGTAGGCAAGCATGGATGATGATCCATGCTTTTTTATTTTTGTATAAAATTTCATAATATGGTTGAACATATATTGTGTATTAGTGTACTATATAAACAGTACACTAATACACATAAAGGCAGAGGATGGTAATGGAATGCGCAGATTTATAAGTTTGGTAAAGAAAGAATGGCATATGCATAAGGCCTGGCCCATTCTCTATTTGACGGTAGGCATCATCTTCATCGGTCTATTGCCCATGTTTGAGCATCGGTTCAACAATTCGATGACGGAGGAGGAAGTGCGGGTCGGGTTTATGATTTTCGGCCTGCTTCTCACAGTATTCGCCATTCCTATTCAATTTCTCCAGAGCATCCGGAGGGACATCAAAAGCAAGGAGCTATGGCTGCACAACAGCGGTGCCATCACGATGCTGATTGGGGCAAAAGTGGCCTATACAATGGCTTGGGTGATGACGGTGAGCCTGTTCTACACATGCACTTTTCACTTTTCGAATCAATTGGTGGAGGGAACGGGCGGGGAAATCATCTTTCTGCAGCTGATTGTTGCAAGCATAGTGTTCGTTTTCTGCATCCTCATGCCGGTAGTGGTGCTGCCGTTTTATGCTCTGCATCTGCAGTTGAAGCGCTATATCAGCTATGGGAGCGTCATCATTACAGGTGCAGCATTCGGAGTGTTCCTCTACGTAGTGGAAAAAATATCATCCTCAGGGCTGTATGCAAGGCTGATACAGCAGGGAGAGGTTTCCCTGGAACCCATTGGGACGATGCTTCCCTCCTTCAACTCCGGCAGCTTCCGTCTGGATATCGGCAGCCTATACATCGTCGAGGAGCTGGTCATGTGGGCACTGCTGGCCGCCTGCTTCATCATAGCAAGCAAGTGGGTTGAAAGGGTGGTCACGCGATGACGCAGGATTTTTCGAAGGATAAGCCGATTTATGCGCAGCTGGTCGACCGCATATGCGGGGATGTATTGAAAGGGAATCTGAAGCCGGGGGAGAAGATCCCTTCTGTTCGTGAGTATGCCATAGAAAGCGGTGTGAATGTGAATACGGTGCAACGTGTATACAAGGAGCTTGAAGCGATGGAAATGACCGAGACGAAGCGGGGGCAGGGGACGTTTATCACGGATGATGAGGAGCGCATCAGCCAGCTGCGGGAAGAAATGATGACCCAGGTGGCGGCGCAGTTTCTGGCGATGATTGATTCATTGGGATTTACAAAAGAAGAAATGATTGAAATGTTGAAAAAAAGGGGATGAGGGCCTGTGCTGCAATTGGAGAAGGTGCTGTTCAAATATAAACGGAAACCGATCATCGATAATGTGTCTTTTACGATTCCGAAGGGGCAGATCATTGGCGTAATCGGCGAAAATGGCTGCGGGAAATCGACGCTGCTCCAGCTGATGGCCGGCGTTCTCCGTCCAACGAAGGGGGCGGTGAAGTGGGAAGGCCAAGAAGTGACAAGGCGTTACGCCGATAGAATGGCCTATTCGCCGGATATCGATCTATTCTATGAGAGCTATACAGGCGAGCAGGTCTTCCGCTTTTATAGCGAGCAGTTTGCCGACTTTTCTTCAGAGAAGGCGCACATCATCGCCAAGCATTTGGATGTGCAGACGACGGTGAAGCTGGGCAGGCTGTCGAAGGGGAATCGGGCGCGCATCAAGATGGCCGCGACGCTAGGGCGCGAGACGGCGCTTTATCTGCTCGATGAACCTTTTGCAGGTTTGGATCCACTGGCAAGGGAGTCCCTGATTAAAGCGCTCATTCGTTTCATTGATATAGAAAATCAGTCCGTCGTCCTTTCAACCCATGAGGTGAACGAAGTGGAGCCGATACTGGACCAGGTCATCCTGCTACGGGATGGACGGCTGAAGGCGATGCAGGAAATGGAGCTCATTCGCGATGAACGCAATGAGGATGCAGTAGGATGGATGAAGTCATTATATGAAAAGCAGGTGAGGTAAATGGTAAAGCCAATCGTCCAATTAAGGAACCTATCGAAAACCATTAAAGGAAAGCAAATCATCAAGGATATCACGCTGGACTTCTATCCAGGCCAGATCACCGGCCTGCTCGGTCCAAATGGGGCGGGCAAGACGACGACGATTAGGATGATGACAAGGCTCATGTATCCGACAAGTGGTGAGATCATCATCGACGGCAAATCGCTTGCCGATGACTATGAAGAAGCGATTTCACAAGTCGGGGTCATTGTAGAAAATCCGGAGATGTATAAGTTTCTATCGGGCTATAAAAATCTGCTGCATTTTGCCCGCATGCATAAGGGTGTCACAAAGGAACGCATAGACGAGGTCATAAAGCAGGTCGGGCTGGAAAAGAGAATCCATGAAAAGGTCGCCACGTATTCACTTGGCATGCGCCAACGCCTCGGCCTCGCCCAGGCACTGCTGCACCGGCCAAAGTTCTTGATTCTCGATGAGCCGACAAACGGGCTGGACCCTGCAGGAATCAAGGAATTCCGTAACTATTTGCGGCACGTGGCTGAAACGGAAGGTGTGGCAGTCGTTGTTTCCAGCCATCTATTATCGGAAATGGAGCTGATGTGCGACCGGATCGCCGTCATTCAGAACGGCGCGCTGATTGATATGCGGGATCTTCACGATACGGCGGTCTCCCTTTACTATATCGAACCGACTTCCATCCAGGACGGGGCCTCCGTTTTGGAGGAATGCGGCTACACATTTACCGTACAAGGGGATGGCCTGATTGTCGAAATCGATAAGAAGGATGTACCGGCGCTGACGAAGCAGCTATTCACAGCAGGGGTGCACCTGTATGCAGTGCAGCCACATACAAAAACACTGGAAGACCAGTTCTTGGAAATGACGGGAGGCGGCGCAATTGCTGAAGTACATTAGAAACGAATGGATGAAGCTATGGGCAAAGAAGAGTACATGGACGATGCTGGCACTGACGGTGTTATTGGTCGTCGGCCCTGCCCTGGTGACGAAATATGTAGAAGGAAAGGAAGGGAATGACTGGCGGGCACAGGTTCAGGATGAAATCGACATGTACAAGAGCTGGGTGGAAGAAGAAGGGATGGCGCCGCAGGATATCGCTCTCTACAATGAACAGATTGCCCTGCTCCAATACCGGTTGGCCGAGAACATCCCTACTACCCCCACTTTTGATGGGAATATAGGCTTCGGAATAGATTTGATGATGTTCATCACGATTTTCGCCGTAGTGGTGGCGGGAGGCATCGTCTCATCGGAATTCTCGACGGGCACGATTAAAATGCTGCTGACACGGCCTGTAGCCCGTTCGAAAATCCTGCTGTCAAAGCTGCTGACTGTCATCCTGTTCGGTCTGGCATTATATGCAGTCGCCCTCATTGGGTCGGCGTTGGTCGGCGTACTGTTATGGGGAACGGACGTCTCACGCGAGCTCCAGATGGTGAATGGCGTGATAGAAGAAATCAATCCATGGAAGCCGCTCTTTGAGTCATTCATCCTGTCCTTCGGGGACTTCTTCATGTCCATCTTCTTTGCCTTCATGCTGGGCTCGATTTTCCGCTCAAGCTCCCTTGCCGTCGGTCTGACGCTCTTCATCTCCCTGATGAGCACGATGATTGTCATGTTGCTGAGCAAGTACAGCTTTGCTAAATATGTGTGGGTCGCCCATTCGGATTTAACCCAGCATATGAGCGGACGCACTCCCTACATTGAAGGCGTGACGCTACCGTTTTCCCTCGCTGTGCTGGTGGTCTATGCAGTGCTGTTCCTTGTCGGCAGCTTCCTCATTTTCAATAAGCGTGACGTGACGGCCTGATAAGGTATAATGTATCTATGAAATAAATAGAGGTGCTAGTATATGAGTATTGTTATGGCAGGAATGCTTATTTCCTTTTCAGGCATGGCCGTCGTCGCAGCTGTTATTTTCGGGATTCTACCGGCAGACAATAAGACGATGCAGTATGCATTTCTCGCAATCGGATGGGTTTTCGTCATCATCGGCGTCGTCATCCGCTATAAGGGGATGAAGATGGAACGCGAACGGGAAGAACGATCAAAAAATCAAAAGAAGAAATGAAAAATGCGAAATGGGCTTGTCCCATTTCGCATTTTTTTGTATGGCGATGCCATGATTATAAAGAGGGTGTCCATGCCCCGTAAAACGGCGCTTATGGCTTGTCCGTCGATGGAGGAATGAAGTGTGGCTCGATATGCACAAGGACGATGCAGTAGGGATTGACATGCTGGACGGTCGCTTCAATCTGGTCACTGATTGTATGGCTTTCAATGACATTCAAATAAGGATTGACGGTCACCGTCACATCGATGAAGCTCATGTTACCATGGGAGCGGCCCTTCAAGTCGGTGATGTCGATGACGCCCTCCACCTTTTCGATGAGTTCTTTCAGCGTTTCCGTTTCTTCCGTATCGAAGCCGTCCGTCAATGTAACGACAGCCTCCCAGAAAATTTCGATGGCAGTTTTAATGATGATCAGCCCGACAATCAGCGCCGTAATGATATCGATGATGGGAAAGCCAAAAATGGCTCCCAGGATACCGATTGTCGTACCGATGCTCACCAGGGCATCCGAGCGATTATCGTAAGCGGCTGCCCGGACGGCAGAGCTTTTAATCTTGTCGGCAAGCGCCAGGTTATAGCGGTAGACGGCATACATGATGGCGGCACTGAAAAGGGCCACGACCGCCGTCAAGATGGAAGGGGATTCCTGAACGGGCTCGAACATGCTCCGGATGGAAGTGGACAGGACTTGCAGCCCCACGACCATCATGATGAAGGAAGCAATCAGCGAGGCGATCGTCTCTGCCCGCAGATGCCCGTATCTATGCACGCGATCGGGCGGCTTCTGTGAAATCCGAAGCCCGATTAGCACGGCAATGGATGCAATGATATCGGTTGTATTGTTGAGGCCGTCCGCTTTCAATGCGGCGCTCCCGCCCAAATAGCCGACAATCAATTTCATGGCACTTAAAAAGATGTACGTACCGATGGAGAGCCATGCCCCTTTTTCCCCAGCACGCAGATTTGAATATAACTCCACACTATTTTCCTCCCGCCACAAATAAGAATACGGGAAAACGACCCTCTAGGCCGAGAGTCGTTTTCCTATCCATAATTATTCTTCGAAGGTTTCTGCGTCTTTTTCTGGGATCTTTGTTACTTCTAAGTATAGGATATGATGACCGTCAAGCTCCTTGATTTTAAATTCATAGCCATGGGCCTCGATGGCATCGCCTTCGACCGCATCGAAATGCTGTGTCATGAACCAGCCGCCGATTGTATCAATATCTTCATCTTCAATGGTTGTCCCAAGAAGGTCATTGACTTCCTGCAACAGCATTTTTGCATCAAAGATGTAGTGCTTGCCTTGCGTAATTTCCTGTACTTCAGGAATCTCATCATCATCGAACTCGTCCTGGATATCCCCGACGATTTCTTCGATGATGTCCTCAATCGTGACAAGACCGGATGTACCGCCGTACTCATCCATCAGAACAGCCATATGGATGCGTTCCTGCTGGATTTTCAGCAGAAGGTCACTGATTGGAATCGTTTCAATTACCCGGATGATTGGCTGCATATAATCAGTTACCAATTTATCGCCATTCGCTGGGTTTTTAATATATGCAGTAAGCAGGTGTTTCATGTTGACAAGGCCGATTACATGGTCCTTGTCGCCATCTGTAATAGGGTAGCGTGTATATTGTTCAACCCCCATCACTTCAAATACGTCGCGCAAAGTCAAATCTTTTTCAATGCTAGTAATTTCAGTACGAGGAACCATAATCTCTTTTGCAAGACGATCGGAGAATTCGAAAATGCTGTTTACATATTCATACTCTGAAGAATTGATTTCACCGCCTTTGTAGCTGTCCGTCAGGATGATGCGAAGCTCCTCCTCCGAGTGTGCCACTTCCGATTCGGAT
>JAZUQF010000164.1:0-2751 GCA_045605545.1 Lysinibacillus sp.
ATGGTACGTATCCTCGAACCCTCCTCAAGCTGCCGAAGCCCTTTTATTATACGTCGTTTCATCGTTATCACCTCAAGATTGCTTTTATCAAATATATAACAGCATACATTACCTATTTTCCTATTATTTTATATTCTACTATCCTGAATTTAAAGTAATTTGCAATTGTTTGGCGAAATTGAAGGAAAATAGTAGTGAGACGAAAAGCCATAACTGCAACTTAATCTACCTTTTATTGAAGCTGTAATATAAGTGGAGGAAATCATACAGTAGATCAACCGACTGCTTCAGGAGCATATCGAAGGGTCCAAGGTGTTGAATGACTTGTTGCCATGGTATAATGGTGTGGTAATAAAATACATAAAAGGTGGTTGTACTCATGGTAAAAGAGT
This sequence comes from Lysinibacillus sp., assembly GCA_045605545.1. GTDB lineage: Bacteria > Bacillota > Bacilli > Bacillales_A > Planococcaceae > Lysinibacillus_B. The sequence goes on from JAZUQF010000164.1 coordinate 393, forward strand.
TTCGTTTGAATGTAACGAATGTTACACAGGCAATCAGCGTACTGAGGGAAGTAGGGGTCGAAGCTTCAGTTGATGGTACATCAATCAAACTGCGCGTCCCTGAACAAACAAAGACGGATGTCATTGTTTTGTTGAATAAAGAAAAAGTGGTCGTATACGACGTAGAGGAAATCTGAGGTACCTTCTTGAAGGACAGGGGTTTCAACATTGGGGGAGAATAACATTTTACAGAGAAAAATGATGGCGGCTTCCGTTTCGAGTGCGCTGTTTTCCATTTTATTTGCGCTAGTGGCGAGCAATCCTTTCAGCTCGGAGTTTGTCACAGAAACTCTACCGGGCATTTCTATAGTCTTGACCTATACTTTTCCGATTGTCTTCGTATACGGAGTGCTGACCTCGCTATTGAGTGACGCCGTTGCAAAGTGGGCGACGAAAAGAATCGGCAACCGGAAGGACGAACTGCTCATATCCGGTGTGCTGCACGCCTTTTTCGGCTTCCCGTTATTTTATTTCGGAATGTTCGCTGCCTTGCTGTTTTTTGGGGCGGACAAATTACTCGAAAGAAGACAGCCGCGCTACCACTGGCTGCAAGCGACAAAGTGGCTGCTCATCCCGATTGGCCTTTGGTTGTTTTCTTACGGCATCGCCTGGCTGAATCAATGAACACGAAAACCCCTTCCTACGTATGGAAGGGGTCTTTTTAGTGGCGAGGCGGACAACTGGTCAGTCTCCGCCACCTCCACCGCCGCCGTCACCGCCTCCACCATCACCGTTGCTGTCGGAGCCGGTCGAATCGATGGAGAGGAAATTCCAAAAGGAGTCGGATGAGCCCGATTCAGAATTAGAATAGCCGCTCAGTCGCCGTTTCTTTTCCTTTTCCCGCTGGATAGGCGACATTCTGAGCCATCTGAAATAATTGATTATTTTCCCCAGCAAAAGAACTAGAAAGTAAATAGCGAAAATACCGAGAGCGACAAGCATGAGCACTTCGAAAATATTCATCTGATCAACTCCTGACTTTACAAGCTGCTGTTCGATTGGAAGCCCTTTATTCAATATATGTGCATACCGGTTTCCTTATTGGGGCGTCAAATATACTGTTCAAAGAAATCAAGCATTTTCTGGTAGACAAGAATCTCGTTTGCCTTCTTTGTAAAGCCATGTCCTTCATCAGGAAGCACGAGGTATTGTACATCGCGTCCCTGCTCCTGCAAAGCCGCCACAATCTGATCGGATTCCTGCTGTACGACGCGCGGGTCATTGGCCCCCTGGATGACAAGCATCGGCTTTGTCATGCCTTCCAGATAGGTAATAGGGGAGTCCTTCGTCAACCGTTCCTTATCTTTTACAGGATCGCCCACCCATTGCTCCATATACGGCTTCCAGAATTCAGGGACGGACTCGACAAAGGAGAACAGGTTGCTTGGTCCGAAGATATCGACAACCGCCTTGAAGTATTCCGCATGACGACCATGGAGCAGAAGTGCCATATAGCCGCCATAGCTGCCGCCGAGCAGCAGCATCTTGTCTCTATCTGCATAGCCGTTTGCAATCAGCCACTCCACGCCCTCCAGGTTATCGAGGCGCGGCCCGTGTCCCCAGTCTCCCTCGACCATCTTCATGAATTTCAGGCCATAGTTGGAGGAGCCGCGGAAGTTCGGCGCGAAAATCGAATAGCCACGATTCAGGAGCACTTGGAACATCGAGCGGAACCATTTACGCTCCAATGACTGCGGACCACCGTGCGGCCATAGAATCACATGCCCGTTTGCATTCTCAGGCTTGGACCTGAAGAACAGCGCCTCAATCTCCAGACCGTCGAATGAAGAGTACGTCACCACTTCCGGCTCCACCAGGTCCTCCTCGCGAACACCAGGGACACGGAAATTCGTCAGCTCATCCCAAGTAGCCCCGTTGTCTCTCGACATATAGAGGTTCGTCGGACGTGTCGCACTGCGTCCCTGCAAATAGATATTGCCACTCTTTGCAACAACTACTTTTTCCACAATGCTGGTAGGTGCCGTTAGCTTGTTCAGCTCACCACTCTCCAGTACGTATTCATAGAGGCGATCTTCCACCCCATAGGAGCCCACAATGTACAGTACCTGATTCTTCTTCGAGAAATGATGCGCTCCAAAGTCCTCCTTCTCGAGCTGCAGTACTTTAGTGAACTCTTTTGCCTGCAGGTCGAATTTGGCGCGATACGTTAGATCCGCATCATGATTTGTCAGGAAATATACCTCCGTTTCAGACGTATACACAACATCCGAAATGGTGTGCTGCTCCTCTGTCTTAGGCGTCATCAATACCGCTTCTCCGTTGATATGGGCATAGGCGAGGGAATGGGTATTACCGAACT
>JAZUQF010000165.1:0-5836 GCA_045605545.1 Lysinibacillus sp.
AATGCAAAGTCAATGGTGGAATGGGCATTTACGCAAAAGCCCCGGCTGTTCTTTCTGCCGGATCAGCACCTAGGCAGGAATACGGCATATGACCTGGGCATTCCGCTTGAACAGATGGCCGTTTGGAACCCCATCAGCGGACAGCTTGAATACCAGGGGGATATGGAGGAAATCAAGGTCATTTTGTGGAAAGGGCATTGCTCCGTACATGAAGGGTTCACGGTCAATAATATCCGTGAAGTACGCCAAAAGCACCCGGAGATGAAAATTCTCGTACACCCCGAATGCTCACGTGAAGTGGTGGCTCTTTCAGATGACAATGGTTCGACGAAATATATTTGTGATGTCATTGAAAAAGCGCCTGCCGGTTCAAGCTGGGCCATCGGGACGGAAATGAACCTGGTCAAGCGCCTTATTGCAAAATATCCAGATAAGCATATCATCTCGTTAAATGAAAACATGTGCCCCTGCCTCACGATGAACCGCATCGACCTGCCGCACCTTTTATGGTCGCTGGAAACCATCGAAAACGGCGAAGGCGAAGAGGGCAATGTCATTAAAGTGGACGAGGAGACGACCAGAGAGGCCCTGCTATCCTTGGAGAGGATGCTTGCCCGCGTCTGACATGAAAAGCCTCGTGAATGTCGTATATGAAAACATCCACGAGGCTCCCCCTTTAGGCAGGAAACCTTGTTCCATACCAAGCAAAAAACAACCCAGCGTCTCCCGGGTTGTTTTTCTATGTAGTGATGCGTTTTCCTTCTAGAAAACCTACATCACATCGAATGCAGCTTGTTAAGCGGCAGCAGCGTCCCCCGCAAATCCGTTTAACTCCCCACCCTTCTACTCAGCCCTTCCTGCCTCATAAAAGGTTTCGATTGTATTCAATTTAAAGAATCAAGTCTACCACCCGTAGACATTGACTCCAGTTGATACCAAAAATGATTCATCAGCGGTATAAGAACTGCCTTTTTATCATGCTGCCTGTTGGCTACGCCATCAGCGACACGAGGACAGCCTTTTGTGCATGTAGCCTGTTTTCCGCCTGCTCGTAAATATAGGAATTCGGTCCATCGATGACTGATGAAGAGACCTCTTCCTCCCTGTGTGCCGGTAAGCAATGCAGGAACATATAGTCCGGCTTTGCATGTGCAACAAGTTCATCATTGATCTGGTAGCCTTCAAAGTCGATCAAACGCTGCTGCGTCTCCTCTTCCTGCCCCATCGATGTCCAGACATCCGCATAGATGACATCTGCATCCTTCACAGCTGCAACAGGGTCTGTTGTAACCATGACCGTACTGCCGTTGACCGCTGCAATAGCCTCTGCCTTTTCTATGATGCTACCATCGCATTCATAGCCGGCCGGTGTAGCCACTGCTACATCCATACCAACATGGGCACATGCGATTACTAAGGAATGGGCTACATTGTTGCCGTCACCTATATAAGCGACCTTCAACCCTTCGAAGCTGCCTTTATTTTCAATGATTGTCTCTAGGTCGGCCAATGCCTGGCAAGGATGATAAATGTCCGTCAATCCGTTGATGACCGGAATTGATGCATGTTCTGCCAGCTCTTTCACCATTTCATGAGAATTGGCGCGAATCATTATGCCGTCCAAATAGCCGGATAATACATGACCGGTATCGGAAATTGGCTCACCGCGGCCGATTTGCATATCACGTGCATTCATATACATACCGTAGCCACCTAGCTGCTGCATGCCGACTTCAAAGGAAACGCGTGTGCGTGTAGAGCTCTTCTCAAAGATCATCCCCAACGTCTTGCCTTCAAGCAGTCTCGGGCATTTGCCTTCCTTTGTTACTTTCTTGAGCTGTGTAGCAAATGCCACAAGGTCTTGCACTTCTTGCGATGTGTAATCCAGCAGCGTCAGCAAATCTTTCCCCTTCAGGCTTGCTACTGGCTTTAACTGCACTTCCTCTAACAATTTCATGTCGAACGCTCCTTGCATACCTTTAAGATAATTTCATTATACATATGCATAATTATAAAGTCAATTGAATTATTATAATTTTTTTCATCATTTTTAATACATAAATTATTCCATAAATAATTATCTTATTATATAAAAGTCATCTATAAGAAAAAGCCCCCCTTAGCATGGGGCACCACTGTAAACTGAATTTCATCCACATGAGGGCGGGATGCTTTCAGTGAGTATACAGCTATGACTAAATGATTTCCGTACTGGATTCCTCGGAAATCATCGTCCCCCTATTCTAACCACTCCGTTATAAAACGTTTTCCAACCGAAATTTGAAATGAAGCCCTTCAAATCAGAAATAAACGGCATTTAATACACTTATTTATTTTTTATGTTGAAAATATTCTAATTTTTGTTAATAATAAAAATATTGATAGTCTTCTATCATTCTATTACTATCTGAAAGGGGATGAGGAAATGCCTGTTCAAGTACCAAGTACATGGAATCAGGAAGTCGATGTCGTCATATTGGGAACTGGGGGTGCTGCATTGACAGCAGCGGTAGCAGCGGCAGATGGGGGCGCCTCTGTACTCGTGTTGGAAAAAACGCATCAGATCGGAGGGACTACCGCCTATTCCGGCGGTGTACCGTGGATTCCACTCAACCATTATATGAAGGAGGCCGGGTTTGATGATTCGCGTGAAGACGTCCTTCAATTTATCGAACGTCTCGTTTTAGGACGAGCGGACAAAAAAATGATTGAGACATTTGTGGATAACGCCCACGTGATGGTCAAGTACCTCGCAGACAACACGCCGGTCCGGTTTGCGACTCCCCGGACTTATCCGGAATATTATGCCCGGATGGATGAAGCTTTGAAAAATGGTACACGGTCGCTCGATCCATTACCTTATGATTTAAATGAAATCGGTGATTGGGGGCCGCTTGTAAGGCAAAACCCCCTATTCCCACCTTTGACGCTGGAGGAAGGTGGCGCTGTGGGCGGCATCGATTTCCAAAAGGTCGCTGAACGCATGCAGGGAAATATCGTCACAATGGGCCGCTCCCTCATCGCCTCCCTCTTTAAAGCAACACTGGACCGGGGGGTAGAGACACTCATCAATACCGCCGGCAAACAGTTAGTAATGAATGAAGAAGGACAAGTGGTCGGGATTGTTGCCGAAAACAGTGACGGGGAAAAACTCTACTTCAGAGCGCGTAAAGGGGTTATTTTAGCATCTGGCGGGTATGAGTGGAACAAGGAGCTGGTCCGCGCCTTCCTGAAGATGCCGATTACACACCCTGTCTCTCCACCCGGAAATGAAGGGGATGCGCTTATGATGGCGATGGAGGCTGGTGCTGCTCTGGATAATATGAGCGAGGCCTGGTGGTACCCTGCGATGGTGGATCCGACATTCGAATACGAAGATCACGTCATGGCGCAGCTTGGGAGCGGACGCAATGGTCCAAACTCCATCATCGTCAATAAATACGGCCGCCGATTCGTGCATGAGGGTACGACCTATAACGATATGCCGCGCGCCTTCTTCGAATATGATCCGGTAAAAATTGACTTCCCGAATGAGGCGCCCGTCTGGATGGTTTTCGACCAACAGCTGAAGGATAGAGAGCTGATTATCACAATGGCACCGGGCGACCCTGCCCCTGATTGGGTGGATAAAGCCGAAACAATCCGTGAATTGGCTGAAAAAATCGGTGTAGATCCTGATGGGCTGGAGGATGAAGTACGCAAATGGAATATCTATTGCGACAATGGCGAAGACCCTGACTTCCACCGTGGAACCATTCAATTCGAGAACCTGACAGGCGGTGGCGGCAGTCAAAAAGCGAACCTTGGCAAGATTGAAAAAGGTCCCTTCTATGCTTTACCGGTCTATTTAGGCGCTTTAGGAACAAACGGTGGGCCTAAAATTAATGAGAATGGACAAGTGCTCAACTTTAAAGGGGAAGTCATTGACGGCTTATATGCTGCTGGAAATGCTTCCGCAAACCCGCTCGGCCCTATTTATCCTAGTGCAGGCGGAACAATCGGTCCCGGCATGACATTCGGCTTTTTGGCAGGACAGCATGCAGCGAAGGAAAGTGTAAAGGCAATTGCAAAGCCAATTGAAGAAACAATATAAACTTATTTATCAAAAGGACGTGATATGATGCCACAAGGAACACATACGGTCGAACTGCCGTTGAATATTGAAACAATCTGGGGTTTTGTACATGATATGAACAACTGGGCACCTCTTGTCCCCGGCTATATCGAACATGAAATTTTAAGTGAACGCCAGTCGACTTGGGCCTTCAAGGGGGACCTCGGCTTCATGAAAAAAAAAGTAAAGCTTAAAATCGACATCAAGGAATGGAAGGAGCCGACTCAGGTGACGTTCGACCTGACCGGCCTCTCCGATAACTTTAATGGCGGCGGCTACTTCCTGGCAGAAGCCATAGACGAAAATAACACACGGATGACCGGACAGCTCGACATAACAGCTGGGGGCATGATGGGGCCTATGGTCAATCAGATCATGATCAATTTCGTACCGCAGACTGCCAGGGAATTGACGGATGCCATCGCTGCAAAGCTTCTGGAAATCAACCAACCCGTATAATGAAGATTACCGCCTGCCACATACGGCAGGCGGTTTTCAATGTCTATACCTATTTTCCATATGAATTTTAGAGGAAGAGCCTTGACCTTCCCCCTATTTCCCGCTGACGACAAAAGGCATTGAAGGAATGCCCCCTCAATGCCTTTTCATAGGTCATGCTAGTCACGAATGATGCGATCAACCGTTTCCCTATCTAGTTTTTTAATGACTTCCACAATTAATTTTACTGTGTTTTCATAGTCATCACGGTGAAGAATCCCCGCATGGGAGTGGATATAGCGCGTCGCTATACCGATGGAAAGGGCCGGCACCCCATTGGCAGTCAAATGGATGGAACCCGCATCCGTTCCGCCGCCCGCCAGTGATTCAAATTGGTACGGGATGTTGTTTTCCTCGGCCACATCCAGCACGAAATTGCGCAGGCCTGTATGCGAGACCATCGAAGCGTCATAAATGACGATCTGCGGACCTGCGCCTATCTTGGAAGTCGATTCCTTCGGTGTAATGCCCGGCGTATCGCCTGCTACACCGACATCGACCGCAAAACCGATATCCGGACGTATTTTATAGGTAGATGTCTTTGCCCCGCGAAGGCCGACTTCCTCCTGAACGTTTCCTACACCATAGACGATGTTCGGATGGTGCTCATCCTTCAGAGCTCGCAGCACATCTATTGCGATGGCGCAGCCGATCCGGTTATCCCAAGCTTTTGCAAGCAGGTGCTTTTTATTTTTCATTACATTGAATTCAAAGTAAGGAGTAACCATGTCTCCAGGTGAGACGCCCCACTTCACTGCCTCTTCCTTCGAAGCTGCACCGATATCGATGAACATATCCTTGGCATCCACTGATTTTTTGCGCGCATCCGCCGGAATGATATGCGGCGGCTTTGAACCGATGACGCCGATGATTTCCTCACCCTTGCGCGTTGTGACCGTCACGCGCTGTGCAAGCATGACCTGCTCCCACCAGCCGCCGACCGTCTGGAACTTCAGGAATCCCTTATCATCGATTCGTGTCACCATGAAGCCGATTTCATCCAAGTGGCCCGCCACCATGATTTTCGGTCCATTTTCATCGCCGACCTTTTTGGCAATCAGACTGCCCAGGTTATCCGTTTCAATTTCATCGGCGAACGGCCCGATATATCTTTTCATTACTTCCCGCGGCGCCCGTTCATTCCCTGGAATCCCGTTGGCGTCCGTCAATTCTTTCAGCATTTGCAATGTCGGATCTAATTGTGTCATACTCTCGGCCTCCTAA
>JAZUQF010000166.1:0-2133 GCA_045605545.1 Lysinibacillus sp.
GGGACCCGATGATGACAAGCTTCACCTTGCGACCGGCTTCCGCCTGCACTTTTTCAAAGGCGCTCAGAAGCTCCTCGATTCCTTTTTGCTTGATGACATTCCCGACAAACAAGTAGACGAAGGCATCCTGATCAAGCCCCACTGCCGTGCGGGCTTTCGACTTGTCCCCAGGCTGGAACACCTGCCGGTTGACGCCCATGCTGCAGACGGTGATTTTCTCTTTCGGAATATGAAAATCATTTTCTATCTGCTGCGCCAGCACCGGGCCGACCGCAATGACATGGTCGCTCTCCTGCAGGATGGGCTCTGTCCAGCTACGGATTCGCTCGTTCTTCTTGGCCATACGTTCAATATCGCCACCATGCGCAGTGACGATGTACGGAATCTTGAACAGCTTCTTCAGCAGTAGGGAAAACACGCCTGACGGGAATACGTAGTGCGCATGGGTGACGGAAATCGATTTACGGTGGCGGAAGGCCGTCGATAAGGTCTTCAGCGCCCACTTTCCGTATTTCAAGATGGTATTCTTCTTGCCTGTTGCAGGGTTGTCGTTCGCTGCTACAAGCACGTCCACACCACTTTTCCGCAGGGCCTCCGCTTGATTTTTGACAAAAATACCGAATGATAAATGCTCGCTGGAAGGATACATATTACTGATTATTAATAGCTTTTTCATTTGCCTTCACTGCCTTTATCATCAATTGTTTGCCCCGCATCGCTTCCTCATGAAGCCGCTTTGAAGTTGCTTTTGTGTTTTCTACGATGCGCTGCCAATCCGCCTCCATCGCATTATATATCTTCAATAAAATATCTGACTCATTCGTTATTTCCTCTATGGAGCAGCAGCGCTCCTCTTGACCGATGAGCTTCATAAAATCACTTACCTTCCGGTGATATGAAATCGCAATAATCGGTGTCGCCGAGTCCGTCGCCAAAATGAGGGAATGGAGACGGGTACCAATGATCAGGTCCTGTTTTGAGGTAACATCGATTAATGCGTTCGGCTTTAAGTTCTGATCGATAATCGTCGTTTTCTTCGCGTGAAGCATCTTCTTCTGGATATCCTTTGTGACCGTGACGTCCTGCGGATACTTCGTAGCAAAAAACGTAATCTCTATATTTTTATTTTCCACCAGGCGGTCGAGATTGGCCGCCATGCTCGTGACATAGGAGTCGTATTTTTCCACATCCCCTGATGGCCAGTAGTTGGCATTGTACATGGGAACTGCGGATATCCCGATTTTCTTCGGCGATTCGGCATACGCCGGCTTTGGACGGTGCAGGGTGAACGCCGGGTCCCCGATCACCTCGACCGGCTTCTTCACGCCGAGGCGCTCTAGTAGTTGTTTAGACTGCGGATCGCGGACTGAAACATTTTCCGCAAAATGGCACATCATCCGGATCATGAGCTTCCCCGAAATCGTATCGAGCGGTCCTGCACCGCACCCATAGATGATATAGGGGATGCTGCAGTTCTTGGCCATCAACGCATATGTACTATATAAATGGGCCTCGCGCCGGTAGAAGTCCATCAGCAGGCCGCCGCCGCCGATGATGAGAAGGTCGAACTTGGCTACGTACTTTTTATTCGTCTGGTACGTTTTGTAAAACGTCTTATATAGATTGCTGCTGCGATAATACAGCGGGTAGCTTTGGACACCGTACTGCTCGGATGTCTGCTGCGTATTATTACTGAATACCGTAATATCCGCGCTATTTACGGAAAATGTCTGCTTTACCTGTTCGATGAGGCCATATAATATCGATTCATCACCGTTATTATCATTTCCGTAATTTCCTACGATTCCAATTTTCATGAAACTACATCCTTTAAATAATTTTTAATACAGCGATTATAGCATAGAAGCTGCTTCGAAATGAAATAGGAATCCCATCCAGCAAGAATGGGATTCCCGTCTTTCTATCGGATTCTGCCGTGCAGGCCGTCCTTTGCCTTTTGGCTAGTTCAGCGCACGGTATAAGAATAGGCCAAAATGCATGCGTGTAATGGAATCGCTCGGCTTGAACAGGCCATTGCCGAAGCCTGTCGTGATACCGTTCGCCGCCAGTGCCTGGACGAATTCATATTCCCAGCTCGTTTTCGGCACATCCGTAAACTCGATATTCGACACG
>JAZUQF010000167.1:0-18999 GCA_045605545.1 Lysinibacillus sp.
ACATTTCAATTCCTCCCAGTATGCTTCGATTTCATCATTCGGTATTACCCTTCTTACTTTCGGAAGGCTACCGGAACCGAGCATCGGCTCCTTGATTTCGATCAACGAATCGATCTCATCGATGGATACTTCCTTCTTGAAGACAAATTGCTCATGTTTTTCGAACGCATGGTCCTCGACATCTTTAGGATTGTTGCTAAAAAGCAGAATACTCCTTCGATCAATCACTAATTTCCCAACGGAAAAAGGGTCGTATTCTTTCCCTTTATATACAACCTTGTAGGTCAATTCAAACAGGGAATCTATTTCATCAAAGGCTACCTCTCTTATATAGAGGTCCTGATGAAAGCTCCCGCCTATATCAATCAGCCTCGTAAATCCATCTTCATCTTCCCTGCTCCTTAATCTGCACTTGTCATTGCGAACTGTCGCCGGGTAGACTTTCCCGTTATATTCAGCATATGTCCCCATCATTGCACCACCTCAATTCATTTTAACCCACGATTCCACTTCTTCATCATAAAGGAATTTGAAGGCAGCTTCGCCTGTCTTGCTGTCTTTAATATATAGTACATCCCCATTCAAAAAACGTCTCGGCTCCTGGTAATACTCCGGCAATACAATCTCTTTACTTGCTGTAAAGCCCGTGCCGGTATAAGGATAGGAACCGGGATAGGCATCACTTTTAGGTATGGTTAATTGGCCGGGCTCTTCAAGCCTATATTCAATGACCCCATAATACCGATCCGGCATGCCGTCCAACTGCGATACGCCATCGATGCCGTTCGTTACTTTGAAGGCTGTATGACAATAATCCAGGCGCGCTCCCTCATAATAATCCGCAAGGGTCCTCAATTTTTCCGCATGCTCCCTCACCGCAGTAAATCCTCTTATTCCATTATAATTTTCGTCATAGAGATAACTGTACAATTCACGCTGGGGGATCACTTTCGCCATCATTGTATCTTTTGGCGGAATCCCTATTTGTTCTCTTACGGCGTTTATCTGCCTTATTTCATCCTTGCCCCGTTTTCCCTCCGGCTGCAGCAATCGTAGGAATTCCTCCACTGTATAGCCGTTCTCCTGCAGAATCACCTGTATCGATTCACACGTCTTGGCTGTCCGGTTATCCAATGAGAACATCTTCGTTTCCCAGCCATCAGACCACTTGCCGTCAGCCTTTGCTTCATTATGCCTCGTTTCATCAACCTTTCCACCGACTGGAATATTTCGGGGCTTGATACCCTCTTGTACGAGTGTCCTGCCCGCCTGCGTCAGTTCCACTATATTCCCTGCATCATTCATGTACAGCAAGGCATCCTTCTTAAAGGCAAGGAGTTTTTGCAGAAAATGGACCGCCCCCTTCATCGGCTTTAAGATTCCTATAACCTGGCGGGTATTTCCCCCTCCCCTTTTCTGCCATTCATCCCCGTTCCCATGAAGGGCCAGTGAGCCGGAGATCCGCCTGACATCCGATTTTCCCATTCTATCACCTGCTTCTCTTTAGTTGAATGTATTTTCATAGAGGATGCATAATTCACCCTCCCCGTGCTTATATAAATAGAAAGGATTCTAGTAACGCGGGAAACCACCTAGCTTCCTGCATGAAGTAGAGTCTCTCGAACAGTGTAGAAAACAACGCTTTCTTCTACCTATACCCCGTTGAATATAATCAATCAGCGTATAAGGCATATGATTTTGATAAATGATGCCAGGCATTCATTAGAGATTGGCAGCATACATAAAAAGGAGACAACTCGCCAAAGTAGTAGACTGGCTACTCCAGGATGCAAAAATCCCCATCCTACAGCCCCTTTACCGGTCTGCATGGCCATGGAGGTCTGCTGGCCCTCTATGCATACATAGAAGATGGTGCGGAAAATTGTTATACATTTTCACCGTCAAATCAATTGAATGGTAAAATACTAGAAAAGGAGAGGATCTTATGGAAATGAACTCATCGGAGCTGCATTATGGTTTTGGAATGAATGAATCCGGCATCTTCTATTTCGGGGACGAGCCCCATATCATCGTGCCTGCCATGTTCAATGGACGCCCGGTGACGACAATCGCCCATGATGGATTCGCAAATAAGGACATCCTTTCCGTCCAGTTGCCGAATACAGTCACTGAAATCGGCAGCTCTGCCTTCAAGAACTGTACAATGCTTGAGTACGTATCCATCCCCGGCGGTGTCACCCGGATTGGCGGCGGCGCCTTCCAAGGGTGCCATTCACTAACATCCATCACCCTTCCGGAGAGCGTCGTTGAAATCGGAAGCTACGCATTTGATGAATGCTATAACCTCTCTTCCATAAAGCTGCCGAAACGGATGGAATACATTAGTGCCTACGCATTTTCCGATACGGCCCTGCAAGAGGTGGCAATACCGGATGGCATCGAGTTTTTAGGGAACTTCCTGTTCTTCAACTGCCGGAAGCTAAGGACGGTGAACTTGCAGGAGGGCTTGAAGAATATCGGCAACTCTTCATTCGCCGGTTGCAGCGCCCTGGAGGAAATCGAAATTCCGGCAAGCGTGGAGATGATTCGGAAAGATGCCTTTAAACACTGCCGCAACCTAAAAAATCTGACATTCAACGGCGTGCTGGAAGTCATCGAGCAGGACGCGTTTTCAGGATGTACAGGCATCACCTATGTGGAAGCGCCTTTTTCTTCGGATATGTTCATCGAGCTGTATGACGAAAAGCGGGAGATATTCAAGAACAATCCGCTGAAGCTGTCCGAATTGCCGGTAGATTATATCCGCATCGGGGATGTATTTCCGGACATCGATACGATACTATGGGAGTCGACGTTGGACGAGGATGGGGAGCAGCCCCTCCCATCGAGACAGATTGATTTCGTACAGCAGGCTCGCTCTTTCATAGATGAAGGGGATTTCGAGCTGGCGCTTGCACAGCTGATGTTGTTCATCTCCCTTCATCCATATGACCATGATGCCCACCTTCTTCTCGGGCAGCTCCATTATTTGAAGGGCGACTATATCCCAAGCATCGAGGCATATAACGACGCCGCAGCAACGAAGATTACGGACGGACTTCTTTTGCATCTCGGCCATGCCCTTCTCGATGAGAGTTTCAAGGACCCTTCCGTAGAAAACTACAAGGAACGAATTCTGGACTACACGCCGATATGTGCGTATGACATGATCTGCATGCAGGTCGCCGAGAAAAGCCTGTATATGAAGCCGTAACCCTTCTGCTGGCTCTTCTAAGGACTGCTTCTTGTCGACATGTACAGCAGACCTTCCTCTTATTAAATGCAAAAGGGCCAGGATGGTTTATCCTGGCCCTTTCTAGCTTGACATACACCCTTTTCCTTATCCCCTGCACTCCCATAAACGGCCTCTAGTACGACTGACGGGGAATCGGTTCCTCTCTTTTTGTCACTTTCTCTCCCCTCCCATTTACGTGCTGCACTCCTATAATGGCGATTCCTCATCATTTTCACCCTGCGCGTTTCATGTTACAATTCAATTACAAAATCACGAACGAAGGGTTGGTCGGGATGAACATATTTTTGGATGCTACTCTATTGCATAAGGACCCATTTTTAAAGACGGGATATCTCTCCCTATTGAAGCGGCTGGCAAAGGCTAAGCGAATCAGGCTCTACATTAGTGAAGCTTCCTTCAAAGAGCTGCGGCACTATTTCCAGGTACAATATGCGGAGCTGCTTACAGATGCAAAATTCGCCGCCCATCAGATGAATGACCTACTGAAGAAAAATACAATCACTTTCCATGTAACCGAGGAAGAACTTGTCCGGCACTTCGAGGAAAACTTCTATAAGAATGTCGATCAGGGCATCATACATATCATTCCAAACGACTCACGGGTCGTCCACAAGCTAGTGGACCTTGAGCTGTCTCCCGCAGAGCCGTTCTACCATACAACATCGGATGAAGGTGGAGTCAATCATATCCAGAAATCCATCCAGGAAGCCATCACCTGGTATACATATGCCAACTTTATAACAGACCAGTCGCTGGATGAATGTTATTTGATTTCGAACCATATCGAAAGGTTCACCGACAGCCGTCCTCTTGAGCAGATGGATGCCTTTTTCCCGCATCCGAACCTTGCCCATCACGGCATTCAGCTGTGCTTTCAATCGGTGAAGGGCTTTTTGAATTATGTCCCCGAGCTCCTGCGCTTCAGCCTGACGAGCGAGGTGGATGAAATCTACGGCGACTACCTCGTGCAATTCGCCAACGCCAATATCGACATCACCGCCCTTGATAAGTTGTTCGAACATTGTTTAAAGCAGGAGGTGGAATATGCCGTCATGAAGAACTTGACGGAGCTCCCCCCCTCTTCCCTGCACCTGGACTATACAGCACAGGGACAGTTCGTTCCAAAAGAAATCAAGGGCTATCGGGATGTAGGATTGCAGCAGATTGTACTGTTCAGTGAATGCTTCCTGGTGAGCTGCCGCATGACATTCGAGGTGGAAGTCGATGTGCATGTCCATCCGGCCGTCCATATCGAAGCCTCCCACCCGCACCTGCTTTTCAGTACGGAAAACGTGCTCGTTACTACCAGCGTGTCCTTCTTCATGCCAATTGAGCTGCATCTCGCCGAATGGCATGAAAAAATGAAAGGCATTGAAAATTCCGCTGCCATCCATCCGGATAAACAGGAGGAAATCTGGCAGTATCTACTGGATCAGTTCGATACTTTCTACCATCAGATTGATTTGCAGAACATCGAGATACATGAAGTGGAAGTGCAACAGGTTACGCTGCAAAGTCAATATGTCAATGCCTGAAAAAGAGGATGCCTCACCATGTCAACCATCTGGGCCACAGCCGGATTCGAAAACGTCGTACCCGGCTGTGGCCTTCCTTTTATTGCAGACAGTCAATATTCTTGCACCTGCAGCATACAGACTAAGAAGACCCCCGTCCGGAACCCGCATACCTGCTGACGGTCCATCGCTCCTTGTTTAGCCAATTCCGGCTTGCGGTATAAAGGTAGGGATGCGTTTTCCATCAAGGCTGGCTTTCTCCGCTCCAATACCGACATATTGCTTCATCCGGAGGAAGGCCCACATTACATGAAATAACCGGGGAACGGCATAATAGCTTAAAAAGAACCGATTTGAAAGGTCGTGATTAAATGTGCATCCTTACATTCAGCTATAAAACCCATCCCGATCATCCGCTTGTCGTCGCAGCAAATCGGGATGAATTCTACATACGCCCAACAGAGCCTGCCCATCTCTGGGAGGACGCCCCGCATATCCTCGCTGGAAGGGATGCAGAAAAAGGCGGGACGTGGCTTGGCGTCAGCGCGAAAGGACGCATGGTTGCCATTACGAACTACCGCGACCCGGAGCTGGCGGAAACGGGGATGCATTCCCGCGGAAGAATTGCCACCGATTTTTTGAACACCGAGGTGACGGCGGACTTCTTTGCGAAGGACCTGCAGGATAAGCGGGACTTGTATGGTCCGTTCAATGTACTCCTTTATGATGGGGATAAATTGATCCATTACAATAATGTCGTCGATGAAATAACGGAAGTGTCCCCCGGCATCCATTGCATGTCGAATGCCACATTGAACACGCCATGGCCGAAAGTCGAGGCCTTGAAAGCAGGCATGGAGAAGACGATGGAAAACCCCGATTTTACGGATGATGATCTTTTCCAGATCCTATCTGACAGAACGCAGGCAGATGACGACCGGCTCCCTTCTACAGGAGTGCCGCTGGAGCTCGAACGGAAGCTGTCTCCGATTTTCATCCATTTCGAAGGATATGGTACACGCTCCTCGACCGTCATTCGCCTGAATGGTGACTCCTGGGACTTTACGGAACGCACCTTCGAAAACGGCCACTACCTCTCCCATGAAAAGTTCAACCTGCCAATTGAGAAGAAACTTCCACGCTGATGAACGTGGCTGTCCGGAAAACGGGATTTTTCTGGACAGCCACTTTTTTCTTATAAAACTTCCCGCGTGGTAACAATTCAGCCTCAATAAAAAATCTATTGCTGGACTGCACATTCCACTACGGATGGACGCTTTCCGCGGGCGAGGCCAAGCCTCCTCGTCGCTCCGCTCCTGCGGGGTCTCGGCTGTCTCGCTTGTCCCGCTGGAGTCGCCACCCTTCATTCCCTGTGCTTTTTTCTCTGATAAGAATATGGTAGATTGTAGAGTTCGAAAGAGACGGCATCGAATATTTGTTACATCCCGGTAGATGGGAAATGAAATATAATCCTTCCTCATTCTTCTCTTTTTATAAGCTAGTTGAGAAGAAGCCGGTGACTCAGTGTTAAATCATTTTAGGCAATGTAACTGAGAAGCTACCAAGTCTGTCGAATATCCAAATATCGGTTGATAGCAAGTGTGATTTCTAGATAAACTCCTCATTAAAAGAGATACGCTAGTGGATTGTAGCGGAAGCGGCGAGAGTGTAGCTGTCGGCTACAGAGCAAAGCTTCCTACGGGAACAGCAAATTTATTTGCGACGAAAGCAAAGCGGCAGGAGCACCGAGTCGAAGCACCCGGACTGAGCGTAGCGAGGGAGAAGGCTGAGGCCGTGCCCGTGGAAAGCGAGCCGGCTGTAGCGGAAATCCACTTCTACAAGAGATTCCGCTAACAGTAAAAGGTAAATCAACACCCATGGTAAAACTTTTTAAGGATTTCAAAAGGCAGTAAAGGACACTCCTCAAAATCCTTTTCCAACTCCCCCTTTTTATGCACCCAACCGGCATATTTCCATCCATATTTGTCCATTATGAAAAAGAGGCGGTTTCTTTGCCGAAACAGGATTAGGAGTCCGAAGAGTCGGGTAAGGATAACTTAACTTTCTATCCTGATAAAATGAGAAGGAGGCATATAATGAAAAAGTTGATATCTGTAATCGGTGTATCATTCCTGCTGACGGGCTGCGGTCTGTTTGGAGATGACGAGGAGAAAGTACCCGTCGATGCCCAGAATGCTTCTGAGGTAGAGAGCGATGCAGGCACTACATCCGAAACAGTGAAAGCGACGGCCAGTGCGAAGATGATTAATAACGAAGGCCAGGATGTCGGAGAAGTAAAGTTCACAGAGACGGATACAGGTGTGGAGATTTACACGAATCTTTCCAACCTTCCAGCCGGCAAGCGCGCAATTCACATCCATCAGGTCGGAAAATGTGAAACACCTACTTTCGAGTCCGCGGGCAGCCATTTCAACCCTGAAAACAAGGAGCATGGCATTGAAAACCCGAAGGGTGCACATGCGGGGGATCTTCCCAACCTTGATATCGGACAAGACGGTACATCGGAAGTCCGCTTCATTTCCGGTGCTGTAACGCTGGATAAGGGGCATGCCAATTCATTGTTGGATGAGGACGGAAGCGCCCTTGTCATTCATGCGGGGCCTGACGACTACAAGACCGATCCTTCCGGAAACTCCGGTGACCGCATTGCTTGCGGCGTCATCGAGTAAGACGGCACATACAACAAGAGGTGGAATCACGTTGATTCCACCTCTTGCTTTGTGTCCTGCCTATCTATTTTTTCAACTGTTTGATGTAATGCCAGATGATGCTTGAAAGTTCCTTTGATTCATTTTCATACGATGAATCCTTGAACTCGTTTGTAAAAGCCTTCAAAAGGGCATTCATGACTACTTCCCGGGGTTCGTCCCCCTTCATCTCCGACAATAGCGCTTCGGTGATGTGCTGCTGTGGTCTGGTGAAGTCGGTATGTTGGAATTGTTCCAGCGACTCAACGACCTCCCTCTCGGTCAGCTCCACATTTCTGAACGACTCTACATACAACTGCAATTGCCGGCTGTCTAATACATTCGTCCCCAGCTCCACCATCAAGCGCAGGATTTCCTTCACATAGATGATGGCAGACCGTGTGATGGTCTTTGGCTCCAACGTATTTTGATGAATCAGCTTCTTTGTAAACATGAGATGCTGCATAATGCCATAGAAGATGATTGCTGCCTCGAAGGCGATTTCCTGCTGGCCGATTTCGAATACTTCCGTGAACCTTTCCCCCAGCCATTCAAGCTCATACACACGGTATTTCAGCACAAGCTTCTTCAAATCCGAATCCCCGGAATGGAGGATCTCCTCAAATACCGCATCTAATCCACGCTTCCGGCTGATGCTGGACAGAACAGCAATCTGCTCCAGCAACACTTCCACATCCCGCGGATCTTTTCCTATCATCAGTTCGCCCCGCATCATGCGGGCATCATAGCGCGCCTGTTCCAAAATGGCCCACACGCATTCATGCTTGGAGGAGAAATAATTATAAAAAGTGCCTTTGGATATGCCCGCTCTTTCCAGGATATCCTGGATGGACGTCTGCGCTATCCCTTTTTCTACAAATAATGTCAACGCTTCATCGGCTACTAGTCTTTTCCGTTTATTCATAAGTGCTCCTTCGTGCTTTCTTATGCACAAGTATACATCATCTATATGTGAAATCAAACCAAAGTTGGACTGACTAGACTTTTTCGTTGATTAATTTGGACTGTTAGTATAAAATCGGTCAAGTGAATAATTTAACATAGAAAGTCAGGGGAAATAAATGAATGATGGCATAGAAGAAAAAAAACCGCCATATTTGATGCTTGCTATTTTGTTCTTTGGGGCATTCGTATCGTTTTTGAATAACTCCTTATTGAACGTCGCCTTACCATCCATCATGGTGGACTTGGAAATTGAAAGCTATTCAACAGTCCAATGGCTGTCCACAGGGTATATGCTCGTCAGCGGTGTATTGATACCCGTTTCGGCATTCCTGATTACACGCTTTAAGAATCGCACGTTGTTCCTGACGGCGATGGGGCTGTTTACACTCGGTACAGCCGTCGCCGCCTTTGCACCGAACTTCGGCGTATTGCTTGCCGGCCGTATGGTTCAGGCAGCCGGTTCGTCAGTCATGGGACCATTGCTGATGAACATCATGCTCGTCAGCTTCCCGCGTAACAAGCGTGGTGCAGCGATGGGTGTCTTTGGTCTTGTCATGATGACCGCACCGGCAATCGGGCCTACACTATCAGGCTATCTTGTAGAATACTATGATTGGCGTGTCCTTTTTGAGATGGTTCTTCCATTTGCTGCCATCAGCTTCCTGCTTGGCATCTGGAAACTTGAAAATGTCATGGAGACACGGAAGGCATCACTCGACTACTTATCGGTCCTGCTTTCCATTGTAGGTTTCGGCGGGCTGCTGTACGGGTTTTCAATGGCAAGCTCGAATGGATGGACAGACACGGCCGTCATCTCTTCCATCGTGGTCGGTGCAATCGGCCTTGTATGGTTCGTCATCCGCCAATTGCGTTTAGAAGAACCTCTTCTTGATCTACGTGTCTATAAATACCCGATGTTTGCTCTCGGCTCAGTCATTTCGATGGTGACAGCCGCTGCATTATTTTCAGGTATGATTCTTACACCCGCCTATGTGCAAAGCGTCCGCCAGATTTCACCGTTGGAATCAGGCATCATGATGCTGCCAGGGGCGATTGTGATGGGGTTCATGTCTCCGATTACGGGGAGACTGTTCGATAAATTCGGACCGCGTGTACTTGCGCTGACCGGGTTGTCGATTACCGCCTACTCTACGTATCTACTGTCCAATCTACAAATCGACTCCTCCTACGCATACATCGTCACTATCTACACGATTCGTATGTTCGGGATGTCGATGGTCATGATGCCGATCATGACAAACGGCTTGAACCAGCTGCCGAACCGTCTGAATCCGCATGGTACAGCCGTCAACAATACGGCCCAGCAGGTCGTCGGCTCCATCGGTACAGCACTGTTCGTAACGTTCATGAACTCTGTTGCAACGGCTAAAGGAGAAGAACTTGCTGCCGGTCTTAATATGGCGACTGCCACTGAGGCGGATTTCGCTCAAATTAAGCAATTGGCCCTGCTTGAAGGCGTTCAGCATTCCTTCTTCATCGCCATGGCCGTGACGCTTGTAGCGATTGTCCTGTCGCTGTTCCTTAAGCGTGTAGATGTCAGTCCAGAAGAACTAGCAAAACTGGAAAAACAATAATGTACTTCCTCCCCCTGCAGCCCTGCAGGGGGTTTTCTTATTCATTTGCAGGCCTTGCTCCCAGTATTTCCAATATGCCTGGCACCCAAACCGCCGAAGCCTAACACTTCCTCACTCACGGAATTCTGTAAAACGGACGAAACTTTTCCTTTTTACAAAACGTATGGTAATTAAGCACAAAGTGAGGAGAATGCAAATTGGAATCTAGAGAACAGCTACTATCACATCTTCAAACGATCGAGGATTGGGAAAAGGACCAAAAGGGACTGTGGTTTTGGGAAAAGCTCGGACGGCTGCCGTTCAAGCTGCTCGATAAATTGACACCCTCCTTCATCCAGGAAAAGATTGCCCTCCTGGTATCGGAGCTGGGTAGCTTCGTCCAATCCGGCGGCCAGTACCTGATTAATAAGCAGGCGACACTCCAGAAAATCGCTGCCGAAACAGGTCGGCCGGTCGAAAAGGTAGAGGAGGTTGGTGGTCTTCCGCTTGACGATATGATCAGGCTCAGCGAATCCCTTCAAAACAGCCGTGTCAAGCTGGCGACGTTTCAGGGGGCCTCTACAGGCATCGGAGGGATTTTCACGCTGGCAATCGACATCCCCCTCATTTTAGGGATGGCGCTGAAAACACTTCAGGAAATCGCCCTCATCCATGGCTACGAACCGGACAGCAAGCAGGAAAGGGTCTTCATTGTAAAATGCCTGCAATTCGCTTCTGCGGATATCGTCGGGAAAGAGGCGATATTGAACGAGCTCTCCTCCATGCATGAAGTGGCCGCCAGTGCATCGGAGAAGAGCATGATTTCGCAGCTGCAGGGGTGGCAGGAAGTATTCTTTACCTACCGGGACAATTTCGGCATGAAGAAGCTGTTCCAGATGATTCCGGTGGCAGGCATCATTTTCGGTGCCTATGCGAACAAGACGATGATGAATGATGTTGCCGAAGCAGGCATGATGCTGTACCGCAAACGCCGCATCCATGAAAAGCTTGCAGACATCCCTGAGAAGGGAAATGTTTTTTAAGTAATGTATGAATACGAAAAGGCCGCCCCTCTCCAACTGAGGGGCGGCCTTTTCTGGTGAACCTAATCTTAAAGGGGGTATCATCCTCTACCCGGCCATCCACTACTTGTAAACCTAAATACCGCATTGTGAATGAAGTCTTCCAAAAAGACATATTGTTGTAATATACATAACATGTCTGCAATAGAGTGTGCAGAGCTGATAGACTCGATGCGGCTGATTTAATCAGCTGCTTCTTGAGGGAAAAAGACAGTCTGCACAAGTTCTTTAGGAAACGGGGGCGAAGATATGCAGGTCGTCATCTGGGTACTGCTCGGCGTACTAGCGGCGGCATTCATGATTGTCGGTTACGGGAAATTATCCGGTTCACGGTCCTACCATTTCGCCTTCATCAGATGGCGGCTACCGGATTGGTTCAGGCTTTTCACCGGCGCGGTAGAAATGCTCGGGGCCATTCTCCTCCTCATCGGCTTCTGGTCTGCCACATCCGCCCTGTTAGGAGCCGCCCTTATCTGCCTGATCTGCATCGGGGGAATCCTTGTCCACCTGAGAGCCCGGGACAGTACGGAGGATATGGTCCCCCTCCTGCTGCTCGGCCTACTGACAATCATCCTCATCCTTTTATTGCTCCTCTAGAAAGCATGCACTTTACTTTCCCTTTCTACAAAAAAACAACCAATCGCCCCGGATTAGCGGCTGGTTGTCATGCTGGTGCAGTCCTTGGCCGGCCTTTCGGCTCACTCAATACATCGGAATTTTCAAAATGACTTCCTTGCCCAATGCATCATAGTTCTCGTCATAAGGTGAGGCCACCTTAAGCTCGATTTTGGCGATATCCTCTGGCTCCGATTCAAAATCGACCACTACCATTCCCTGCTTCTTTTCTTGGGGGTCGAAATCCGAGCCAAACTGGTCCGACAATCCCGGATGGAAAAGGGAGCCTTCCCCCATATCCGCCGTAACTTTCGCATCGTCAATGTGGAAAATCACAGGCCTTCCTCCCTGATTCTCCGCTTCAATTTCGAAGACTGCCAACGTCGCACGATCATGTCCTCCGACGGAATTTTTGATTTTTTCGTTCGTGGGAATCAGTTGTTCCAATCGAACCTGCCTGACTGTCAGCTTCATGGGCCCTGAAGCAGCCGAGTAGGCTACATCCCCCGTTTCAAACAAGATATCATGGATTCCCGCTTCATCCATCATCGTGCGGATGCCTTCATACGGTTCTTCATGTTCCGGTTTCTCGATGGTCTCTTCTGCTGGTCCATCTGCCAACGAGACAGGATTTTCAATCGTATCTTCTTTTTCAAGCAGGTTCTCCAACGGGTTTTCCCCACTCATTACTAGAAGACCTGCAGCGCCAATCGTTATAAAACAGATGGTAATAACGCCGCTTATGAGCAGCATCCTTCCTTTCCCCATACGACCACTCCTTAATATAGTTCCATTATAACGAATATAGTGCGACTCAAATAGATAAAATTACATAACAAGATTCCATCGTTTTTATTGAAATCATATATTATTAGTCCTTTTTATATCATTTTATTGAGATTCTATTCATTCCCGTCATGATTTCTACATATCTTTTTCACAACTATGCCATTATTTCCTATACTGTTCAGTCCATCCGGATGGAGGGGGAGCGGAAATAGATTCAACAACTGCACCTTTTACTATTACACTTTTCCAGGGAAATGGCGCATAGAAAACAAAAAAAGCCTGAAGACAAATTCAAATTCCTTTGAGTTTGCCTTCAGCCTCATCTCTGCCGTCTATACTGCCTTTAAATAAATGACCAGCTCCTGACGGTATACATCCCCCTCCAGGTAATGGTCCAAATTATGAAAGTCGTATTGATATGTACCAAATGGGAATGTCACAGTCTCCCCCTGTACAGCCGCAAGCAGCCCTGCCACATCCTGCGATACCATTTCCAAAAGCTCCTGACCTGTTTCGGTCACTACAAATATGACGTTCATCGTCTCCTCCTCATGCACCAATAAATAATGTCGCCTGTGCGATGGCCAAGAAGAATGCCGCATCCTGTACAGGACTGTCCGGCATAATCTCCAATGTCATCGAAAAGCTTTCCTTTTCTTCATTGTATACGGCAAGCCACCGCGCGACAATCGCCTCCCCCACCAGAAAATTGGACCAGTCATCCATTTCCTTGTCTATTTTCATGTCCAGCGCTTCTCCCTTGATGAACAGCTCGGGTACACCGATGCGCCAATTTTCATAGGAGATGATGAATTGCGAACCTGTCCGCAGATCCCTTGCTTCGAACCATAGCCGGCCCTTTCGCTGTACCTTCCTGCAGAGGAACTGCTCCTTTTCGTCAGGGCTTTTAACCACATATTTCAGGAAATACCTGTAGTCGAAATAGGCATCCACCAACTTCTTCAGTCCGTTGTCATATACCCTAGAGACTGTGTACACATGGCGTCCATCATGATAGACGTGCGAATCGTCCGTAGAATTCAGTCTTGCAGGTACTTCATACGTATAAGTTTCCATATAGTCATAGTCAATCCTTTAAAAAATAGTATCAATCTTATTCAAAATTCGGTGAAGGAATCGCTCTTCCTTGTCGAATTTCTCCCTTTGGCTGCTTGCCTCATCAGGTTCATTCGTGATGATGCCGTGTACATTCTGCTCCAGCAATCGTTGCAGATTGCGCGGCTCATTGACCGTCCACACGAACAACGGCTTGTCCCGTTCCTTCGCCTGCTCGATGATTCGCTCCGTCGCAAAATATTGCTCCATCGAAATGAAGTCCAGGTCCGTCTCCGGCAGGTCACCAAGATTCAATGCATAAACCGGCCCTACCTTTAAGCGCGGCTCTAGCTCCTTCACTTTCTCGGCAATCGGTAAAGAGAGCGACTGGATATAATGTACATCAAGCGCTTCATATCTATCAAGCAAAGCAATCAGCCGCTCCAGCATGTTTTCAGATTCATAGCCGTGGGTCTTGATTTCGATGAGCAGCTGTACATCAAGTGCGCGGCTTTCCTCCAGCATCTGTTCAAGCGATGGGATGCGGCCGGTCATATCCCCGGACCATATCTCCACATCCATCAGCTCTTCCTGCGTCATCTCGTAGACCTTCTGATTCCTTCCGGCAAGCCTTATCAAATCCGTGTCATGGAATACGACAAATTTGCCATCCATTGTCTCCTGGACATCAATCTCCACGATATCCGCCCCTGCCTCTACGGCCGCATGCAGTGCGCTGATTGTATTTTCCAGCTCTACCTCCTTGAACCCCCGATGTGCTATCACCTTGGTGGTTGGTTCATAGACTGCCCTTTCAAGGCTCAGGATGTTAAATCCGCTCACTAGAAAATACGCGAAAATGGCTGCGATGATCGTCCAGTGCCTAATTGTGCTACGGAACGGTTCATTTTGAGTAATGAGTGGCTTTTCATGCGTAAGCTTGAATGATACAAGCACCAGAATCTGCGAAAATACAGCCTGCAGCAGCGAAAAGGCAACAATTAAAAAGCCCTGCACAAATGTCAATGTAAAGGCGGCCACTACGAGCGCCTTGTCGGGGGAGGACCGCTCGATGATGAAAAGCGGCAAAAAGGCGATCGCCAGGACAGCTGTAGAAATCGTCACATGGACACCCAGTATCAGTCCGAGCATTGCGAGCGTCTCCACCAGCTTCCGCTTGGAAAACTGCCAGCTCATCTTCACTGCATCCCAAATCGTCGTCCATTGGTATACCGTAAAAAATGGCAGTGTAAAAATGAAGCGAAGTCCCACAAGGAAGATGAGGGAAAGAGAGCCATAATAGACAGCCCTTCCATTCGGAGAGGCCAGCAGTTCATCTACAATGAACCGTGGGATGTGCACATGCTGTGTGATGGACAGCGGCAGAACTGTAGAAATCAGAGGGATGACAAGCAGCATATAAAAGACGAGCAGCAGCGTCTGGAAACTGACGAAATGGACCACCTTTCCGTTCAGCCTCTTCCATAGGCCAAGGAATGTATAAGGGATGGCCCGCTGTTGATGATACGCCAGCAGCATCAGAAAGCCCATCTCGTAATAAATGAAGAGCAGGAAGACCAGCAGTATACTCGCCAGTACGGCTAGGACGAGTGGATGCGTCAGCAGGTGCCCTATATTCTGCTCCGTAATGCTCTGAATTCCTAGTGCATCAAGCAAAAAAGTGAATAACAGCGTGATGAGCGGCAGCACGATGAATAGTTGGAATAACCTTACCGCCACAAATGTACGTATGTAATCCACCCGGTAATAATAAATATTGCGGAATACGAGTCCGAGTAGACGTTTAATCCTTTCCACACCTTCACCTCCTGTACTATTGTATATCATTCCCCACTAGACCAAGAAAAAAACTATCTTCCCATACCCGGTGACTGCTCAGCCTCAATAACATGCTGATCATTCCGCTGTTGGCCAGTCAAAAATGATTTTACATAATCATGGCATAGACGACCCACTGGAAAACAAGCGGGATTTCTTTGCTCCTTTTCGCTCGGGATGGAGAAATCCATATACGACTTAACCTAAGATAAGCGCAAAACAGGTATTATTACCCATAACGGCGCTTATTGTCAGTTAAGTTGTATATCAAAATTGACGAATGGCGGTTTGGGCGTTTCTAAAATGGCTACATCCATTTTCTTCGCCCAATAAAATCTTATACTCTGTAATCGGCTCTACCGCATAAAACCGGGCGTTTTCAGCAGGCATGCACCCTAATGAGCGGAGGCATTACAAGGAGAGGCATGCGCCTTCCTTCGTCAATTCACCGGTCAATCCGTTTATTTTTTCACCAAAAAAAGCAGAAAAGACCTCCTAAAAAGGTCTTTTCCGCTTCGTTTTCATTAGACATTTACCGTCGAAAAGAATTCACTATACAGCGCTTTTAAAATCTTTTCTTCAAACTGGCTGTAGACGCCGAATACTACACTCACTTCCGATGAGCCCTGGTTGATCATTTCAATGTTGGCCCCCGTCGAGGAGATGGCTGTCGTCGCGCGTGCGGCGATGCCCGTATTGTTGCGCATGCCTTCCCCAACCACCACAATCATCGATAAGCCATGGCGGAAATAGGCATCATCCGCATGAAGCTCTTCCTTTACACGCTTCACGATGCGCTCTTCCTTTTCGGGTGTCAGCTGCATCGAGCGCATAATGACCGAGATGTCATCCAGCCCGGATGGTGTATGCTCGTAGGAAATGCCCTCCTCCTCAATGATTTGAAGGAGCTTTCGTCCGAAACCTATTTCACGATTCATCAAATACTTGGATACATAAAGAGTCGAGAAACCACTATCTGCCGAAATACCTGTCACAGGACGAGCCTGCTCCGTACGTGCCGGCACGATGCGTGTACCAGGTGCAGAAGGGTTGTTTGTATTTTTAATGTTCACTGGAATACCTTGTTTATATACCGGCATCAATGCTTCATCATGGAATACGGCAAAGCCTGCATATGAAAGCTCACGCATTTCGCGGTACGTAATCTCCTTAATTTCTGCTGGGTTGTTAATGACCTTCGGATTAGCTGAAAATACACAGTCCACATCCGTAAAGTTTTCGTACAGGTCTGCACCGACCGCCGATGCCAAAATCGATCCTGTAATGTCGGAACCACCGCGGTCGAATGTGCGCAGAATTCCATCTTTTGTATAACCAAAGAAGCCAGGGAAAATGATGACTTCCTCTGTATCCTTCAAAATACGCAAGTTATCATAAGCTTCCGGCAAGGCATATGTCCGTTCCGGAAGATCATTCACAATCAGGCTGCCCTTTGGACTCACATAGCGTGCCGGCACACCTTGCGAATTGAAATAAGCCGCAATCAGCTTGGCGTTGTTGTCCTCGCCACTGGCTTTGATGTTATCGATGAAAAGCTCTTTGTTCGCCTTGTCACCGCCAACACGTTCCTGCAGATCCATGGTGATGATTTCAGCCATTGTGTCGTCGAGGCCCAATCCAGCCGCTATATCGTCGTACCGTTTGACAACCGTCGCAATCTTCGCTTCCACGTCGCCATCGAGCAGAGCCGTTTCGGCTAAATCTATTAGTAGGTCTGTTACTTTAATATCTTCGCTTGAACGTTTTCCAGGAGCTGAAACTGCAACCACTTTGCGTTCAGGATTCGATTTAACAATATTGAATACTTTTTTGATTTGCTCTGCACTCGCGACGGAAGTACCGCCAAATTTACATACTATCATTTCACCAGATCCTTACTTATAATGTTGTTGTACTTCTAGAAAAAACATTTGATTTCTCACAGTGTACAAACTCTCTACAAAATAGTCAAGACAATTCTCAAAATTCAAGCTAATCATCCACATAAAGTACGACCAAATTATGGACCCGTTTGTTTATTATATGTAATATTGCATGGAATAGTAAGTTATTTGCACATACAAAAGCAAAAATTGTAGAATGGGCTAAAAAATAGTACCAACATTAGGAAAACGCCCAATGTTGGTACTTTCAATACTACTTTTTCGGTTGTCTGATAGGCGCAAACACAAACTCCAGTTTTTCTCCCACGAGCTTCAGCTTCGCCTTCCCTTTCTTGCCACTCTTCCAGGTGAACCGTATCTCCCTTGTTTCCTTCCCGGCCAGCAGCTTCTTCATATCCGTCGGTGTAATCTTCCCCTTCATCAATGTCTTACTGATGAAGAACTTACATGCCTTGTTCGTACAGCTGTATCCTTTGAACCCCTCAACGACCTGTCCGCCGCAGCTGACGCACTTTCCTACGATGACGACCTGCTTTTCCTGCACTGCCATTTCGAGCCCCTTCATCCTGTCGGTCGTCTCCTGGATGAACTGCTTCATTTCGCTGTAGAATTGCCGTGAGTCCAGTGTCCCGTCGACGATGTCCTTCAATTTCTTGCTCCAGACGGCTGTCAGGACGGGCGAAACGACATCATGGTCTCTGAGGCTGCCGATGACGTCGATGCCGAAATCCGTTGCGGCCAGGCTCTTTCCTTCCCGTGCCATCATGCCGATGGAAATCAGCTTTTCGATGATTTCAGCCCTGGTCGCACTCGTTCCAATGCCCTCCGCGTCCTTCAGAATTGCCTGCAGGTGCTTGTCCTCGACGAAGCGACCTGCATGGAACATGGCATCGAGCAGGGTGCTGTCCGTGTAGCGTGGCGGCGGCTCCGTCATTTTCGATAGAATCCTGCTCTCCCGTACCGGCAGCTCCTCTCCCTCTGTCATGTACGGCAGCGGCTTGTCTTCCTTTTTCTTATGGGAATCATATAGAACCGTATAACCTTTATCGATGACGATATGCCCGTTCGCCTTGAATTGCTCACCTCCGCAGAGGAGTGTCACGCTTGTCTTATCCAGGACATAGGGCGGCAGGAAGATGGCGAGCAGCCGCTTTACGATGAGGTCGTATATTTTCGCTTCGCCCGGCGTCAATGATTTTCTTCCGATGGGCACCTCGGTGACCGTAATGGCATGGTGGTCCGTCAGCTTCTTGTCATCCACGTAGCGTTTGGAATTCATAACCCTCTGTATATGTGCCGGGTTGCCGAGGATGTCATTGGCCGTCTGTGCAACATGCTGCAGGCCGGCCGCAGCCTTCAGATTGCCTGTAATCGTTTTGGCAAATGCGGTCGGCAGATGTTTCGATTCCGTCCGTGGGTATGTAATCAGCTTCTTTTCATACAGACTTTGGGCAATCTTCAACGTTTCAGATGAGGTGAATCCATAAAACTTGTTGGCCTCCTTCTGCAGCTCGAGCAGCGAATGCAGGCTCGGTGCAAAAATGGTCTTTCGCTCCGTTTCGATACGGGCGACCTGCGCCTTGTCCGTCAGCTTCATGCGGATGGCCTCCGCCGCCTCCAGCGTCTCAAGCTTGTTCGTCTTGGACGCCGGATTGTACCACAGCGCCTTGAAGTCCCCCATATCCAGCTCTAATTG
>JAZUQF010000168.1:0-9513 GCA_045605545.1 Lysinibacillus sp.
CGTCTAGCCTTGAAGGCGATCGAGAACGGAATCGATAAAGTTCGTATCAACCCTGGTAATATCGGGCGCCGTGAAAAGGTGGAAGCAGTCGTGAACGCTGCAAAGGCAAAGGGGATTCCAATTCGTATCGGTGTAAACGCCGGTTCACTGGAGCGTCATATTTTAGAGAAGTACGGCTATCCGACTGCTGATGGCATGGTGGAGTCAGCCCTTCATCATATCAAAATTCTGGAGGACCTCGACTTCCATGACATCATCGTGTCGATGAAGGCATCGGATGTAAACCTTGCCATCGAGGCGTATGAAAAGGCGGCGAAAGCCTTCGATTACCCGCTTCACCTCGGCATTACGGAATCAGGTACACTATTTGCCGGCACGGTCAAATCAGCTGCGGGTCTTGGTGCCATCCTTTCTAAAGGAATCGGCAATACGCTCCGCATTTCACTTTCCGCCGATCCTGTAGAGGAGATTAAGGTGGCACGCGAGCTGTTGAAATCATTCGGCCTTGCATCGAACATGGCGACATTGATTTCCTGCCCTACTTGCGGACGTATCGAAATCGATTTGATTTCCATTGCAAATGAAGTGGAAGAGTATATTTCCAAACTGAATGTACCATTGAAGGTGGCCGTCCTTGGCTGTGCAGTAAATGGTCCTGGCGAGGCGCGCGAGGCGGATATCGGCATTGCCGGTGCACGTGGCGAAGGCCTGCTGTTCATGAAGGGAAAAACGGTCCGTAAAGTACCTGAGGAGACAATGGTAGAGGAACTGAAGAAGGAAATCGATAAATTAGCGGCCGAAATGGCAGAAAAACGCGACGCGGAAGCGAAAGCGAACGCATAAGAGGGGTGTCTTCCATGACAGCAAAAACGAAACCCCGCTTCGGGATCGACATCGATGGAACCGTTACATGCCCTGCGACGCTCATTCCTTATATCAACAAGCAGTACAACGTCAACATTACATTGGATGACGTAGTAGAATATGATTTTCTAAGCGCATTCCCCCACCCCGTCGACCGTTCGCAGTTCGACGCGTGGTTCAAGGAGAATGAGCCGTCCATGTATGCTGCAAGCGAGCTGGCGGCGGACGCCAAAAATATATTAAGTGCCTGGCGAAACCGCTATGAGCTTTATTATATTTCCGCGCGTGGGGAAAACGTCTTTGACATCACGACGAAGTGGTTTCAGGAGCAGTGCATCCCCTACGACCATATCGAACTGATTGGCAGCCATGATAAACTTGCAGCGGCACGCCTCCATCAGGTGGATGCATTTTTCGAGGATAAGCACGACAATGCGGTCATGATTGCAGAGGAACTGAATATCCCTGTCATCTTGTTCAATACACCCTACAACCAGCTGGCGGTGCCTTCAAACGTCATCCGGGTCAACAGCTGGTTAGAAGCGAATGACTGGATTCTAAAAAAATTCTGATGAATACGAGTGTAGTAAGTGAGGCGCGCCTCCTTTCTACACTCTTTTTATATTCCACAGCAGACCGGCCGGTGAAAGTGCGCCGCCCGGTTAGATTTCCAATATGCCCTTGCTCCAACGTTCAACGAAATTTTCAAATGTAATGCCATAGCGTGAATATACATCGTGGTAGACAAAATAAACGCCGAGTTTGTCCAGCATGTCATCATCAATACGCATGGATTCCTCTCCTTTTCATAAACATTCCTGGCAAATGGCCGCTATATTCATCGTTTGCGCGCCATCACGAAAGTGGTTCACCCTATTTTGGAATCTTCATACGAAAATTATGCAATCCACACGATGCAAGATGTTGAAAAGTATTCACACAAACTATCATATTTTCCATTTTCTCCCTGAAAGATTTAGTAAGATGAACCTGAAGGATTTATGTGGAGATGGAGGAATATTCAATGCGAAAACTATTCACCTTATGCTCGGCTTGCATAATTTCTCTCAGTCTATCCGGATGCTCTGCTGCATGGGGGGAAATCAAAGATGCGGCATCCGGCATCAATACAGCGGCGGACGAGGCGGCAACGGCCATCTCGCAGAATGTCCATTCCATCCGGGCGGCAGACATTACCTATAATGGCCGCACATTCACCGTAAACGATTTGTTCAAATCCATTTTACGTGACGTACAGTGGCATTATGAGCAGAAGGAAGGGACAAAGGCCTTAAAGGTGACAGGCACCTGGCAGCCCGGCCTCTTCGCACCATTTGGAATACCCGAAGAGATGGAGGAAAAGCTTGCCGTCGACGGTGAGGCGACCATCATATTGGCTGTCGAGAACAACATCATCCAAGAGGAGGAAACCGTTGCCACACTACAGTATTATGGTGAGACAATCGTTGCCGAAGAAGGGCAGGACATTTTGCACCACCTATATGACCAGTACACGGCAAAATAGAATTGCAGTGCCCCATGTCTTTTGATTGTCCAAATATCGGTTGGTAGAAAGCGTGATTATTAGATAAAATCTTTGTAAAAGATACGCCAGTGGATTGTAGCGGAAGCGGCGAGACTCCTACGGGAATAGCATGAGGTGAAGACCCCGCAAGAGTGAGGGACGAGCGACGAGGAGGCTGAGGCCATGCCCGTGGAAAGCGAGCCGACTGTAGCGGAAATCCACTTTCACAAGATTAGACTAACAATAAAAGGGAAATCAATCCGCGCGGAATTATAACTATTATGTAATAGGGAGGTTTTTGAATATGTCACTATTTTTCATCAAGCATAAGCATGGAATACACGAAATTACAGATGTGAAAAAAAAGAAGACGAATGTCGAGCTGCGCACTGCTACAGGGGAAGTTTTACATATCATCGTCATCACCGACGAGCAGTATACGGTGTATGACGACCGTTTCGCCGGGGCTTCCAAACGGTTGAATTCCATCGAAGCATATGATATTGAGGGCAACTTCCGCAATATTGACTTTGATAACATGCGTACATTGTTTACGAATGCCCTTTCCGAGTTGCTCGATACGTTGGCGCGATTCGTCGACTCCAATCAGCTGGTGGATCTGGATGATATCCGCCACGAGGTAAGCGGCCATAATAAAGGACTACATTTCAAAATTATTACAAACGAACAAAACTACTAATTCTTGTGTTTCATTTGCCTTCTGGAGGGAAAAGTTCTAGAACCGAAACTTTAAGGAGGTTTTTTACATGGCCAATCTATCAGATAAGATGAAGGGTGTAGGCAACAAACTAAAAGGTGAGGCAAAAGAGAATCTCGGTAAAGTCACAAATGACCCCGAGCTTCGTGCAGAAGGGAAAATGGATCGTTTAAAAGGTGAGGCGCAGGAGGAAGTGGCGGAGATGAAAGGAAATCTCCAGCACGGTGACAAAGAGCTGCCGCGCAAAAACGACTAGTTTATAAATTTTCTCACTTTGGCGAGAAAAAATATGACAGAAAAAGCAGGAAAGATACATATTTCTTTTCTGCTTTTCTTTTTATTTTATTCTATTTTTTTGAATATACCCCTTTTCACCTGCATATAAAGAGGTATAATATGTAAATAGTCATTATATTTTATTTATTCTACATAATTTTCATTACTAATGCAGGGGGACACTGAATGTCTATTTACAATACTTTGCCCCTATCAAGAGAGCAGCTTTTCGTTTCTCTTTGTAGTATGGCGGAGCAATATCGCACAGGCATTGCCATTTTGGATGTTCTTCATACAGAGCGGCCCATCGTCTACTATAACGAACCGTTCGCCAAACTGACGGGGTATAATGAAGCCGAACTAATCGGAAAAGAGCTGTCCCATCTTGCCGGCTTGAAGACTGCAGCAAGCCTTTTGGAGGAGCTGGACTACCATCTAGGACATGCGCTACCATATGAAACATCCCTTATCCACTACCAGCAAGATGGAAGCCCCTTTTGGCACGAGCTGGTAGCCCATCCCATCCGCGACCAGGGTGGCGTGGTCCAATATATGATGGTGCATAGCAAAGATGTAACCTATGAAAAGCTGTTTAAAATGCTGTCAAAGCTTGAACATGAAGTATATTTGGAGATTGAAAAAGGCGATTCCCTGTCGCATATTCTCCAGTTGATTACCACGCAGATTGAAACGTATTACACACGAAAAATCTATTGCTCGATCCATTTGATAAAGGAGGGCTCTTCCATGACGGCCGCAGCAAGCGGTACGCTCCCTTTGGATGTGGCGGATGCCCTCTATTGTTTTGAGCTGAGCACTATGGCAAGTGGTGACGGGAACGCCGTTTTTGTAAAGGAATTTACGGAAATGGAGCTGATGGCCACACAAAAGCTGGCGCCTGCACCTTTGAAGATGGACATCAAGCATTGCTGGAGCAAACCGATTCATGGACCGGCACATGAAGTCATCGGCTCCATTACGATGTATTTCCAGGAGAAGCCGACAATCAAGTCCATTGAAATCGAGTTCTTGAACAGGCTTGTACCGCTTATTTCGCTCTCCATCAAGTATGTCGCACAAACCCATCAGCTACGCCAGCTCGCCTATTTCGATACGCAGACGAATCTGCCGAACCTGCATTATTTCGATACGGAGATGAACACCTGGATGGAACAGGGTGAAACAGGCATCATCTTCATCATCCAGCCGGGGGAATATTCAAGCATTGTCGATGTATATGGACGGAGCACAGGAGATGAGGTTCTGCGCCAGATGGTCGAAAGGCTGCAGGAGCATGCGCTTCTAGAGGGCAGGGAGTTCATTGCCAAGTTCTCGAATTCAGCCATCATCCTGGCGAGCAATGCAGGCATGGATCGTGTAGAATCCTACGAAGCCCGTATTCGTCAGCTGACGAAGAATCCTTTCTTGATTATCGGTAAGGAAATCTATATTACCTTAAAAGTCGGCATCACCCAGTTTTCTTCGGAAAGTCACTTGGATGAGGTCATCCGCCAGGCAGACATGGCCCTTACAAAGTCCCGGCAGTCGTCGGGGACGAACCTGGCATTTTTTGAAGAACAAAACGATGCCAGGCTACAGCTGGAGATGGATGTCCTGAATCAGCTCACGTACGGCCTGCAGCATAAGGAATTCTTTGTCGTCCTGCAGCCGAAAATCAACATCAATACCCTTGAAATAGAAGGATTCGAGGCACTTTGCCGC
The DNA here is from genome assembly GCA_045605545.1 of Lysinibacillus sp. Classification (GTDB taxonomy): domain Bacteria; phylum Bacillota; class Bacilli; order Bacillales_A; family Planococcaceae; genus Lysinibacillus_B. Next base: position 5,106 of record JAZUQF010000168.1, read on the forward strand.
TGGAATAGCCATGTACTGGGCCCCGTCTCTCCCGCTACGTTCATCCCGCTTGCAGAGCAGACGGGAAAAATCAAGCAGCTTGATGTCCTGGTGATGAAGCAGGTGCTCAGATGGCAGCGCAGCAGACTTGACCGCAATGAGAAGACCTTGCCCATTGCAATCAATATCTCCCCTCTGCATTTTTACGATGAGCGCTTCGTAAGGGAGGTCTTCAGCCTGCTCAATCGGTATAGGGTACCGACGCATCTCATCAAACTGGAAGTGACGGAGAGCATGGAGCTCGTGGACTTTTCCAAGGCGAAGGAAATCCTCTCGGAGCTTCGCCAGCACGGCATCGACTGTTCCATCGATGATTTTGGCGTAGGGTTCTCATCCCTCAGCTACCTGCAGCAGCTTCCTTTCCGGGAAATCAAGATTGACCGCAGCTTCATCAATGCAATGGATAATCCCGGTATGCATGCCGTCGTTCATACGATTGTACAGTTGGCATCGAACCTGCAGATGAATGCGGTTGCAGAAGGGATTGAAACATCCGAACAATTCGAAAGGCTGAAGAGCATGGGCTGCCATACCGGACAGGGATACTTCTTTCATAAGCCCCTCGAGATGGAGGATGCTGCAAGACTGATTAATTGATCGGCTATAGCATTTGCTGATGAGCGCGTCCCCTTTTGTAAGATGGGCCGGCTGCACGAAAAAACGGAGCATGGACCAGTATAGTCCGTACTCCGTTTCCTATTCTAGTTCATTTCCGTTGCAAGGTCGGTTGCGATGAATGCTACAAGATCCTTCAGGTTTTCCTGGTTCACCCCATGCCCATCAGGATATGTCTTAAACGTCACGTCAGCCCCATAATCCTTGAAGAAGGCAGCGCTTCCCTCGCCCCATGAAAGTGGGAAATCATAATCGTATTCCCCATGTGAGATGAAGATTCTCGACTTGTCCATCGGCAGCTTATTGTACTCGACCGCCACAAATTCCGGCATATAGCCCGATAGTGCCGCGACTCCCCGGATGGCACTGCCCATGACGAGTGCCAATGTCTGCGCGACGACCGCCCCTTGATTGAACCCGACGACATAGATTTTCTCCATATCCAAGTCATATTCCTGGATGGCCTCGAAGATGAAGGCCTGTGTAAATTGGATGACTTTGTCGAATACTTCACGTGTCGGGAAGCCCTCTTCCTCGAATGTATAGAATGCATAGCCCGGTCTGTGCTTGATCGGCCCCTGCAGGCTGAAGATGTGGCAGCGCCCTTCAAACGTCTCGACAAGCTGTAGCAAGTCCTGCTCATTACTGCCCAATCCGTGCAGCAAGAAGATGGCAGGTTGCTTTTCCGCGCTGGCTGCCGGCGCCTTATGAATAAAAGTATATGGTGATTCCATGTATGTCTCCCCCTACAGTAATTCCATCTGATTAACGGCCTGGTCGGCATGATAGGCGACATAGCCGTCAATGATGCGAAGTGTTTCCTCAAAATCTCCTGCCAAGATGGCCTCGGAATCTTTCTGGATTGTGATAAACGTCAAAAAGTCGTAGCGCAGGGAGTGCTCGACTGAGGCGTAGGCATAGTCGTAGACGATAGCCTCCTCCGTCACCTGGAGCGCCTTGTACTGGCTGTGGAACAGCTTCGTATAGTCATCCATCTTCTCGCCGATCATCTGCCGGATCCGCATCTGCTGTGCGATGGCCTCGCTTTCCACATAGCTCATCTTCGGCACCTGCCCTTGTCCGTATGTATCCTTCATGATTTTCTTCCAGGCGGCTTTATTTTCAACAAAGTACGTAATGTTCAGCATCAGGCGGTCGAAGTATTCGACTTCATCCTTTGCGGACGATTTTTTCGTCTGGATATTGTCCTTGATGACCCTCTCAAACTGCTTTACATCCGCTTTGGCAGTCAGACGTGCAAACAGGCTTTCAATATAGCGGTTCACTTGCTGCTGTGCTGTGTTTTCCACTGAGTTCACTTCCCTTACTACTGTTACATTTGCCATTCCTATCGTACCATTCATTTTCAATTTAGGCACTTGTTAATCACTTTTTTATGCCGCTTTTTAGCACATGTGCCTACTTTTCCATTCCCGCTCCGCCTTCTCGCAGGAGCACTATCCACTGTTGTGATTCTAGAGAATTTGATGTAAAATCCTTTCATACTTATACATGGAAAGGACTTGGCAAAATGGCAACGTATACTACCACTACCCCCGACACGTTTCGCCAAGGTGTTAAAGACTGCCTTCCCACCTTGTTGGGCTATGTCAGCATCGGGCTGGCATTCGGCGTTGTGGCAATCACCTCGAACCTGACGATAGTGGAAATCTTCCTGCTATCTCTGCTCGTCTATGCCGGATCGGCCCAGTTCATCTTCTGCGGGCTGTATATGGCCGGCGCACCGGTAACTGTCATCATCTTAACGACATTCATCGTCAACCTGCGGCATTTTCTCATGTCGCTCACCGTCGCCCCCTACTTCAAGAATCATTCAGCGCTTCGCAACATCGGCTTCGGTACCTTGCTGACTGATGAAACGTTCGGTGTAGCCGTTACAAAAATAGCACAGGAAAACCGCCTTGGCGGCAAATGGATGAACGGGCTGAACATCACGGCCTACCTCACATGGGTCGCCTCCTGTACAATCGGCGGGGCGATTGGGAAATGGCTGCCCGATGCAGAAAGCTGGGGTCTGGATTACGCACTCGCCGCCATGTTCATCGCACTGCTCGTCCTGACTCTGGCAAGCAGTCCCCGCGATCAGGTCTTGCGTTATGTGAGGCTGATCGGCATCATGGCCATTACGCTCTATGCCCTGCTCTACTTCATGCCCGGACATCTGGCTGTGCTGGTCGCAACCTTGGTAGTGGCGACGATTGGGGTGATGACTGAATGACGACCGTTCACATGCTTCTGCTCATAGCCGGCTGTGCAGTGGTCACCTGGCTTCCGAGGATCATCCCGTTCCTGTTCGTGAAGAAGGTCGAACTTCCGGACGTCGTACTGCGCTGGCTGAAATACATACCGATTTGTATATTGAGTGCACTTGTTTTTGAAGGCCTGTTCGTGGAAAAAGGACGTTACGTAGCGATTGACGGCCACTATTTCTTTGCCGCCATCCCGACGCTCCTTGTAGCCGTATGGACGAAAAGTCTCTCCAAGACAGTCATTGCCGGGGTAGCTACGATGGCGCTTCTACGGCTGTTTTTTGAATAAAGGAAGTGGCGCCCGAACAGGCACCACTTCCTTTTTAATCAGTATCAGCATTGAAGAAGTCCGAATTTTATTGGAAGACGTAATCCCGCATCGTTTCGAATGTATTGTCGATGGCGGTTTTCAAGGATTTCTGCTCTTCCCGCAGCGTCGCCTGCGCCTTCTCCAAGGCAATCAGCGCATTTTCCAAAAACATTTCCTGCTGCAGATCCTTGTAAAGTGTTGTCAGCACCAACGCCTTGTTCCAATACCAACGTGCGTTGTCAGGGTCCAATTCAATGGCACGCTCCAAATAGCCGAGCACCTCGAACGGCGGATAGCTGAAGCGGTTCATCGTCTGTGCCGCAATCCCGTAATAGACCGCCTTATTTGGATTATGTTTCACCGCCTGGATGAAGCAGTGCACGCTTTCATCGTAATGGTGGGCAAACAGGAACAGCTGCCCCTGTGTAAAGAAGGAGCCTGCCTTTTCCTCGTCCGTCCCCTCCTTGGCCAACCGCTCCAATTCCTTGATGCGGGCCGAGAAGGCTTCTTCGTCCTTGATCAGGCGGATTGCCGTGACCTCGTCCATTTCCGGATATGCCTCATCCGCCCGCTCCCGGCTTTGCGATTCATTCTTTGTATAGCAGGGAATGGCAGGTACGCCAAAGCGTTCGAACAAGGCAATGAAATGTTTTGCCGCGTCGGCTTCTGGGGCGCCCTCCTTCACTTGCTTCGCCGCTTCCAGGCAGCGATGGACTTGTCCATTGTAAAAATACTGCTCCATTTCGTGCATATCCCAAACTCCTTTGCGTCGTTCTTTTTATGTGATTATATCATGCTTCTTTGTCTGCATATCCCCTGTTCTTAGAATACTATTAATTCTTGCATAATTTCAGCCATGCAACCGCCTCTTTGTACCGGTCACACGGTATTTTCCTTCAAGCATACGCCGATATTTATTGGCATGCATCCGTTCCCTTCTTTATCACTTCCGGAATCCCGTACCAAATCCGCGTGACGGCATCCGCCTCCTCGAACAGCCGCTGGTACACCCTGCCACAGGCGTCCCGGAGGAAGCGCTGTTCCTTTTCCATCGGCACGATGCCGCGTCCGACATCGTTGCAGATGCAGATGACATTCGTCTGTTGCTGCAGCTGCTTCAGCCGGTGGACGATCAGTTCCGCAACCTCCAGCTCATCATGGCCCTGATAGGACA
>JAZUQF010000169.1:0-4641 GCA_045605545.1 Lysinibacillus sp.
GCCCGCACCAACTAATTGTGCGATCATGTAGAATAATACGATAGTAATTGTCGAAAGTGCCGCAACACCGCGTACCTTCGCTTTATCAAAACGAGCTGTAATCATATCGGCAAGCGTAAATTTACCTAAGTTACGTAATGGTTCCGCTACGATATAAAGTACAACCAGATAGGCTACCAGATAACCGATTGAGAAGAAGAAGCCATCAAAACCGAATAGGGCGATCGATCCGGCAATCCCCAGGAATGAAGCGGCCGATAAGTAGTCACCGGCGATGGCAAGTCCATTCTGCCAGCCAGTCAGCCCTCCGCCTGCAGTATAGAAGTCACTTGCACTGGATGTGCGTCTCGACGCCCACCATGTGATAACCAATGTCATACCAACGATGGCTACGAAAAAGATTATTGCTGTAGGACTCATCAGCTAACACCCCTTTCATATTCTTCGATGATTGCTTTTGCTTCACGGTCAAAGCTGTTTGCTTTCCCTACATATAGATGTGCCAGCCCCCATGTCATGATGAACAAGCCTGCTGAGTAGATCCATACCCATGTGATTTCCCCGAATGCCTTCTGGTGTAGAATCTCCGTGTAAGAAGTCAGCACCGGTAGCAGCATATACGCTACCATGAAGACTACAGTGAGCGTCCAGAGAAAACTATTCTTTTTCTTTGTCAATCTCTTGAACGACTCGAGTTTTGCGATTTTCTCATAATCCACGACTGGACTATTTTTCGCCATAACCATACCCCCTGTTTTGTGAAAGTTTTTACTGCTTAATGCTAGTAAAATTCTACTTAAGAACTTTTACAATTCTCATTTTATGGGAGCGTTCACATAAATGCAATAGTTTTTCTAGAAATTATCTAAAAAAAGTTTTTAGAAAAATAGTTTAAAAGAGAAAAAACGCGTTTGTTGCAGAGAAAAAATGATAGTTTTCTGTGTTATAGTACATCAGGGAGAAGTGTTGTTGTAAGCGGAAAAAGGGGTTGACAATAAAAAGAGAGTCTGTGACTGTTACAGTTTCTAAAAATGCAAAATAGGTAAAAAAAGGATGTTATGTGTTGGATAATGAAAGGATGCTAGTGGAAATTAATATACCTTGATAAGAATGAAATGAAAAAAACGAGCTGTACGATAAGATTCCTCTTACACGAAGCTCGTTCTTTTGACTGTCGAAACTATTAAATTAAGTTAAGGATTAGTGAGAAACGTCTGATACGGAAATACCTGTATTTGCTTTGACACGGATTTCCTGATAGACTTCCTCGGCTTTCTTCTGATCCGCTTTACTGGAAGTGAGCACCGTGGCCAACCAGCCAGCAAAGAAGCCTAATGGGATTGTAATGATAGCTGGTACCGCCAGCGGCACTAATGGTTCGCCGATGAAGATTGCAGAGCCTGTCGTGCTCCATACGTTAGGCCCCATCGCGCCCAGTACAAGACAAGATACAAGTCCTGTCACCATCGCAGCAATCGCTCCATTCGAATTGAATTTCTTCCAATAGATTGTGTAAAGGATGACCGGCAGATTTGCCGAAGCACCAATACAGAAAGCGAATGATACAAGGAACGAGACATTCAAGCTTTGCGCAAACAATGCAAGGATGATGGAAACGACTGCAATCGAAATTGAACCAGTACGAGCAGCCAGTACCTGCTGCTTCTCTGTCAATTTGCCGTCTTTGATGATTTCTCCGTAGATATCATGTGAAATCGCTGAAGCACCCGTCAATACAAGACCTGATACTACAGCGAGAATCGTCGCAAAGGCCACTGCACAGATGAATGAAAGCAATACATCGCCGCCCAGGAATGCAGCGAGGAGCGGTGCAGCTGTGTTGCCTGCCTTGTTTTCAGCGATGATCTGATCGATTCCGACAAAGTGCATCGCACCAAATCCAAGGAAGATTGTTAGTGAGAAGAAGATTGCCGTAATCCATGTCGTCCAGTTGATGGATGAGCGCGCCGTCTTTGCATCCTTTACCGTAAAGAAGCGCATCAGGATATGTGGAAGGCCGGAAGTACCGAGCACAAGTGCCATCATCATGGAAACTGAATCGAGTGTCGATGTGTATTTCACACCGGTATTCAAGTACTCTTCGCCATGTTCAGTGGCGATTGTATCGAACATGTTCATAATGTTGAAGTTGAACTTCTGCAGTACTAGGAATGCCAGCAGGGTAGTACCGAACAATAATAGGCCTGCCTTGATGATCTGCACCCATGAAGTGGCCGTCATACCGCCGAACAGTACGTACGTCGTCATCATGACGCCGACAATCAATACAGCCATCCAGTACTCGATGCCAAACAACAGTTTAATGAGTGCACCCGCTCCGACGAGCTGCGCAATCATATAAAGGATGACGATGATGATTGTTCCCGTCGCTGCGACACCACGCACGCGCTTTTCATTGAAACGCGCCGTCAGCATGTCCGCCAGCGTATATTTCCCCAAATTCCGCATTGGTTCAGCGATGATGTAAAGCAATACGAGATTGGCCACAACATAACCGACCGAGAAGAAGAATCCGTCGAAACCAGTCAATGCAATCGCCCCCGACACGCCCAGGAACGCTGCTGCGGATAGGTAGTCGCCTGCGATGGCGAATCCATTCTGCCAGCCTTTTAGTCCGCCGCCCGCTGTGTAAAAGTCGCTTGCACTTGATGTGCGTTTTGCTGCTATGTACGTGACGACGAGTGTCAAGCCTACAATCCCTAAAAAGAAGCCTGCTGAAATCAAATTCATTGTTGCCCACCATCCTTTTTGTACTCAGCCAATACAGCCGCCGCCTGTTGATCGAATTTCGGCGCCATCTTTGAATAGATGACGGCCAGCGTGACAGTCATGATAAATAACGCCGCCGAGTAGATCCATACACCAGTGATGTTGCCAATCCATTTCTGTTGTAATACAGTCGTGAACGCCAGGATCGGTAAAAAGATATAAAACGTTAAAAATGCTGCCGCTACGCCAAATAGGAACTTATTCTTTTTCTTTACAAACCGGTTGAAAGACTCCATTTGGTCAATGCGTGAGTAGTCGATTTCGATGCGATCCGACTTTTGCGAAGTATTTGTTCTCGCCATAGGTATTCCCCCTCATGAATCATTATTCTGTTTTAAACGGTTTATTTCTCCCTGAATCCGTTACAAGAATTTATTTTAGGAGAGAAATCTTTATAATGCAATACTAAATTTTCAGAATCATAACTTTAATTATAGAATTCAGAAAATATTTTGCGGCTAGTATTATCAAGCTTTAAGCAGAAAATACTTGTTTAAAGCAGTTTGCGGAAGAAGGAGAATTGATATGTTTGAAATAGTTGTTTAGAGAAATATAACTCGAGTGAAGAAATAGAATACATGAGTGAGAAATTTATGTTTCGTTAACCTAAAATAATTTTCCGTATACATAATTAAAAGAGTTGGTCATCATGTTATATAACAAGGGTTCGTATAGTGAATTTTGTAGAAGAAAAAATCTTTAAAATAAATCTCTTGACAGCCTTTTGTGTGTCGAAAAAAGGGTGTATTTGGGACTTTTTGTGAGATATCCGTTCAATTTCTTCAAGTATGAAGATGCTGTTGAAACGTCGATGCAAGGGAATGATGGTGCAAACTCTACCTCATGTGAGATTTCGGATAGTTCTGATGCGAATGGGCGAAATTTCTTCTTTTGTGTGATGAAATAACTGAAAATCACGCTATTTTTCTCATAACAACTTTACAAATGAATATTCATTCATTTATCATTGGAAGTAATAGTTGGATATTTTAAAAGGGTGATGGGATATCCAATGGAAAAGGATAGGGGGAGAATGTATGGAATTACCGGTGATTGTAGCGCCGATGTTTTTGATTTCTACACCAAAAATGGTCATTGAATCTTCAAAGGCGGGGATGATTGGGTCATTTCCGTTGCTGAATGCGCGCCCTGCCAGCGAGTGTGCCAAGTGGCTGCAGGAGATTAAGGAAGCATTACCGACGGAGCCCTGGGCGGTCAACTTCATCTGTCATGAGCGGGAAAACGCACGCTATGAGGAAGATTTCAACCTGATCAAGGAATACCAGCCGCCAATCGTCATTACATCGCTCGGCAACCCGGCGCCTGTCGTGGAGGCTGTCCATGCATACGGCGGTAAGGTGTTCGCGGATGTCATCTATGTCAAGCATGCGAAGAAGGCGGCCATGGCCGGTGTGGATGGTCTCATTCTCGTAACGGCCGGTGCAGGGGGGCACGGTGGGACATTGAATCCATTCGCCTTCATCTCCGAAGTCCGAGCATTCTTTGATGGCACCATCTGTCTGGCCGGGACAATCTCTACAGGTGCAGACATTGTTGCAGCACGTTTGATGGGGGCGGACTATGCCTATATCGGTACGCGCTTCCTGACGGCTGCAGAAGGAAATACGACGGATGATTTCAAGGATATGGTCATCGGCAGCGGAATCGAGGATATCATCTATACGGATGCATTCAGCGGGGTGCATGCAAACTATCTGATTCCTTCCATCCTACAGAACGGAATGGACCCGAAAAACCTGCAGTCGAAAGGAAAGCTCGACTTCTCCGTCATGACCGATGCAAAGGCGTGGAAGGACATCTGGTCGGCCGGGCAGGGGGTCGGTAATGTAA
>JAZUQF010000170.1:0-1703 GCA_045605545.1 Lysinibacillus sp.
GCTTATCTGCCAGCAGTCCATGCTTTTGGAGTGCCGCCAGCTTGTTCGGGTTGTTTGTGATGAGCGTTGCCGGCTTTTGGCGGAGCGCCTTCAGCAGCAGGATGGCATCCTCGTAGGAGCGTGTATCATCCTCGAACCCCAATGCATGATTTGCCTCCACTGTGTCATAGCCATTCTCCTGCAGCAGGTAGGCTAATGTTTTTGAAAATAGGCCGATACCGCGCCCCTCATGATTGGCCAAATAGAAGATAGCCCCACAGCCGTGCTCAATAATCATCTTCATTGATTCATGGAGCTGATAGCCGCAGTCGCAGCGCTGGCTGCCGAAGATATCTCCTGTATGGCAGATGGAATGCATCCGGATCAGCGCCTCGTCGGCATTGGCGAAATCACCATAGACCAGGATGGACGACTGCTGCCCGGCCGCCAGGTTCGTGCGGGAGAGGTTTCGCAGCATCTGCTCGCTTGTAGTGCTTGCCTCCACCGGCAGCCATGAATACCACTGGAAGGTGGCTTCGATTCCGTGCTGTTTGACAGGAAGGCTGACCGGACCTACTAGGCATAGGCTTTCCATGTCGTTTTTTTCGATAAACTGTATGCTTTTTGCTAAAATGTCGAGTTCTTTTTTCATTCTTATCACCATTCACCTTTTTAGTGTAAGTCTATGATACGGGAAAGATGTAGAGTTAGGCATGGGAAGCTTTTTTGCCTCACATATGCCCATTGTCCGTGTGGAGGATGGATGCGGCAAATCCTGCGGGGCAACGCTCATTCCTGTTCATCGCTAAAACTTACCTTTCGTAATTAAATATATAAAAGTGAATGTGGAATGTCTATTTTTTAGCGTTCCTTCCAGGCAGGCAGGTGCCTTCAGCCGCTGCCTATTATTCCCCTGAATAATTTATTGCGTAGAAAAGGAATATATCGGCGCTTCTATCTCATACATAAAATGAAGGGGGAGAAGCCATGTTCAAAGGAGAAAAGGAACTTCAAACGGTAGAGTATGTACCAGAGTCGGTGAAAAAGGCAGGGGTGAGACTGGCGGAAGCAGGGGAAGCGAAGAGCATTTCCTTTTCATCGCGGAAGCTCGTCATCGCGCTTGCGCGGACCATTTTAGCAATGAATCCGAAAGACAGGGATGTAGTGCATCAGGCAATCAGCTCCTATAGTGCGCTGTATCCGCTCATCAGTGAAGAGAGGGAATTCCGGTTTGCGGCGGATGTGGATGCGAAAATCCGGGATTATATTCTGTCTACCCGTACAGGGGAGCTGGCCCCGGCAATCGGGTATCTATTCGCCCAGGAGAGACTGAAGAAGCCGTTCATTGTGGATTTTGCGGGGCTGGTGGAGGATGAGGAATCCAAGGCGGCGGTCCCTGATATGATTGCGGCGTCTCCTACCGGGGAGATCACCTTCATTGAAACGAAGGGGTCCAAAGATATCCGGAACAAGGGGAAGCTGCGTGAAGCCATCATGCAAAGCGAAAGTGCCGCCACGCTTGTCGATGGGGCGGTGGATGATTTTTATGGACTGTTCATCTCCATTCCGAAGGCCGATGCCGACTATACAGCCTCCATCCACTATACATGCACCATCAACGAAGGGCAGCGCGAGGCGCATGATATCCGTCTGCTCATATTCAAGCATTACGCCAGCTGGTTCATGCTACTAGGGTTCGGGGAAGCGGCCGAGCGCCTGGCGGA
>JAZUQF010000171.1:0-5461 GCA_045605545.1 Lysinibacillus sp.
ATTCTGCAGGAAAAAGCTAAACGCCTTTTGCCAGCTCGCGGGAGCGCTGTTCTGCACTTTTAATGCAGGCGCTGATCGTTTCGTTGAAGTGGTGCTCCTCCAACGCGCGGATGCCGGCCTCTGTCGTGCCGCCCGGGCTTGTGACCTTGCGGCGAAGCACATCCGGCTCCTCATCGACCGACTGCAGCATGGACGCAGATCCGGCAATGGTCTGCACCATCAGCTGGCGGACGACTTCTTTTGAAAGGCCGATTTCAGCACCCGCCTTTTCAAATGCTTCAATCAAGTAATAGATATAGGCCGGGCCGCTGCCGGAAAGGGCGGTCACCGCATGCAGCTCATCCTCCGCCACTTCCACGACAAGACCGATGGCAGAGAGCATTTGGATATACAATGCCTTTTGCTCTGCGGATACGCGCTTGTTGAACGCGATGCCGCTTGCACTCATGCCGATTGTAGCAGAAGTGTTCGGCATGACGCGCGCAATCGGCCTCGGATACAGCCCCTTTTCAATCGTCTCAATCGGGATGCCCGCAAGGACGGAGAGGACTGCTGTTTGATCGCCGATATAAGGTGCGATGCTCTGCATTGCCGCGCCCGCATCCTTTGGCTTTACTGCCAGGATGAGCAGGTCGGCATCCTGGATGTCCGCGAGCTTCTCTAAAATCTGTACCCCATATGTGTCATTTAAATACATGAGCCTTGTATAATCCGAGCGGTTCATCACATAAATTTCCTCCGCACGGACACAGCCGTTCTTTACCCATCCGCCGATGATGGCCTCGGCCATCGATCCTGCGCCAATAAATACAATCTTTTTCATGAAAAACTGCCTCCTCCAATACTACTGGGCCTTGTTTATCTATGCTGCCGTCAGGTCAAAATGTAATTGAATAAAGTTGATCCTGAGGGCAGAGCCAATAAAAAAAGCGCCATCGTCCTCCTAATAAGGACGAAAACGCTTGTTCCCGCGGTACCACCTTAGTTCACACCAGTGCAACTTCAACCCTTGTAACGCCAGGAAAGCGGTCATGTTGTCATGACGGCTCGGAAGTAGGTTCAATCATTGAAGCGGGTGATGTCGCTCTCAGCATATGCGACACTCTCTTTCCACCATCCAACAATCTACTCGGCTTCGTCAACGCTTTTATTTTGAATTATGAGAAAATTATATAAATGTAACGGCAAAGTGTCAACCTAAAGCGTGACGAATAGCAGAAAAAGGAGTAGAATATGTGAATAGCTATTCATTTTTATGTTTCTTATCGTAAGAGGTCCTGATTTCCTTAGGGGGCATGGACAAGATTCTTTCTGCCAGAGGATGTTGCCGCAATCGAAAAAGAAACGAAGAATCTAGCGAATCATGCAATACGTCATTATTTTTGTATAAAGTCATAGCCGGACAACATAATTCGCAGGATGCAATTGATTTTAAGTAAAGGGGATGTTGAAATGCAACTACATAAAATTATCATGCCGACACCATACGCAGTAGGGGATGTGAATGCGTTCTTGCTGAAGGGGGATGCTTTGACATTGTTCGATGCCGGTCCGAAGACGCAGGAGGCATATGAAGCGCTGCAGTGGGGAATCCGCTCGGCAGGATATGACATGAAGGATGTGGAGCAGGTCGTCCTGACACATCACCATCCCGACCATGCCGGATGGGTGGATGCATTTCCCGATGCCGCTATATTGGGACATCACTATGTCGACCACTGGATGCGCCAGGAGCCGGACTTCCTTGACTACCGCAATCGTTTTTATATAGGAGAGCTCGAGAAGCAGGGGGTGCCGCACGACTATATCAAGCGCGTCGTGGAAGTGCGCGGGGAAATGGAGCTGTTTGGCACACGGCCGCTGACTGGGTTCCTTGCTGAAGGGGATGAAGTGCCGGGGCATCCGGGGCTGATGGTCTATGAAACACCGGGCCATGCACAGAGCCATTTAATCTTTGTGGAGGACAGTACACGAGAATGCATAGGTGGGGACCTATTGCTGGAACGTGTATCATCCAATCCACTTGTCGAACCGCCTGTCACTTTGGATGGAGAGCGGCCGCGTTCATTGTTGCAATATAATGCTTCCTTGAAAAAACTGCGTGATTTACAGGTTTCCAAAGTATATACAGGCCATGGCGGTGAAGTTTTGAATGCCAGCAAGCTTGTGGAGGAACGGCTTGCCAAGCAGCATACCCGTGCAATGAAGGTCCGTGAGATGATTGAGGAGCCGAAGACCGTATTCGAGGTGACAAAGCAGCTCTTTGCAAAAATCTATCAACTGCAGCTCGGGCTGACGCTTTCCGAAACATTGGGACAGCTCGACTACCTGGTGAATGAAGGACTGGCGGCTGTGACGCAAGAAAATGGTGTACATGTCTACAGGAAAGCATAGGAAAGTAAACGTAAATGAAAATGCACATTGCCGAAAGTTTCTCATGGCAATGTGCATTTTCTTTATTATGGACTATTTATAGTGTAGAAATCTCCTCAGCCTTGTCGCTTGTTGCAGCTTCGATTGTAAGCGTCCAGCCGAATGGATCCTCTACTGTTCCTGTCTGAATTCCTGTTAATGTATTATACAGTTTTTGCGTCAGAGAGCCGACCTCGCCATTATTGATGATGAGCTGCTGGCCTTCCCATAAAAATTCACCAATCGGGGAGATGACCGCGGCTGTCCCAGTCCCGAAAGCCTCCTGCAGCTTGCCTGCTTTATGTGCCTCTACGACTTCATCTATGGAGATGCGTCGCTCTTCTACTGGAAGCCCTTCCTTGCGCAGTACGTGTAAAATGGAATCCCGTGTGACGCCCGGCAAGATGCTGCCGTTTAATTCAGGCGTTACGGCCACACCGTCTATAACGAAGAAGACATTCATGCTTCCGACCTCTTCGATATATTTGTGCTCTTTCCCGTCAAGCCATAATGTTTGCGAGTAGCCTAAAGCTGTCGCTTCCTGCTGTCCCTTCAAAGAACTCGCGTAGTTCCCGCCTGTTTTTGCTTCACCTGTCCCGCCTTTTACGGCTCTCACATACTCCTGTTCAACCAAAATTTTCACAGGGTTCATTCCTTCTTTGTAATAGGAACCGACCGGCGACATGATGATGATAAATTGATAGTTTTTCGATGGGGCGACACCCAAATATTGCTCTGTTGCAATAATGAATGGACGAATATATAAAGATGTCCCCGGTGCATCAGGAACCCAGTCGCGATCTAGGGCGACGAGCTGCTTCAATCCTTCCAATGCAAGCTCCTCATCAATCGGCGGAATGCTCATCCGTGCACTTGATCTATTAAGACGGCTTATATTCTTTTCAGGTCTGAAAAGCAGGACGCCCTTGGCCGGTGTTTTATATGCCTTCAGCCCTTCAAATACCGTCTGGCCGTAATGGAAGACCATAGAGGAAGGCTCCAGCGTGATCGGCTGGTACGGAATGATGCGGGGATCATGCCAGCCTTGTCCCTCGGTATAGTCCAACACAAACATATGGTCTGTGAAAACGCGCCCGAACTCTAGGCTATCTGGATTGGGCTTTTCTTTACGAACGAGTGTCAATTGTTTTCTGATTTCAAATGTCGTCATAATTCTCCCCCTCAAAAGCAATGTACTAGTATAGTATACAAAAAACACTTTATTCGCAATTGTTAAACTTTAGAAATTAGTAATCTTCGAGTAGGTTGAATAGGATTGAAGGGAAAATTGAAAGCAGTATACCACTTGTATGTTACGTTGAGGGAAAAGCGGGAATAAGGTGTAATGTGCACGTAATTTCTCTATTAAAACAACTATTATAATAATTTCCGATTATTCAGAATGAATAATGTCATACTAAAATACCAAATGTGTTTTACTAAATAACAATTTTTTGTTGACAGGATGAGAAATCATCCATTATATTGTGTGTAATCGGTTACACAATTAACCTTCTTTTTTTAACATTCATGTGTAATCGATTACACATGAATGGAGGCGGGAACGGATTGACTACTATAAAGGATGTAGCGAAGCATGCAGGTGTTTCTGTAGCGACTGTGTCACGCTATTTGAACTCAAAGGGCTACATAAGTGAAGGAGCAAGGAAGAGGATTGAAGAGGCGGTCAGAGAGCTCGATTACCGGCCGAATCAGATTGCCAGGTCGCTGAGCACGAAGCGCATGCAGACGATCGGCCTGATTGTGCCGGATATCACGAACCCATTCTTCCCTGAAATCGCCCGTGCAATCGAGGATACGGCCCTGAAGGAAGGCTATACTGTCATCCTGTGCAACTCCGATGAGCAGGCGCACAAGGAGCGGCAGTACTTGGAAATGCTGGCGCAGAAATATATCGCCGGCTTCATCATAGCAACGAACCAGCTTGAAAGAGACTATTACACCGGACTGAACATACCGCTTGTGCTGCTCGATCGGATAGCCGATGGAACACTCCCCTCTGTTACGTCACGCAATGAGGAGGGGGCTTTTATGGGAACCGAGCATTTATTGGCGTGCGGTGCAAGGGAAGTCGCCTGCATCAGCGGTCCCGGCCATGTCGTACCGGCGCAGGAGCGTATACAGGGCTTTTTGAAGGCTGTGGAGGGAAGAGATGTGAAGACCCATGTCGTAGAAAGCCCCTTCCAATTCAAGGAGGCGGAAAAAATCGCCTATGACCTGCTGGCGGCAAGTCCTGGAATCGACGGGGTCTTTGCAGGAAACGACGTCATTGCCATCGGTGTTCAGCGGGCGGCCCATCGTCTCGGGCTTTCCGTGCCGGAAGATGTACAGATTGTCGGCTATGACGGCATTTTACTCGGGGATATGGTGACACCGGGCCTGACGACGGTCGCACAGAACATCTACCAGCTGGGTGAAACGGCAGTGGACATGCTGCTGAAGATCATCAATGGAGAAACGCTGGATAACGAGCATGTGGCAATTACGCCAAGGTTAATTGTAAGAGATTCGACAAAGGAGACAACAACATGATTACAGTGATCGGCAGTATAAATATGGACATCGTCTGCCAGACGGATGTATTCCCGAAGCAGGGGGAGACCGTGCTAGGCAATCGTTTTGAAACGGTTCCCGGTGGCAAGGGTGCCAACCAGGCTGTTGCCGCCACACGCTTGGGAAGCAACGTGAAAATGATTGGTGCCGTCGGGCAGGATAGCTTCGGTCCGGCGCTGATTGACATATTGGAGCGTGAACGGATGGATGTATCGTCTGTGCAGACGGTACCTACAAGTACGGGCATCGCCAATATTTTATTATTCGAGCAGGACAATCGCATCATCGTCGTCCCTGGTGCGAATAATCATGTCACACCACAGCTGGTGGATGAAAATGAGGAGGCCATCAAGCAGTCGAAGCTTGTGGTCATGCAGCTGGAAATCCCGGTCGAAACGGTGGAGCATACACTGGGGCTGTGCAAGGCGCATGGTGTACCGGTGCTCCTCAATCCGGCGCCTGCACGTAATTTCAA
>JAZUQF010000172.1:0-1686 GCA_045605545.1 Lysinibacillus sp.
GTAGGAAAGAAAAGCTCTTCTTTCTCTACTTGTTGTGAAAAGGTTTATTCACTTATCCACAGTCTAATTTGTACTTTCTTTCAATACAAGGTCCAGCTCGACCGTTTTTCCTGCACGGTATACTTTCACATTTAGTGTATCGCCGACTGCTGTCTTCGTGTATAGATGCTGACGCAGGTCAATAACACTCTCAATTTTTTCGCCGTCCATTTCATAAATGACATCGTACTGCTTCATGCCTGCCTCAGCTGCCGATGAGCCTGCCGTCACTTCCGCTACGACAACGCCCGTTCTGATACCCTCTGGCAATTCAAGTGTCTGTGCCTGATAGAATGCTGGGATATCCGTCAAATCCAGCAAGGAGATACCCATTGCCGGACGTACTACCTCACCATTTTCTTCTAGCTGTTTGATGATAGGAATCACTGTATTGATTGGAATCGCGAATCCCAAACCTTCGACCTGTTCAGACGCAATTTTCATTGAGTTGATACCAATCAAGTCGCCATTCAGGTTTACCAATGCACCACCGGAGTTCCCCCCATTGATAGCGGCATCAGTCTGTAGTACTTCCGATTGCCAGTCCTCTGTTCCATCGCCGTTCAAATCAACTGGAACGGCACGGTCTGTTCCAGAAATGACACCGACTGTTACGGAACCATAGAAATCTAGTCCGAGCGGGTTACCAATCGCAATCACCGTCTCACCCTGCTTCAGTACCTCAGAGTCCCCAAAGTCAGCTACGGTTTCAATCCCGTCCGCATCTACTTTAATAACGGCCAAATCTGTCCATATATCGCTCCCGATTAATGTCGCCTCCTTCTTAGAGCCGTCTGCCAATGTAATCTCCAGCTTTTCTGCCTCTTCGATTACATGGTTATTCGTAACGATATATGCTTCGCCGTTTTCAATTTTGTAAACAACGCCGGATCCGGTACCGGCCTCCTGCAGCTCGCCTTCTTGCTGCTGGTTCTGCTGCATACCGCCACCTTGGCCGAACCAGAAGCCTCCCAATGAGTTTTGGATGACCTGGTAGTTCGAGATGCCGACTACTGCCTCTGATACTTTTTCAACAGCAGTGGTCACATCTGTTGTGACAACGGTTGCTGTCTGATCCACCCCTGCTGTCGAGCTTGACTGTTCATTTTTCTCCGTAGAGGAGCCTGGCAGCTGGCCTGCTAAGGATGGCACTAGCAGCCACATCAGTAGCGCCCCTACAATGACACCGGATAGTCCTGTAACGAAATAGCCGGCCTTGCCTCCCTTTTTTTTCTGGGCCATACGTCTATTTCGTTCCTCTTCTTCGCGCTTCAAACGTTCCTGCAGAGGTGTCAACTCAGGTTCATTTTGGTTGTTTCGTTGATCTTCCATTCTTTCGTCTCCCTTCTATAATTAGTTTGTACCCTTACAATACATGCGAAACATTAAAATTACATGAAAATTCATTTAAACTCCCTTAAAAAAATGCCCCGCATTTTATGCGGGGCATTCCATTAAACGGTTACCAACATTGTCGGCTCCTGTGCATCCGTATCGTGCAGATGCAGGAATTCACCGGCAAGGATGCCGCATGACTGCAATGTCTGCGACACGCTCATGCGTGCCAATTCCTTCATATTATTATCTTTACTCAAATGCGAAAGGTAGATTTGCGTAGGCTTCTCAAACACTACTTCGCTCATTGCT
>JAZUQF010000173.1:0-3379 GCA_045605545.1 Lysinibacillus sp.
TGCATCGCGGCCAGTGTACATGCGGCCGGAGATTTTCACCACATCACCGACTTTCAGCTCGCGGATTTGCTCTTCTGTGATTGGTGCTACAAGCTCTACTACCTTGCTGTCAGAGGAAGCTGCTTGCGCCTCGTCACGGAATGTAATCTTTTCGCCGTCCTGGTAGTGCCAGTTGATGATTGCGCCAGTCTCCGGGTTGATGTCGATTGCCATACGTCGGTAAGCCCAGCAGTTGTAGGCTACAGATACGTAGAATGAAGCCGGGATGCGGTGCATAACGCCGATTTTACAGCCTAGCAATGTTGCCTCGCCGCCGAAGCCCATCGTACCAACGCCGAATGTATTGGAAGTCTTCACGATGTAGTCTTCCAGTTTCGCCAAGTCTTCGTTCGGGTTGACATCATCCACCGAGCGGAACAGCTGCTCTTTTGCCAGGTCATAACCGCTTGAACGGTCGCCGCCGATCCCGACACCGATGAAGCCAGCTGAACAGCCTTGTCCCTGTGCCTGCCATACGGAGTGAAGGATACATTTACGGATGCCGTCCAAATCACGACCGGCACGGCCCAGCCCTTCAAGTTCGCATGGAAGGGAGTATTGAATGTTTTTATTTTCACAGCCGCCACCCTTTAGGATGAGCTTGATTGTGATGTAGTCGTTTTCCCATTGCTCGAATTTGATGACCGGCAGCCCGTCACCAAGATTGTCGCCGGAGTTTTTACCAGTTAATGAATCAACCGCATTCGGACGTAATTTTGCATCAGCAGTTGTCGCTGCGATCGCTTTTTTGATTGCGGCCTTGATTTCCAATTGGTTGACGCCGACAGGAGTATATACTTTAAATGTTGGCAGTCCTGTATCTTGACAGATTGGAGAAACATTATCTTCAGCCATGACGATATTATTTGTAATCGTGTCTAAAGACATCGCCGCTCGTGTACCGGCGTTTTCTGCTTCTTTTGCCGCCTTGATGGCACGTCGTACATCTTTTGGTAAATTAGTGGATGTTTCAGTTACTAAATCATAGAGGCTTTTTTCCAATGTTTCTAAGTAAGTATTTGTTTCTACTGCCATAATATTTTTCCCCCCAGAAAAATAAGAATTATTTTAAACCAATAATCATTATAACTGTTTAAAAGAATAAAAAAAAGAGCGCTTCCACGATAGAAGGCTGAATAAATGAAAAATTTCTGCTATTTTATGCTGTGGAAAGATAGTCTATTTTGCTTGCGTTCCATCATGAATTATCTAATGAACGGGTATAAGAGAAAGAAGGAATTTCCATAGAGGGAATGGAGGGAAGGAAATGAATATACCGAAAGAACTGGAAGTCTATCGTGAGGCGATTACCAATACGATGGAGCCGTTTGTACAGGTCACGCTGAGCAAGGAGGCGGTAGAAGCTACTTCCAGCAAGGTTGGTGGACATCCATATTTCTTGAAGGGTGCGCAATATCCTGTAAACAAGGATGGCAGGCCGCTTCATCTATTGGCGCAGATCAATTTTGCGGAAGTGGCGAGGTTCAGCGATGATTTTCCGGAATCGGGCATCCTGCAGTTTTTCATCGACGGCTATGATGATGTCATCGGGCTGGATTTTGAAGACCAGACGAGGCAGGAGGGCTTCCGGGTCATCTATCATGAGCGGATTGAGGCAGACGAAAGCAAAAGAATACAGGATTTCTCTTTCCTGGACGGGGACGAGGATGAACTGTATTTGCCATTCTTGCCGCATGAGGAATATAAGATGCATTTTGAAAAGGGGGAGGCTCCGGTTTCCATCAGTGATTTCCGAATCGAACAGGAAAATCTAGAGTTTGATGAGGCATTATGGGAAGCGTATGAGGAAGCCTATCCAAGTCAGGGCCATAAAATCGGCGGGTATCCACACTTTATACAAAACGATCCACGTGAAGACGAACGCCTGCAAGATAAGCTGCTGTTGCTGTTCCAGCTCGATTCGGATGAAGAGTACGATATCATGTGGGGCGACGTGGGTGTAGGGAACTTCTTCATAAGCAAGGAGGACCTGCGCAAGAAGGACTTTTCTGGCGTCCTGTATAATTGGGATTGCTGTTAAAAGAGGGCTGTCCGGTATGGACAGCCCTTCTTCTTATTCGCTTATGTCAGGGCGATTCTGGAACTGGTCCATCTTCTCCTCTAAATCATCCACCATCTTGATCAGGCGATCGATATCCTCCAGCTCAGTCGTTTCCGGATCGATTGCATCGAGCACTTCGAGGAAAATCTCCAGACGCTCCTTCAAATAGGTTACCTGTTGTTCTTTGTTAGTAATTGGGTTAGACATAATAGTGCCACCTTTCGAATGTTACCGTTATCGTAGCGGATTTTCGTTCAAATTTCTACGCTTGTACATAACATTGGAAAATCTATGGGGCTTATTTATTAATTTACTATTTTATATATTTAGAATATTTACAAAATAGACTGTGCGTGCTATATTAGATTCAACCAAAAGCAAAGGAGATGGTCGAAAACACGAAGCGAATGCTCATTCCAATACCAATACGTGAAGGAGGGAGTCTTAACACGTTTTTCGGCTATGATTGCCGGTGAAGCAGTTTAGAATGATTATGGTCCATAATGATATGTAAAGCCCTAGTGAACTTTTTAAAATAAAGTTGACTAGGGCTTTTGCAATTCAAAAAGAAGTACCGTCTGCTGGACTTCGTATGATAAGATGATACCGAATATCGAAGCAATGGGAGGCAACCATGAAAATCATTACAGATTACGAGCAGCGGAAGTTTTGGATTTTAGTCGTTATCGTTTCAATTTCAGGCTTCTCACAAGGAATGTTGATGCCTCTCATCTCCATTATTTTCGAGACGGACGGGATATCTTCTACATTGAACGGCCTGAATGCGACGGGCATATACATAGGTACATTATTGATTTCCCCCTTCATCGAGCAGCCGCTCCGGAAATATGGCTATAAGCCCATCATCATCGCAGGCGGAGCCCTTGTGTTTGTGTCCCTCTTTTTATTCCCGTTGTGGAAGAGCGTCATGTTCTGGTTTGTCCTGCGCATGCTGATCGGGGTGGGGGATCACGCCCTGCATTTTTCCACACAGACGTGGATTACATCGAGTGCCGAAAAAGGCAATCTTGGCAAGAGCATGTCCATCTACGGCCTTTCATTCGGCGTCGGATTTGCCGTCGGTCCGCTTTTCGTCCGGCTGATCGAGATTTCGGAGGTGCTGCCATTCGTCATTTCAAGCGCGCTTTGCCTTGCCGCATGGTCGCTGGTGTTCCTGGTCAGAAATGAAAAGCCTGATGCCTTGACAGGGGATGCCGGCAGCAGTGGCTGGAGCCGCTACCGTCTGGCGTTCAAATATGGATGGATTGCCTTTTTGCC
>JAZUQF010000174.1:0-3493 GCA_045605545.1 Lysinibacillus sp.
GATGCATTTGCGATGAACTGCTCCTGCTTTTGGAACATCACTTCCAACGTATCAATCATTTGATTGAAATTGTCGGCGAGCTGGTGAATTTCATCCCGTTTTCTTTTAGGAAGACGGATTTTCTCAAACCGGCCATTCTTCTGGATATTATTCATCGTGGCTCCGATGACTGAAATCGGCCGCAGGAATACCTGCGAGGTCCAGATGCCGAAAAATACGGCCAAAATAATCAAGAAGATGGATACGCCGATTAGAATCGTCAGCAATGTTTCAATGTCTTCCATCTGATCGTCCATGTTCCGTGAAAGCTCAAGCGTACCCAAGAACCGGTCGTCTTGAATAATAGGGGAAGAGAAGGTGGCGACCATGTCTCCATCCAGCTTCACAATATCAGTCGTACTTTCCTCGGCAGGCTGGAAAGGGAGCTCCAATAACGCATCTTCATCAGCATCCTGAAACACAATCGCCCCATCCCGATCCACAATACGAATCATGCCGTCATCAGGCGTGAAGGATTGATAAAACGGCCACATTTCTGGAGAGTACACATCATTTGTCTCCACCGTTTCGAGCAACCGTTCCCCGATATCAGCGAGATTGTCCATTTCGCGGTCTTCTGTCACCTTGCCGTAAGAGAAATAAATGATGATGCTGGCGATGACCAGGATGAGGAGGGACCATCCGACCAATAGCCAGGCAAGTCTGCCTTTAATGCTCATGGTTTTTGCCCCTTGATCATGAATCCTACCCCGCGGACGGTATGGATGAGCGGGTGGGAGAAATCATGGTCGATTTTCTTGCGGAGATAGCCGATGTACACGTCCACCACGTTCGTTTCCCCGGCATAGTCGAATCCCCACACCTCATTGAGCAGCTGTTCCCTCGTCAGTACCTGGTTGCTGTGGTCCATCAGAAAGACAAGCAGATCGAATTCCCGGCGTGTCAATTCAATCGTGATGCCGTCCCGTCTCACAACCCTTGCTCCTTCGTCCACTTCCAGATCATCTACAACCTTCATGGCATTGGCGCCTTTTTTCCCCTGGGCCGTTGTTGCCACCCTGATGGCGGACCGGATTCTTGCCAACAGCTCCTCCATTTCAAAAGGCTTCGTAATGTAATCATTTGCTCCGTGATCAAGCCCGTTCACCTTATCGAAAACAGAGTTCCTTGCCGTCAGCAGAATGACGGGGGTCTGCTCGTCCTGCATGCGCAGTCTTCTCAGCACCTCGAAACCACTCATTTCAGGCAGCATCACATCAAGCAGAATTAGGTCCCAGTCTTCGGCGAGTGCCAGGTTGATGGCGTCCTTTCCATTACCTGCGATTTCTACAGCGTATCCTTCATGCTTCAATTCAAGGGAAATGACCCGTGCGATGCGAGCTTCATCTTCAACAATTAGTATCTTTTTCACCATAAGCTATAGCTCCTATCACGTTTTCTTTATATTAACTATACTGCTTTTTCATGATACATGAATAAGAAAACGCTAAGAAAAGGGTAAGAGTTGACTAAAATGATGGCTGTTCATTCAAAGTTCGTCCATATGATATGGCTGCTTCAAGGTCGCGGAAATCGAGATGTTTTCACATGGGGGAGGGGGGCTTACTATCGAACATTACTACAGGATTTCATTCACGAAAAAGAGAGCTGCCCGGAAAGTTTTCACTTTCAGGACAGCTCCCGTTTATCTTATTCTTATTGAGCAGTCATTCCGCCGTCGATGACGAATTCCGAACCTGTTGAGTAGCTGGACTCATCGGAAGCCAGGAACAATACCATGTTCGATACTTCTTCTGGTTGTGCTACGCGTTTTAATGGAATGTGTTTAGAGAACTCTTCTACAGCTGCTTTTGTATCTTCTTGTACGACCATTGGAGTCGCGATGACGCCAGGGTGTACAGAGTTTACGCGGATGCCCATTGGTGCCAGGTTGATGGCTGCTGCCTTTGTCATACCGCGAACAGCGAATTTTGTATCTGTGTAACCGATAGCTCCTGCAACTAGGCCGTTCATGGAAGAAATGTTGACGATGGAACCGCCGCCAGCTTTCATCATGGAAGCTGCCACTGTTTTCATGCCCAGGAATACAGACACTTGGTTGATTTCGACGATGCGACGGTATTCTTCTACTGTCACATCAAGCATGTTTTTCGCCATTGTAATACCAGCGTTGTTGACCAATACATTGACCGGACCAAAAGCTTCTTCTGCTTTCGCTACCACTGTTGCCCAATCTTCTTCGGATGCAACGTTCTGTTTAACGAAAAGTGCGTTTTCACCTAATTCAGCCGCGAATGCTTGGCCTTTTTCTTCATTCAAATCTGTTAAAACAACCTTTGCGCCGTTCTCCACGAATAACTTCGCGTGTGCTGCACCCATACCTTGTGCTGCCCCTGTAATGATTGCTACTTTGCCTGCTAAACGACTCATGTGAAAAGCCTCCTATAAATGGATTCGTAATAAGTGATAGTTAACTATCACTTTTATACTTCCTAGTAAACTACTTTTCTCCTCGATTGTCAATCAAATAGTTCTGAATGTTCAGGCTCGTATATAGGATAAAAATACTTCCTTCATCATTGTAAGCTGCCTGTCCGCGGAAAGCAGCGTGGAAAGGTCGTCACCATGGATGGCCAGCCTCGATTTGAAGGAGAATTGGCTGAAATTCTGCACCATCGTCAGGATGAACACCTCCAAATCCATATCCTGCCTCAGCGAGCCGTCCTGCTTGCCTTGCTCGGCCAGTGTTAATAGGGCCTCGGCTACTTTGCTTCTCGTGAAAAAATATTCGTTGGATTGCTCGGGCGATTCCTCCGCTATTTTTTCATATAGATCGAAGGACTCGAAGAACTTCGCCAACCGCAGCTGCGGATCCTTCGTTCCATCCATATAATAATCCAGGATTCTCTCTATTTTTTCATAGGCGGGCATCGTCTGTTCGACAATCCTAGCTATATCTGCAGCCATTTCATCGGTAATGGCATTTGTAGCCGCAATCACTACGTACTCCTTTTTCGGGAAGTAGCGAAATAATGTCGCAATCCCGATACCGGCCGCATCCGCCACATCCTGCATTTGCACTTTCTGCACGCCCTGTTCCAAAAACAAGTTCTTTGCCGTCTCGATGATATGCTGGCGGCGTTGCTGTTTCTGCTGTTCTCGTTTACTCATGTTCGTCACTCCAACTGTTCTTCATATATGGATTGTAGCATGTTTTTTCCATATTGACCTACATGCTGGATTTAAGGCGGAAGAAATGTTCTGGAGCAGGGTGGGGGATGCTGATTGGGTCACCTCGAAAGCCTTGTGCTGTATGCCTATACACCTGTTTGGTTTCCTTTAAATTTGAAAAACTCCCATTATACCATTCTGTTTTGGGATATCCGTAAGTAATAGAAGCGGATTGCAGCTAACGAAATTTCCAAGTAAGGAAACTTTGGAAAACTACTGCTGCAGGCGATAGTCTAATTCATCAGCAATGATTGTATATTGA
>JAZUQF010000175.1:0-3106 GCA_045605545.1 Lysinibacillus sp.
TTGCCAACACTAATTCTCCCACCTTTTTTTTGCGAAGGTAGTCGATAATAGGGCTGTTCCCATGAGGACACGGCCCCGCCTGCCCATCTCCCCAACACCAAAGACGCAAATATTTCATGCACATAAAACAAAAAACCGTCACTAAAATGACGGTTATGTACTTGCCTATTCACTTTTACACGTCACCTGCTATGCCTCCGAATCGCACGGGTGCCGGACAATCCGCCAACCGGCAGCATCACGCAAGCTGCCGTTCAATCTGCCGTTTCGCCTCCAGAATCCATTGGATGAACTTCTCCTGCTCGGTTTCCTGAAAGCGTACATCGGGCGTAATGATGGAGATTGAGGCGATGGGCCTCCCCGTCGACGAAAGGATGGGTGCGCTGACGGAACAGGCACCGGCTATCCGTTCATTTCTTGATAATGAATAGCCTTGTTCACGGATGGCCTTTAAATTCTCCAGCAGTGATTCCCTATTAACAATCGTATTTTCGGTAATCCCCTGCAATGGTACTTCCTCCAGATATTCTTCAATCTCCTGCTGCGGCAAGAAGGCTAAAAGCGCCTTGGCAGAAGCACCTGCGTATAACGGGGATGTATCCCCCACATCATGGCGGGCAGTCAGCGGATGCATGCTTTCGAAGTTGAGCACGCACCTTCTTTGGTTGCCATCAATGATGCTCATCGATACACTTTCTCCAACCTTTTTATTCAATTCCTGCAGTACCGGTGTCGCAATCGTCAAGATGCTGGATTCCTGCTCCACCAGCCTGCCCAGATAGGACAATGCCAGCCCTAGTTGATATTGCTTCGTTTTTTCATCCCGGATCAGAAAGCCTTCATATACCAATGTGGCGAGGAATCGCTGCAGGCTGGATAGACCAATCCCCGTTTTTTTATGGAGCTCTGTCAGCGACAGCTTCGGCTCCTCCCTCGTAAACGCACGAAGAATGACGACCGTTTTTTGAACTGTATTCATCAAATAATTTTTTTCAAAGGTCGTTTGGTCCATAATGCATCCCTCCCGCAACAATTCTATCAAATTTGAACAACTCATGTTTGCCTGATTTTACGATTTCGTAAATTTCACTACTTCTTCCGTATGCTCCCCTAATAACGGAGGTGCCTGGTCATAGGCAATATTGAGTCCGGAATGCTGAAGCGGATTTTTTACAAATTGGACTTTTCCGTAAACCGGATGCTCCATTTCCCCAATCAGATTCCGTGCCTTTACCTGTGGCTGCTCCAACGCTTCGGCCACTGTATTCACCCGCCCCCCCGGAATCTTGGCGGCCTGCAGGAGATGAATCCATTCGTCCCTTGTTTTCGACACGGTGACGGCACTAATCATTTCGACCAGCTGGGCTTCATGCTGCTTTCTTGCCGAATTTGTTTTGAAACGGGGGTCATCCGCCCATTCCGGGTGCTTCATCATGTCACAGAACTTAACGAATTGAGCATCCGTTCCTACACAGAACATTAACGGGCCGTCTGCACACGGGAACACCTGGTACGGGGCCACATTATTATGCTGGTTCCCCAGCCGCTTTGATACGAACCCGGCGTTCAAGTAGGCGCTGGACACATTCGCCATGCTGCTGATTTGCACATCCAGCAACGACAAATCGATGAACTGCCCCTCGTTCGTCACATCACGCAAGCGAAGCGCAGCCAATATGCCAATCACCACATAATGGGACGTCAATATGTCGGCGATGGGAATCCCCACCTTTGTAGCCTCGCCGGCCGGGTCGCCTGTCACGTCCATCAGTCCGCTCATTGCCTGAACGACCGGATCGAATCCCGGCTCGAAGGCAAGGGGGCCGGACTGACCGAAGCCCGTGACCGCACAGTGGATGATTCCGGGATTCACCTTCTTGAGCTCTTCATAGCCTAATCCCATCCTGGCCATATCCCCGGTCTTGAAATTCTCCAAAACTACATCCGCCTCCTTGACCAGCTCAAGGAATATCTCTTTGTCCCCTTCATCCTTCAAATTCAGGATGATGGATTTTTTATTGCGGTTGGCGCACAAATAGTAGGTGCTCTGGTCATTGATGAACGGCCCCCACTCCCTCATGCTGTCGGAGCCTTGCGGATGCTCCACACGGATGACCTCCGCCCCCAGGTCTGCCAGAATCATGGAGCCTGCCGGTGCCGCGTATACCCTGGATAAATCCAATACTCTCATGCCTTCCAATGGACGCATGTTCCTCCCCCTCCCTTTCTCTACTCTTTCACAAGCTCTATTGGCAATTCTTTCACCTTTTCCTTCATCAGCAGCTGGGATGCTACTACACATGCCAAGATGGATAGGGAGATGATATTGATGAGTAGCGACGTATCCATCAAACTGATGCCGACTGCAAACAGCAACACCCGCTCCCATATAAACGTCCTGCGGAATAAGTAGCCTTTAATACCGGCCGCAAGCGCTACACCGCCGATACATGCCGTGATGCCCGCGAAGATGTACTCCGGAACCGTACCTCCCGTCAGCAGGAGCGCGGGATTGAAGATGAAGAAGAACGGCACGATGAATCCAATCAGCCCCAAACGCACCGATTCAAACGAAACCTTGTTCGGCGATTCCCCAGCTATGCCGGCAGCCGCATAAGGGGCCAACGCAACTGGCGGGGTGATGCTCGATAAAGCAGCAAAGTAGAAGGCAAACATGTGCGCGGCAATCGCCGGCACGCCCAACTGTGTCAGTATGGGCACGGAGATGGTTGCGACGATGATGTAAGCTGCCGTCGCCGGAATACCCATCCCCAAAATGATGCTGATGACCGCCGTCAGGATAGCGGCCAACAGGATGCTGTCCCCTGCAAAGCTCAATACATTATTGCCGATGATGAGCCCCACACTCGTCAAGGTGATGGTTGCGATGACAATCCCTACAATTGCACAGGCGATGCCGACGCTGATGGCCCCTTTGACTCCCTCGACGACGGAATCAAGGACAAGTTGCAGGCTCATGCGTGTGTTTTTCCGGATGGCTGCAGTGGGAATGATGGAAAACAAGGCGAAAATGGCGGCATATAACGGCGAAAATCCGCTAAAAAGCATGACCAATAGGATGACCAATGGAATCAATAGATGGCCG
>JAZUQF010000176.1:0-3185 GCA_045605545.1 Lysinibacillus sp.
GCCTGAGAAACCTGGGCCGTAGTATTGACGCCCGTTTCCGTAGAGATAAGGTCTGCAAAGGTACCACCAAGCGCATAGTATGTACCTTGTGTCCCGCCTGTCAGAACACTCAAGAACTTAACACCGTAATCTTTTTCATCGGAAGCCGTTTCGCCTCCGTCGCTTGCTGTATCATCAGAACTATCGGATGAATCATCTCCCCCGCATGCCGCCAAAATAAAGGCAAATGCACCTAAGAGCATGAATAACAGAAACTTATTCTTTTTCATTGTCGGTATCCCCCTTCTGAACTCAAATATAGGTACATTTTACATATCGAACCATATGAATGTCAAATAATATTGAAAAATCTATATATAGGTAAAGTCGTTTTTTTGTAGAATAATTGTATCCATAAGAGATTTTTCATCGTCCCACTGTCTTAATTACCTACTTTAGCGAAAGCGTTTTCTATGTATATTGCACTCTTTTACCACTTTATAATAAAAATTTACTTCTCATAAAAACGCAAAAACACCTTCCTGATGAAAGGAAGGTGCCTCCGTTAATTATCAATCCAAAATCGTCACTTTCACCGTCTTGCGTCCCCAGGCAAGTGCCCCCTCTTGAGATGGGATGAAGACATCGATTTTATTTCCTTTGATGGCGCTGCCGACATCGGCCGCGACCGCTTCCCCGTAGCCTTCCACCCAGACACGTGTACCTAGTGGAATGACGCTCGGATCGACTGCGATGACTTTCTTATCAGGGTTTGCACGCAGATCCGTCCCGTTGGCTGTCGTGCCTGAACAGCCGTCACAGTATGCCGTGTAGGCAGTCGCCGTCATCGTCATCGACTGAACGGATTCCCCTGCGACTTGTGGTGTGCCCTGCTGCACGTTCTGGCTAGGCTTCGCCGCCGTTCCCGATGTCACAGCAAGCGTATCGCCTGCGTAAATCATATGTGGATTGGAAATATGGTTCCAGGCCATCAGTTGATCGACCGTCACGCCATGTTCCCTGCCAATTTTATATAATGTATCACCAGCCTGGACGATATGAACGCCGTTTTCCGAAGTTGAATTCCCTCCTGCTGACACTTCCAGCTGCTGCTTAGGTAGTATCGTGTCGGAACCCAAACCATTCAGGGCCTTCAGCTCATCAACCGATGTATTGTATTGTTGTGAAATTGACCAAAGTGATTCCCCGGATTGAACAGTGTGTGTAGCTGCCTCAGTATTTGCTGCGTATGCACCTGCGCTTACCGTAAATGCTGTTGCTAATGTCAAGAACGTTTTCTTCATAATCTTGATTTCCTCCATTGCTCTGTTCAGATGAATTTTTGCGCCCCATCTTTCGGGGAGTCACTCGCAAACTCTGATACTTACTTTACAGGAGAAAGATTGCAGCTCTATAACGGTAAAACGTTGGGCAGATTACATTCACATTTCTTCAATAACCCATCATTTAACAAATATTCAATAGAAAATTGAAGGTAAAACCTTATAAATCCCATGGCTTCCGCTTTTCTTCAGTTATATTACTGGTAATTCATATGACAGTTCTTTAACATCGGATACAAAAATAATATAGAATTGTAATGTTTAAGGGAATGAATAATGAAAGGACGCTGCCGATATATGGACAAAGGGGGAATTTTCATGGAAATCAGTTCATTCATGTCGGCCCAGGTCGCACAGCTGCAACAGACGCTTCAACTGAGCATTTTGAACAAATCCTTGAACATGGGGGCTGCCGGTGTAGTCGGTATGCTCGAAGCCATGCCGGAACAGCCACCCGCTACCCATCCGTATAAAGGGCAGACGCTCGATATTCAGGTATAGAAGATGGATGTACTGCACTCATTTTTTGGGGTGCGTCTTTCCTCCCCCGGAGCGAACCTTCTCCATCAACAAGAAATATACATGTATTAAGGGTCTATTAATCTTTTTTTAAGCTGTGTAAATTTCGCACCGTTTGGGGAATAACTATAGTAAGATGCAGGTAAAGGGAGTGATCATTATCGGTATTCATACATTTTTTACAAGCTTGAATGATTTGGAGCGCATCATCCGTGCACCGGGCCGCTTCAAGTTCGAGGAGCACAATGTGGCCGCCCATTCCTGGAAGGTCTCCCAGTATGCCATGTTCTTTGCGACCATCGAGGAAATGCACGGAGCGGACATCAATTGGAAATCTCTCTACGAAAAGACGATTAACCACGACTTTGCAGAAGTCTTCATCGGTGACATCAAAACCCCCGTCAAGCATGCAAGCCCAAAACTGAAGGAAATGCTTACAGTCGTCGAGGAGAAGATGATGGAAAAATTCATAGCAGAAGAGATTCCCCCTGAATTCCAGGCGGTGTTCTTCGACCGGATGAAGGAGGGTAAGGACGCTACACTCGAGGGGCGCCTGCTTGAATTCGCCGACAAGCTCGACCAGTTCTATGAAGCATTCGCCGAATTGAAGCGTGGCAATACGGACAAGGAGTTCGTCATCATGTATCAGCATGCTGTAGCGAAATTGCTCGACCTTCCCCTGCCCAACAGCGTCCACTATTTCCGCCACGAAATTTTAAAGGATGCCATGGCCGAGGATACGCAGGTCGATATCGTGACATTGACGGAAGAGATTTTGAAAAATAAATAACCGCTTATAAAGTTTTCCAGCTGGGATGGAAGGCTTTTTTTACGGGTGAAAAGGGCATTGCTCGGCTACGGTCGGGTGATGCCCTTTTCATTTATTTCCACTGTCCTGTAACGAAATGGCTTAAGATGGTACTAATGAAGTGAGCACGTGAAAAAGGAGGACAGCAGCATGAAGGAGCTTGAACAAGTATATAGGGACGTCCATCCGAAGCTGTTTACCTTCTTCTACCTGAAGACATCGAATATCGCAACCGCCGAGGACCTGACGCAGGATGTCTTTTATGAGGCGAGCAAGGGACTGCATCGCTTCCGGGGCCATTCCACCCTCTCCACCTGGCTGTTCTCCATTGCACATAACCTGCTGAAGAAGCACTACCGCTCCCAGAAATACGAGAAGGCGCTGGTCGAAAGGCTCGAGGTGGTGGATTCCGATGACCGCCCGACAATAGAGGGACTCATTGAACAGAAAGAGGATTTGCAGAGGCTGAGGCAGGCCATTTCAGCGCTGGATGCCCAGTCGGGTTCGATTTTGCTGTTGCGGATCTATGGCGGACT
>JAZUQF010000177.1:0-2479 GCA_045605545.1 Lysinibacillus sp.
ATTTCGGGTCGATGATGTCATCATTCGTCGCCTGCACGACAAAAAGTGGTGCATAGATCATATCGACCTCCGCCCTTACATCCGAGACGAGCTTCTGCAGGTCCGGTAATGACGGCATACCTTGCCGGCGGATGGCATCCACCTCTATTTCGATTTCGTCATCCGTTTTTCCTTCATAGCGCTTGTACTGCTTGGCATAGCCGAGCACGCCCTCGAACATGAGGTCGAGCGTGCGCATCGTCATCGGCGCACACATGGTGACAATCCCCTTCACCGGCTGATTCAGTCCCAGCTTCAGCGAGAAAACACCGCCAAGCGACAGACCCGCCACGGCAATTTCCTGGTAACCGGCCTCCTGCAGCCGGGCATATGCTGACTGCACGTCCTGCCACCATTCGTCCGGGTGTGACTTGATGAGCTCTTCCGGTGCCGTGCCGTGACCTCTGTAATGGGGTGCTAATGAAGTATATCCCTTTTTCTCCAGGAAGCGCCCGAGCATCCGGACGTCCGCCGAGCTTCCGGTGAAGCCATGCAGCAGCAGTACCGCACGCGGTCCCGCCTCAAAGAAGAAGGGCTTGTTTTTTGCCTTTTTCATGTTGTTCCTCCGAATTGACCTATGATTATTCATCTTAACAAAAAAGCCCAACCATTGTCGGTTAGGCGTTTGATTATTTGTATTAAAGTTTTGTAATGGCCAGTGTCAGGATAAAGAATAGCACGGATAACACCATTGTTACGCGGTGCAATACCAAATCCATCCCGCGAGCCTTTTGTTTGCCGAAAAGTTGTTCTGCCCCACCAGAGATGGCCCCTGATAAACCAGCACTTTTACCAGATTGTAACAATACAACTACTATTAAAGCTATAGCAACGATGATTAATGAAACCGTTATTACCGTATGCAAAATGTCCACCTCTTTCGTTCGAAACATCACAACATATATCATTATAACAAAAAGAGGCTAGAGTGACAACTTGCTTTCCGTGTTTTCAAAAACTTCCGTCACACGCTATGAGTCTTAGTTGTTTGTATCGTCAGTATCTTCACCTTCGACACCAGGTGCAGTATCTGTTTCAGTTTCTGTATCGTTGTCTGCATCGATATCAGTGTCCATATCAGTCTCTGGATCTGGGTTTGTATCTGTATCCGTCTCTGTATCTATGTTCGTATCAGTATTCGGATCTGTATTTGTGTCGGTATCGTTCTCTTCATTAATGATTTTCGTATCGTTGTTATCCGGCTCCTCCTCGTCTCCGCACGCGGCCAAGCCTAGGGATAATGTTAGTGCAGATGCTAGCATCCAAGATTTTTTAAATTTCATCATTCATTTCTACCTCCTAATCGGTTTGGTTAGAGTTTACCCGCAAAAAAAAAAGAAAAAACCAGAAATCATCTGATTTTTTCTTCCGAATCTCATAATTTATTTATCTCGATATAATAAAGTTGCATGCCTTCCTTCTCATGAACGCTGAAGCGATAGCCTTCGTAGTCGATGTAGCCTTCCATATCCAGCTCCAGATCATGTGTAAAATACCATCCGCCCAATGTATCGATTTCCGGGTTTTCCTCTTCTAGCGTCAGGCCGAGCAGCTGGTCGACCTCAGACAGCAGGCTCTTGGAATACACGATATAGTGACCTTCCGCCAACTTACGTACAGGCGGCTGTTCATCCTCATCAAACTCATCCCGGATTTCGCCGACAAGCTCTTCTAATATGTCCTCCACCGTCACGAGTCCGCTCGTGCCGCCATATTCATCCAGCAGGATGGCCATATGGGTGCGCTCCTTCTGCATCTTCTGCAACAGCTCCTGGATGGGCGTCGTTTCAATTGTTTTGATGGCCGGATTCAAGAAATCCCGGAGTGAAAAGTCACCGGCCGTGATGCGGTTGCTAAGTCCCTGTGTCAGAAAGTCCTTGATGTTCAGGAAACCGATGATGTTGTCGCGGTCCCCTTCATAGATGGGATACCTCGTATAGCGCTCCTCCGATACCTGTGTCAGCACCTCCCGATACGTCGCACCCACTTCGAATCCAGCAATTTCGGTACGCGGCACCATGATTTCCCGAGCGATTTTATCATCGAACTTGAAGACGTTGTTGACGTACTTCAGCTCGTTGCCGTTGATTTCCCCGGATCTATAGCTTTCCGCCAGCAATAGGCGCAGCTCCTCCTCCGAATGGGAGAGTTCTTGCTCACTGGCCGGCTTCATTCCGAAAATTCCGACAAGTAGACGTGCAGAGCCGTTCAGGAACCAGATGAATGGGTAGAGGATTTTGTAGAACAGCGTGAGAGGCCGGGAAAATGCCAGCGTGACCGCCTCCGCCTTTTGGATGGCAATCGTCTTCGGGGCGAGCTCTCCTACCACTACATGCAGAAACGTCGCAATGAGGAAGGCCGCTGCAATCGTAAACCATTGGACATAGTCCGTACTCAGGCCAAGCCAGCCGAAGAAGGGATGCAGGATGAATTCGAATGT
>JAZUQF010000178.1:0-10816 GCA_045605545.1 Lysinibacillus sp.
GCTGAAGATTACGGCATATGCCGACCGTCTTCTAGATGATTTAGAAGAATTGGATTGGCCGGAATCCCTGAAAGAAATGCAGCGCAACTGGATCGGCCGTTCGGAAGGGGCGCAGGTGAAATTCACTGTCGATGGCACGGAGGCGTGATTTGAAGTGTTCACGACACGCCCGGCTACATTATTCGGTGCGACATACTGCGTTCTTGCACCGGAGCACAAATTGGTGGGGGATATCACAACACCAGAGCAAAAGGATGCAGTAGAAGCATACTTGGAGAAGGTGAAGCTGAAATCGGATCTGGAGCGTACGGACCTGGCAAAAGAAAAGACGGGTGTCTTCACGGGTGCCTATGCAATTAATCCAATCAACGGGGAAAAAATGCCGATCTGGATTGCCGACTATGTCCTTGCGTCATATGGTACAGGAGCAATCATGGCGGTTCCTGCCCATGACGAGCGCGACTACGAGTTTGCAAAGGAATTCAGCCTGGACATCAAGCCTGTTCTTGAAGGCGGCGACATCGAGAAGGAAGCATTCGTTGGAGATGGCCCGCATATCAACTCAGGCTTCCTGGACGGCTTGAATAAGGAAGACGGCATCAAGGCGGCAATCGAATGGCTGGAGGAAAAAGGCGTAGGGGAGAAGAAGATTTCCTATCGTCTACGTGACTGGCTGTTCTCTCGCCAACGCTATTGGGGAGAGCCGATTCCAGTAATCCATTGGGAAGATGGCACGATGACGACAGTGCCGGAAGACCAGCTGCCATTGGAGTTGCCGAAGACGTCCGATATCCACCCATCCGGTACAGGGGAATCACCACTTGCCAATATCGATGAGTGGGTGAATGTAGTGGACCCTGAAACAGGGAAGAAGGGCCGCCGTGAGACGAATACGATGCCGCAGTGGGCAGGTTCCAGCTGGTACTTCATCCGCTACATCGATCCACACAACGAGGAGGCAATCGCCGATCCGGAATTGCTGAAGCGCTGGCTGCCTGTAGACATCTACATCGGCGGAGCGGAGCATGCAGTACTTCACCTGCTATATGCGCGCTTCTGGCATAAAGTGCTTTACGATCTAGGGGTAGTGCCGACAAAAGAGCCATTCCAAAAGCTATTCAACCAAGGGATGATTCTAGGTGAAGGCAATGAAAAAATGTCTAAATCGAAGGGCAATGTCGTGAACCCGGATGAAATCGTTGCTTCCCATGGTGCCGATACACTGCGTCTATATGAAATGTTCATGGGTCCGCTAGAGGCTTCAGTAGCCTGGTCCACGAACGGTCTGGACGGAGCACGTCGCTTCCTTGACCGAATTTGGCGCTTGTTCGTAACGGAAGAAGGTACGGTAGCTGCGAAAATCCAGCCTTCCGATGATAAAACGTTGGAGAAATCATACCACCAAACTGTGAAGAAGGTAACGGAGGATATCGAAGGCATCCGCTTCAACACGGCGATTTCACAAATGATGGTATTCATTAATGACTGCTATAAAGCGGAAGTCGTTCCGACGGTATATGCAGAAGGATTTGTGAAGCTTCTTGCACCGATTGCACCGCACGTGGCGGAAGAGCTATGGACGATTCTTGGCCATGAAGGGTCCATTTCTTATGAAGCATGGCCGACATTCGATGAGTCGAAGCTTGTGGACGACGAAGTGGAAGTCGTGGTGCAAGTAAACGGCAAGGTCCGTGCCAAGGTAACGGTGGCGAAGGACGCATCCAAGGAAGAGTTGGAACAAGTGGCGATCAATGATGAAAAAGTGAAGGGATTCATGGATGGAAAAGAATTAGTGAAGCTGATTGCCATCCCAGGAAAATTGGTCAATATTGTCGTGAAATAATCATACGATAGTACGGAGCTGCGTATAAGGAGAAATCCTTATGCGCAGTTTTTTTATGGGTTGATAATTTAGAAATGTTAAAAAACTTCAAAAACATAGTTGACTAATAGGGATTATATGTTTATATTGATTGTAACATTTGATTTATCCATCTTTAACCTGAAGTGGACGCTTTCTACTGAAAGGGAAGCGACAGGTTGATTAGTGAAGATTACTTTATCTGGACATATGTAAAATGGAATGTCGGCTATAAAACAACCGTAATTTTAGTCTTGGTAGTCCACTAGATTGAAATTGCGTTTTTGTATACCTGAAGGAGGAAGAACAATGGGGAAAGTATATATCGTCGGAGCAGGCCCCGGAGACCCGGATCTCATCACGGTCAAGGGTCTGCGTGCAATCAAGGAAGCAGATGTCATCCTTTATGATCGCCTGGTCAATAAAGAGCTCCTGGCGTATGCAAAGCCGGATGCAGAGCTCATCTTTGTAGGGAAGCTGCCGAATTACCACGGGGTCATCCAGGACCGCATCAATGCCCTGCTTGTGCAGCACGGCAAGAAGGAGAAAGTGGTGACGCGCCTTAAGGGCGGGGATCCATTTGTATTCGGCCGGGGAGCGGAGGAAGCGGAAGTGCTGGCGGAGGCAAACATCCCGTTTGAAGTCGTACCGGGAATTACAGCCGGCATCGCGGCGCCTGCCTATGCAGGGATACCGGTGACGCATCGCGATCATGCCTCGAGCTTTGCGATTGTAACCGGACATATGCGTGAAGGAAAGGATGATTCCATCAAGTGGGAAAGCCTGGCGACAGGAATCGATACACTGGCCATCTATATGGGTGTCGGGAACCTGCCGTATATCTGTGGACAGCTGACGAAGTATGGAAGGTCCGGTGACACACCGGTCGCACTGATCCATTGGGGTACGACGGCGGTGCAGAAGACCGTCACCGGAACGCTTGATACGATTGTGGAAATCGTACAGCAGGAGAAGGTAGAGAATCCGAGCATGATTGTCGTCGGCGAGGTAGTG
This sequence comes from Lysinibacillus sp., assembly GCA_045605545.1. Classification (GTDB taxonomy): domain Bacteria; phylum Bacillota; class Bacilli; order Bacillales_A; family Planococcaceae; genus Lysinibacillus_B. The sequence goes on from JAZUQF010000178.1 coordinate 2,876, forward strand.
AAGGTGCGTGAAAAAATCCAGTGGTTTGAAAAAGAACAGTACTTTCAAAAACTACGTCAGGAAATCTCAGTATAAGTAGGTGTTGCCAATGCAAGCAGTATTATATGTCGCGCACGGAAGCCGTGTGAAGGAGGGGGTTGATGAGGCCCTTGCCTTTATTGAGCAGGTGATGCCGCATGTCGCCGCCCCAATACAGCAGACCAGCTTTCTGGAGCTGGCGGAGCCCACGATCATGCAGGGGGTCACAGCCTGTGTGGAGCAGGGAGCGACGGAGATTGCCGTAGCCCCAATCCTCCTGCTGACGGCCAATCATTTAAATGAAGATATCCCGCATGAAATCGCACAGGCGAAGCATAAGTTTCCACAGGTACGCTTTACAATCGGGCAGGCATTCGGCATTGATGACAGGCTGATTGCCACGCTTGAAAAAAGGCTGCAGCAATCAAGCGAGGACTACAGGGATGCGAATGTCCTGTTGATCGGACGGGGCAGCAGCGACCCTGCGGTGGAAAGGGACCTGGCCCGTATCGCCGGAAGGCTGCAGGAAAAAGCCGGTCTGAATGAGGCGGCGACCTGCTTTTTATATGGCAAGGGAATCTCCTTCGAGGATGCCCTGTCACAGCTGCTGAAAGAAGAACGAAAAACCTTCATTATTCCCTATTTGTTATTTTCAGGTTTGTTGAAACAACATATTCAAACGAAAATCGCCGCTATTCAAAAAGTGAACGGGGCGGTTCATTTATGTGATTGTCTGGGATATGACGAGCAGGTACAGCATGTCTTTATCGATAGAATTGAAGAGTTGATAAAAAGGGGAGAGAAACGATGAGTACGCGTAAAGACAATATTGAAGTAACTTTGGAAAACGTCAAGAAGATGGTTAGTTCAATGCAATACGGTTCCGTCACGCTCATTATTCAAGACAATTATGTTGTACAGATAGAGAAAAATGAAAAAATTCGTTTGAAATAATTTGAATGAGGTGCGAACAAATTGACACTACAAGTAATTAATAGTCCATTTACCGAACAGCAAGTAAAAGCTTTAAATGAGTTATTACCGACATTAACACCGCAGCAAAAAATCTGGCTGACAGGCTATTTGACAGCTACTTCGGCTGAAGGGCCGGCTGCAGTACAGGAGCCGGCTCAGGCGCCTCAGCAAAAAAAGGACATTACGATCCTGTTCGCCTCCCAGACAGGCAATAGCCAGAAGGTGGCGAAAAAGCTCGGTGCAGCCCTGGAGGACCCGAATCATACGGTGACGGTTACATCGATGGGCGACTACAAGGTGAACAGCCTGAAGAAGGCAGACCATCTGTTCATCATCGCCAGCACACATGGGGAAGGTGAGCCGCCTGATAATGCGATCAGCTTCTATGAATACCTACATAGCAAGCGTGCACCGAAAATGGACGGCGTAAAGTATGCCGTGCTTTCTTTAGGAGACAGCTCCTATGAGTTCTTCTGCAAGACGGGCATCGATTTCGACGAACGCTTAAAAGAGCTTGGAGCGACGAGCATCGTGCCTCGTGTGGATTGTGATGTGGATTTCGATGCGGATGCAGACGCGTGGATCCAGCAGGTAAAAGAGGCGCTGGCAACGACAACGGCAGGAACGTCCTCCGCAGCACAGCCGGCACAAGCACCGGCCGGTACGGTTGAATACTCACGGAGCAATCCCTTCTATGCGGAAGTTTTGGAGAAAATCAACCTGAACGGGCGCGGCTCGAATAAGGAAACGATTCATTTGGAACTGTCATTGGAAGGTTCAGGCCTGACATATGAGCCAGGTGATGTGCTGGCCATCGTACCGGAAAACAGCAGTCAGCTTGTTTCACTATTGGTGGCGGCTCTTGGCTTCGAGGGCTCACAAAACGTGACAGTGGACGGTAAAGAGCGGGCACTAGAAGAGGCGCTGAAGCATCTTGATATAACGGCGCTATCGAAAACATTGCTGAATAAATTCATCCCATTCACGCAAAATGCAGAGCTGGCCGCATTGGTTGAGGACCGGGATGCACTGAATGCCTACGTATATGGCCGCGACGTCATTGATATAGTAGAGGCATTCGGCCCTTGGACTTGGACACCGCAGCAATTCGTCGAGCAACTGCGGAAAATTCCGGCCCGTGAATACTCCATTTCAAGCAGCTACACGGCGTACCCGGAAGAGGTCCATTTGACAGTCGGCAAAGTGTTCCATGAAACGGCGGGACGCTACCGCGAGGGGGTCGTCTCGGGGAACGTGGCTTCCAATATAGAAATCGGCAATCAATTGGCTGTCTATGTCAAGCAGAACCCGAACTTCAAATTGCCTGCAAATGAAGCGCCAATCATCATGATCGGTGCAGGGACGGGGATTGCACCGTTCCGTTCCTTCCTCCAGGAGCGCGAGGAGCAGGGCGCGCAGGGCAAGAGCTGGCTATTCTTCGGCGACCAGCATTTCGTCACGGACTTCCTGTACCAGGTCGAATGGCAGCGCTGGCTGAAAGAAGGCGTGCTGTCGAATATGAATGTCGCCTTCTCCCGCGACCAGCAGGAGAAAATTTATGTACAGCACCGTCTGATTGAAAATGCGAAGGAAGTGTTCGAATGGATTGAGCAAGGCGCGAACATCTATCTATGCGGAGATGAAAAGACACTTGGTCACAGCGTAAACGAGGCGTTAATCACGATTATCGAGCAGCAAAAGCAGGTATCGCGCGATGAGGCGACGGAATACTTGAAAGAACTACAGAAACAGAAGCGTTATCAACGCGACGTGTACTAAGGGGGAAGCAAAATGACTGAAAAAATCGTACTGCCGCCACAAGAAGGGCCATTCAGTGATGTAGAGCGGATCAAAGAGGAAAGTAACTACCTGCGGGGGACACTAGGGGAAACGATGGAATACCCAATCAGTTCAGGCATCCCGGATGACGACAACCGTCTGATGAAATTCCACGGGAGCTACCTGCAGGATGACCGTGACCTAAGGAATGAACGGGCCAAGCAGAAGCTGGAGCCTGCCTACCAATTCATGGTGCGTGTCCGGACGCCGGGCGGAGTAGCCACACCGCAGCAATGGCTGACAATGGACCAGTTATCGGATGAAGTGGGCAATGGCACGCTGAAGCTGACGACACGCCAGGCCTTTCAGCTGCACGGCATCCTGAAGTGGAATGTGAAGCGCTTCATGCAGGGCATCAATGAAGTACTGCTTGATTCAATGGCGGCATGCGGCGACGTAAACCGCAATGTCATGTGCAATGCCAATCCGTATCAGTCGACGCTCCATGCGGAAGTGTACCAATGGTCGGCGAAATTGAGCGAGCATCTATTGCCGCGTACGACGGCCTACCATGAATTATGGCTGGACGGAGAGAAGGTCGTTGATACGCAGGAACAGGAAATCGAGCCGATCTACGGTTCACTGTACCTTCCTCGTAAATTCAAAATCGGTATTGCCATTCCGCCTCATAACGATGCGGACATCTATTCGCAGGACATCGGCTTCATCGCCATCGTAGAAGACGACAAGCTTGCAGGCTTCAACGTACTGGTCGGTGGAGGCATGGGGATGACCCACGGCGACGATGCCACGTATCCGCAGCTGGGCCGTCTAATCGGTTTCATCACTCCGGATAAGCTGCTTGAAACGGCTGAGAAGATCATCACGATCCAGCGCGACTACGGCAACCGGAAGGAGCGTAAAAATGCGCGCTTCAAATATACAATCGACAAACGGGGCCTTGATTGGTTCAAGGAAGAGCTGCACCGCCGTCTAGGCTGGGAAGTCCAGGAGGCACGTCCGTTCCAATTTGACCATACGGGCGACCGCTACGGCTGGACGAAGGGCGAGGATGGCAAATGGCATTATACGCTGTTCATCCAAAACGGCCGTATCAAGGATTTCGAAGGCTATCCATTGAAGACGGGCCTGCGTGAAATCGCAAAGGTGCATACAGGGGAGTTCCGACTGACGGGCAACCAGAACCTGGTCATCGGCAATGTATCGCCACAAAAGAAAAAGAAAATCGATGAATTAATCAAACAGTACAATATTACAGCGGGCGAATTCTATTCGGCGCTACGCCGCAATTCCATTGCGTGCGTGTCGCTGCCGACATGTGGTCTGGCAATGGCGGAGGCGGAACGTTACCTGCCTTCATTAATTGACAAAATTGAAGTGATTTTGGATGAGGTCGGCCTGCGTGACGAGGAAATCGTCATCCGTATGAGTGGCTGTCCGAATGGCTGTTCACGTGCGGCAATGGGCGAAATCGGCTTCATCGGCAAGGGGCCCGGCAAGTACAATATGTACCTTGGCGGAGGCTTTACAGGTGACCGCCTGAATAAAATCTATCGTGAAAACATCGGGGAAGAGGAAATCCTTCGGGAGCTGCGTCCGATTTTGGCACGCTATGCGGCAGAACGTCTAGAAGGCGAGCACTTCGGCGACTTTGTCATCCGTGCGGGCTATGTGCAGGCCACTACGGACGGTACGAACTTCCACACGGTATAGGAGGCGAGAGATGCTTCCTATAACAATCAGGCTGAAAGGAAGGAAGTGCGTCGTTGTCGGCGGAGGGCGGATTGCCTTTCGCCGAGCGAAGCTATTGCTGGCAGAAGGGGCGGACGTCCGGGTCGTCAGTCCAGAGCTGCTGCCTGAGCTTCGCGAGCTTATAGAAGCTGCCGGAGCGGAATGGCTGCCACGCACCTTCCGTGAGCAGGACGTCCTGGATGCCTTTTTAGTCGTCGCGGCAACGGATGGGCGTGAGGTGAACGGCACTGTGGCAAAAAGCTGCAGTGCCGGTCAGCTCGTCAATATTACAGACGATCCGCAAAATAGCTCGTTTCATTTTCCGGCAGTCGGCAGACGAGGGCTGCTTACGGTGGCTGTAGGGACAGACGGTGCAAGCCCGATTCTTGCTAAAAACATTCGTGATGATATTATGGCGCAGTTTGACGAATCGTATGAAACGTACTTCGATTTTGTGAAGATTTCCAGGGGAAAGATTCTTTCGCTGCCGCTGGGAGAAGCACAAAAGCGGAGGCTGTTGACGGAAATTGTAGATAAAAAGTATTTGGATGTTGGCCAGCAGAAAGCCTTTCTGGAGCAGTTGGACAAACAATGACGGCATGGGAACCATTTTGGTTTCCATGCCGTTTTTTTAAATGCTTTTCGGGTAAGCTAAAGCTAATCAACAAATAGAGGAGTAATGCAATGATTTATTATGAAACAATCTGCAGGTATTGCAAAAGGCCATTTAAACTGATTGAGGGCACAAGGAAGTATCAGGAATACAAGCGGAATCGAGAAGGTAAGTTCGCCTGTGATGACTGTGAGCGGCGCATAGGTGGGGATGCGCGGAAGTATTTATTTAACCGGCATTGAGTAAATTTCGAACCCAAATCGTTGGGAAACCTACTGTAAGCATGAGAGATTTGATGTAATCGCTACTAGACGTTCCTTCCTTTTTGTTTCTTCCGTCGCTGCATGAGGGAGGGGAAATCAGCCCTTCCCAGGCGGAATCCATCAAAAAATCCAATTTATTTGAATGCATCCATCCCTTTTCTAGCATGGCATGCTGCATCAAAAAGCGTGCCCTTGCTTTTCTTATCTCATTTTCTAAGACGCGGGAGGCCGAATTGGAGAAAATCCTATACGACATATATATAAATAAGTGCCAAATAGGTCCCTGGTCCTGAAATGGCGCTTATTTGTAATTAAGTTGTATATCAAATTCGACAAATGACAGGAATAAGCATCCAAAGAGCAGACCGTACTTTTGGGGAAGGAACCACAAAACGCGCCCCGTCTGCTTTTTCTGCATGCTGGGACACAAGTGAGCTTGAAGAAAACCCCCGAAATAATTTATATCGCCTGCAAGGAATGGATGAAAAATAACACAATTTATATAATAAAAATTCCATTTTTTATAGAATGAAGGGTGAAAATGACTATTTTCCGATGGAGCATTTTTAGGTAAACTGGAGGTGTATAAAAACAAAATAGTAGAAAGTTGGCATGAATATGGCGCAAGCATCACACACAGTAACAGTACCAACAAGCGTTGAAAACGTATGGGATTTCGTAAGTAAAATTGAACAATGGGCTACACTCGTACCTGCATATAAAGAGCATGAGCAAATCGATGAGAAGAAGTCCATCTGGACATTTGAAGGAAGCATGAAAGGTCTGAAAAAGACGGTGCAGATGGAATTGAACATCGTGGAATTCAATGGTCCCAATAACATCAAGTTCACATTGAAGGGCCTGACGGATAACTTCACAGGGAGCGGTCAGTTCCAGGCGGAGGAAATGACAGGCGGTACCAAAATGACTGGAACGGTGGAAGTGAACGCGGGAGGCATCTCAGGGGCAGTCCTGACTCCGATGATTAAAATGGTGCTGCCGAAAGTGACGACGCGCCTGACGGAAAAAATCGCACGTACAATCCAAAGCACAGTTCCAACTGCATAAAAAGAGAGAAAAACTTGGTCCAGACAAGGGCCAAGTTTTTTTGTATAAGGTTACGCCTATTGTTTATCCCAATATCGGTCGATAGAAAGCGTGATTTTTAGATAAAATCTTTATAAATAATGACATGCTAGTGGATTGGAGCGAAAGCGGCGAGACTCCTACGGGAATAGCATGAGGTGAAGACCCCGCAGGAGCGAGGTACGAGCGACGAGGAGGCTGAGGCCATGCCCGTGGAAAGCGAGCCGGCTGTAGCGGAAATCCACTTTTCCTAAGGTTCTACCGGGATTAAAAGGTAAATTAACACGCGTGATATAAAGTGAAACTTTTTACAAATGAATCCTGTCTAACGGCTGATTGGAAAAAAGGAGGGAGATTGTGGAGGCAAAGGAGCGAGAACAGAGATTGATAGAAGCGATGGACCAGTACGGCGACCACATTGCAAAGCTTTGCTATACATATGTCCGTAATTGGCAGACGGCAGAGGATTTGGCACAGGAAAGCTTCCTTAAGTTTTTTCGTTCCTTGCATACATTTCGGGGAGAGGCGAACATTAAGACATTTTTGTACCGTATTGCCATCAACGTCTGCCATGATTACCTGGCAAGCTGGAAGTACAAAAAGGTTACGATAACGAATGCCTTCCAGAAGCTTTTACATACAGAAAGGTCGACCGAGGAGGTTGTCATCAGCCTGGATGAATCGGCGAGGCTGGTGCAGGCGATCGAGCGGCTGCCGGCCAAGTATAAAGATGTCATCATCGTATTTCATTTCGGGGAGATGTCATTGGCGGAAACCGGGGCTATTTTAAAGTTGCCGCTCAACACCGTGAAGACAAGGCTGAGAAGGGCGAGGCAAATGCTGGGGATATCATTACAGGAAGGGGGGGAGGCGGATGGATCCCATTCGTAAAGCACTGGAGGATGCATACGGGGAAGGGCGGTTTTCTAGTCAAAAGAAGCGTGAAACGGTGGAGGCTGCTGGACGGGTAAAAGGAAAGAAACGCACGTTTGCTGTAGCCATTATAGTAGCAGTCATGACGGCAGTGCTGCTGCTTTCTTTGGTCCAACCATCCAATCAGCAGCTTTCCGTCAGTACAGAGAAGGCTCCTGAAACCGTGGAGGAGGCCTATATGGAACGATTTACGGCTGCTATGATTACGGATGATGAAGAGGCGGTCATGACGTATTTGGCGGAGAGCGACTGGCTGCTGCAACGTGCCATTGAAAGTGGGGAATGCGCCTTTTACAGCGTCCCCGAGCTGACGAGGAAGGAGCGGCGGAATCTATCCGCACTTCTGTATTACATGTATCTATGGAGAATAGAAATGCAGGGGGCAGAGCCACCCATTTCCAATGTGGCAAGCTTTGACGAGATCCGCATGCGGGCTGATTTATTGGTGGCGGCCTATGAAAGGTTCTTTCCCGATAAGCCCTTCATGTCCAGCGACGAGGAGCGGGGCTGGCTTTCCAATAC
>JAZUQF010000179.1:0-3187 GCA_045605545.1 Lysinibacillus sp.
GGGTGTTGTCTTCCTAAGACCGCTTGGCCTCCGACTTTGCTCAAACTTCCCGGACTGCCGCAATACAAAGGCGATCGTCAAACCGATCGGCGTGAAGTGTCCATCCTGTAAGGAAGGCGAAATTGTGGAGCGGAAAAGTAAGACAAAGCGTGTCTTCTATGGTTGCAACAATTATCCGGAATGTGAATTCGTCTCATGGGATAAGCCAATTAGTAGACCTTGTCCGAAATGTAGTGCATTATTAGTAGAGAAGAAATTGAAAAAAGGCGTGCAAATCCAATGTACGAACAGTGAATGTGACTACGAGGAGGCACCATCAGAATAAAGAGGTAAAAAAAATGACACAACAAATTGTAAACGTAATCGGTGCAGGCCTTGCAGGAAGCGAGGCGGCATGGCAGATTGCCAAGCGCGGCGTAAAGGTCCGCCTTTATGAAATGCGTCCGGTCAAGCAGACGCCTGCACACCATACAGATAAATTTGCGGAGCTTGTCTGCTCCAATTCCCTTCGCGCCAACAATCTGACGAATGCAGTAGGCGTCATCAAAGAGGAAATGCGCATCCTGGATTCTGTCATCATGCAGGCTGCAGACAAGTGTTCGGTACCGGCCGGTGGGGCACTTGCCGTGGACCGTCATGAATTTGCAGGCTATGTAACGGAAGCGGTGAAGAACCACCCGCTTGTGGAAGTGATCAATGAAGAGGTGACGGAGATTCCTGAAGGGATTACAGTCATTGCGACAGGACCACTGACATCGGAAGCATTAGCAAACAAAATCAAAGAGCTGACTGGCGAAGAATATTTATACTTCTATGATGCCGCTGCCCCGATTCTTGAAAAGGACAGCATCAACATGGATAAGGTATATCTGAAATCACGCTATGATAAAGGGGAAGCTGCATACCTGAACTGTCCGATGACGAAGGAAGAGTTCGATGCATTCCGCGAAGCGTTGATTACGGCAGAATGTGCACCTCTGAAGGAGTTCGAGAAGGAAAAGTACTTTGAAGGCTGCATGCCGATTGAAGTAATGGCGGCTCGTGGAGAGAAGACGATGCTGTTCGGACCGATGAAGCCGGTCGGACTGGAAGATCCAAAGACGGGTAAACGTCCGTATGCGGTTGTCCAGCTGCGCCAGGATGATGCCGCGGGAACATTGTACAATATTGTCGGTTTCCAGACACATTTGAAATGGCCGGAGCAAAAGCGTGTCTTCTCGATGATTCCGGGGCTTGAGAACCTGGAAATCGTCCGCTACGGCGTGATGCACCGCAATACATTCATCAACTCGCCGCGCGTATTGAACAGCACATATCAGCTTCGTTCGAATCCAAACCTGTTCTTTGCCGGTCAAATGACGGGTGTAGAAGGGTATGTGGAATCTGCCGGCAGTGGATTGATTGCAGGCATCAATGCGGCACGCCTGGCCAAGGGTGAGGAGCTGCTGCGCTTCCCTCATGAAACGGCGCTCGGTTCGATGGCGCGCTACATTACAGAAGCGGATTCGAAAAACTTCCAACCGATGAACGTGAACTTCGGATTATTCCCTGATTTGGGGGAAAGAGTAAAATCGAAGGTAGAGCGTGCTGAACGTCATGCTAACCGTGCATTGGAAGGAATTCGGAATTTTGTGAATTCACAAACAATATAATTGCAAAAAGCCTCTTGAAGTTGTTATACTTTGAGAGGCTTTTTCTATTGCTCTTAAATAAAATGGGTCTGAAGGGATGAAAGATCATCAATTTGTGAACGAGTGTAAGAAATTTTTAGTATATTGAGTATATTTTTCTTGCGTATTTTGTATGATGGGTATAGTGTCAGATTATATGTTTTGAGTTATATGACTGGTGCCGTCCATTCAAATACTACCAAACAATGGTTTTGGAGGCGATGTGATGTTGAATAATCCGACAGACGCAATGGCGCATTTCATTAAATATATACAATTGGAAAAGAATTTTTCAGTACATACAGTGCGGGAGTACGAGGCAGACGTCAGGCAGTTTTTAGATTTCCTGAAACGGGAGGGCGTCTATTGTTTGACGGATGTTGAATACCTCCACGCCAGGCTGTACGTCACCAAGCTCTATGAAGAAAATATGTCGAGATCATCCATTTCTAGAAAGATTTCTTCGGTTAGGTCGTTTTTTCGCTACTTAAACCGCGAAGGGTACGTAGATGATGCACCATTCCGCTCACTATACCACCCTAAAAAAGAGGAAAGGCTTCCTAGCTTTTTTTATGAGGAGGAACTGCAGCAGCTATTTAAGGCCTCTAGCGGTACCGACGCAAAATCAATTCGCAATATGGCGATTTTGGAATTGTTGTACGCGACGGGAATTCGTGTCAGTGAATGTGTATCGATTGAGATGAATCAGATCGACTTCGCCTATTCCATCCTGCGTGTAATGGGGAAAGGGCGGAAGGAAAGGATCGTACCGTTCGGCCAGTATGCCCATGAAGCACTGCAGCTCTATGTCAACGAGGTAAGGCCGAAGCTGATGAAGGAAAAAAAACATCAGAAATTATTGGTAAATATGCGTGGGGGCGAACTTACTGCACGTGGTGTGCGTCATATTCTAAATGAGGTGATGGAGGCGGCTTCCCTTCATTCAAAAATCCATCCACATATGCTCCGTCATACGTTTGCGACGCATTTGTTGAACAACGGAGCAGATCTGCGTACGGTGCAGGAACTATTGGGGCATGCGCACCTTGCTTCCACCCAAGTGTACACACATGTCACAAAAGAGCATCTTCGCAATACTTATATGAATACTCATCCGAGAGCCTAAAGTTAGGAGGAAGAAATATGGGACAAATTCATGCAACAACAATTTTCGCCATCCATCATAATGGAGGCTGGGCCATGGCAGGAGATGGCCAAGTAACTTTGGGGAATGCCGTCGTCATGAAGCATACAGCTAGAAAGGTCAGACGTCTGTTTAATGGCAATGTACTGGCCGGATTTGCCGGATCTGTAGCTGATGCCTTTACGTTGTTTGAAATGTTCGAGGCGAAGCTGAATGAGTACAATGGCAATCTGATGCGCGCAGCCGTCGAGGTTGCAAAACAGTGGCGCGGCGACAAGATGCTTCGCCAACTGGAAGCAATGCTGCTCGTCATGGATAAAAACACACTATGGCTCGTATCGGGTACTGGAGAGGTGATCGAGCCGGATGACGG
>JAZUQF010000180.1:0-3689 GCA_045605545.1 Lysinibacillus sp.
TGCAATTGCATTTGCCGATTTAGTAAAAGAGCTGCAAAGCCTAAATGGCTTTTCAGATGAGGAAATGCAATCTCGCCTTGTCCAATTTTATACGGATATGAACATAGACGGCCGCTTCCTATTGAACCATGAGAGTGGATGTGGTCTGCGCGAGTGGTATAAAGTAGAGACGATCGAAGAAGAAACGGCTCCTACTGTGAAGGCGCGCAAAAAGAAAAAAGCTGTCATTGACGATGAGGAAGACGAAATCATCGACCTGGATGAGGACGATATCGTATTTGACGAGGACTTCGATGAGTTTTCTGATGATGAAGACGAGGAAGATATCGAGGAAGACGATGCACTTGAATTCGTCGAGGAAGACATCGAAGATCTGGATGCGGACATCGATGAAGAGCTGATTCCGGAAGAGGAAGAAGAATTCGTCATCGAGGATGAGGATGAAGACGAGTTGGATGAGCTTGACGAACTTGACGAGGAAGAAGAAAAATAATGTGAAGGAGTATGGGCGAGGATTATTGCCCATACTTTTTTTATTATCAGCCCAAGTTTGGTAATTACTCAGCCTTCATATAAAAAATCTATTGTTGGATTGCACATTCCTCTACGGGCGTACGGCTGTAGCGGAAATCCACTTTCTACAAGCTTCTACTAACAGTAAAAGGAAAGTCAATACGTGTGTTATCAGCCACACGAAAAAATCCCCATATAGAGGGTGGAAGAGGAACGATTGTCGGCAACGATGGGCAGTCTTCTGCTAAAGAAAGAGGCCGGTGTGCGTTTGCTGCCACTTCTGGATATTCGCAGTAAAAGTGCTTGACTTCTTTTTCACTTCCGTATAATCTTTTACTTGGGCTCCTTTAAAAAGGAGATTGACCGTATAAGTTATACGCTCCCTCTGCTAGCATGCAGGCGGGGCGTTTTTTATTTTATAGCGAAGGTTCGCGGCGCAGTGCATGTTGTTGCTGATACTGGCTGTCTTGTGCTGAGTTTGAGGTTTTATGAATGGGGAGGGCGCCTTCCCACCCCTAGTAAAAAAGGCATCGTGAAGGCAGATTGCAGCCGGCATGTGCCTTTCCAATTTTTAAGGAGGAATTTAGAATGACAAAGTATATTTTCGTAACAGGTGGAGTTGTTTCGTCGCTTGGGAAAGGAATCGTTGCTGCATCTCTAGGACGCCTATTGAAAAACCGCGGCCTTGAAGTAACAATCCAGAAGTTCGACCCATACTTGAACATCGACCCGGGTACAATGAGTCCTTACCAGCATGGTGAAGTCTTCGTAACGGACGACGGCGCGGAAGCCGATCTGGACCTGGGCCACTACGAGCGTTTCATCGACATCAACCTCGGGAAACACTCGACAGTTACATCAGGCCGTGTCTACCAATCGGTGCTGAAAAAAGAGCGCCGGGGCGACTACAACGGCGGTACTGTTCAAGTAATTCCTCATATTACAAACGAAATCAAGGACCGCATCCAGCGTGCGGGCCGTGAAACGAATGCCGATGTGGTCATTACGGAAGTCGGCGGTACAGTAGGGGACATCGAGTCGCTGCCGTTCCTTGAAGCAATCCGTCAAATGAAGACGAACCTCGGCCACGACAATGTCATGTATGTCCACTGTACATTGATTCCTTACATCAAGGCGGCAGGGGAAATGAAGACGAAGCCGACACAGCACTCGGTGAAGGAGCTGCGTTCATTAGGTATCCAGCCGAACATCATCGTCGTGCGTACAGAGCAGGCCGTTTCACAAGAAATGAAAGAGAAGTTGGCATTATTCTGCGATGTGCAGCCGCATGAAATCATTGAATCCCGTGACGCAGAGCATTTATATGAAGTGCCGCTGAACCTGCATGCGCAGGACTTCGATGATATCGTCCTTGAGCACTTCGGCATCGAGGCGCCGGAAGCGGACATGTCCGATTGGAAAGAGCTTGTGGAAAAGGTGAAAAACCTTCCGAACAAAACACGCATCGCCCTTGTAGGGAAATATGTAGAGCTACAGGATGCCTACATTTCCGTGGCTGAAGCACTGAAGCATGCAGGCTACGCATATGATTCAGAAATCGAAATCGACTGGGTAAACGCAGAGGATGTAACGGCGGACAATGTCGCTGAGCTGCTGGGACAAGCAGATGGCATTCTCGTACCGGGTGGATTCGGGGATCGCGGCGTAGAAGGAAAGATTGAAGCGATCCGCTATGCCCGTGAAAATGATGTGCCATTCTTCGGCATCTGCCTAGGCATGCAGCTGGCGACAGTGGAATACGCACGTAATGTACTGGGGCTTGAGGGAGCACACTCGACAGAGCTGGATAAAGACACGCCATATCCAATCATTGACTTCCTTCCAGACCAATCCGAAGATATCGATCTTGGTGGTACACTGCGTCTTGGCCTATATCCATGTAAATTGAAAGAAGACTCCCGCGCACGTGCATGCTACAACGGAGAAGAGCTTGTCTATGAGCGCCACCGCCACCGCTACGAGTTCAACAATGAATACCGTGAGGCAATGGAAGCGGCAGGCCTTGTATTCTCAGGTGTATCTCCTGACAACAAGCTTGTCGAAATCATCGAGCTGCCAGAGAAGAAATTCTTCATCGCAGGCCAGTTCCATCCGGAGCTTGTATCTCGTCCGCAACGCCCGCAACCGCTATTCCGCGAGTTTGTAGGTGCGGCATTCAATAACCGGAAGTAAAAAGAAAAAGGAGCACTCTATCAAGGTAGAGTGCGCCTTTTTTCTTGTCCAATGTATGGTTGCAGTCAACGGGCGGAGTCCCTAGGCAAACGGGGAAGCAGGTGGTTCTTCATCTTCCTCGTCACCTGACACCATCTCGTCATACTCCATCTTAATTGCTTCATAAATGAATAATGCCGCCATCATATGTGGGAATACGATGCGTTCTGCGAGCTTGGATGGATGGGGAAGGATGCCCCCGCGGATTTTCATGCTGATATAGGTGTAGGCGAGTTCGCTCAATTCATTGTCATCGCCTGCCGGTTCGCTGGCGACGGCGGCGAATGGGATGAATTCATCATACAGCCTCTGCGCGAGTGCGAGTGCTTCTTCATCCTTGCAGCTGCGTGTGAAGATGATGACGCGGTCCGCTTCAGTAATGGCGGCCTCCGGAGACCATGGCACCGCCTTTAGGAACGGTGCTGCCCCGTACAGGGCGTTCATCTCTATTCCCTTCATCTCCCCGAAGCAGGCAAAGTATACATTGCCCTGTCCGATGCCGGCCTGGGCAAGCAATCGGGCTGTATCTTCCATAGCCTCTTCTTCACTCGTTTGGATGCGCTGCAATAGTCCCGTCATCTGGGTAGTTAAAATTTTCGACATAGTTCCACCTCCACTTTATTATAGTTTTAGGATATTTAAATTGCAAAACGTGAAAATTGCCAGTATGTTGGCAGGAATTATGGAAATGGCAAAGAATATATTACGTTATACTAAGCCGAGGAGAAAATCAAATATGAGAAAAATCTTGATTATCGATGATCAACCAGGCATTAGACTTTTATTAAATGAAGTGTTTAAGAAAGAAGGGTACACGCCGCTGCTAGCCGCAAACGGCATGGAGGCATTGAAGATTGTCGAGGAAGAGCCGGTCGACTGCGTACTGCTGGATATGAAAATTCCAGGGATGAACGGCCTTGAAATTCTCCAGCATTTGAAGGCGA